>NZ_DASVSO010000637.1:0-6577 GCF_036388035.1 Archangium sp.
GAGAAGGAACCTGAGCGAGAGAACGGGGAGCCTCAAGAGCAATCGGCCGGTAAAGGGCGGGGCAATCTACGGGAGGAATTCGCCGGGTCTCAATGGGAAAGCGCGCGGAGGGGGTCCAGGAGCGTCAAGCCTCGGTCACCTGGCCGGCCACCAGCCGCAGCCGCCGGGGCATCGAGCGGGCCAGGACTTCATTGTGCGTGACAACCACGGCGGTGATGCCCAGGTCCCGGTTCACCTCGCGCAGGAGCTGGTGGATGCCCTCGCCCGTGGCCGGGTCCAGGTTGCCGGTGGGCTCGTCGGCGAGCAGCACGGCCGGCTTGAGCACCAGGGCCCGGGCCAGGGCCACGCGCTGGGCCTCGCCACCGGACAGCTCCCCGGGCCGGTGCTCCACGCGGCTGCCCAGCCCCACCCGCTCCAGCAGCTCGCGGGCGTAGGCATAGGACTCGGTCCGGTCCCGGCGCTGGATGAGGGCCGGCATGGCCACGTTCTCCAGGGCGGTGAACTCGGGCAGCAGGTAGTGGCTCTGGAAGACGAAGCCGATCGTGCGGTTGCGGAAGTCGGCGATCTCCGCGTCGTTCATGCCGAAGACGGAGCGCCCCTCGAAGAGCAGCTCGCCCGCGGCCGGCATGTCCAGCGTGCCCAGCACGTGCAGGAAGGTGCTCTTCCCCGCGCCGGACGCGCCGATGAGACTCACCAGCTCGCCCTTCTCGATGTCGAGCGACACGCCGCGCAGCACGTCGATGCGCTTGCCGTGCAGGAAGTAGCTCTTGAAGACGTTGCGGATGGAGAGCAGCGACATCGTCCTCACTCCGCCTTCAGGCCTTCCACCGGCTCCACGCTGCTCGCCTTGAGCGCGGGATAGATGGATGCCAGGTAGGTGACGAGTACCGCGATGACCACCGCGAGCGCGGTCTGCAACGGCTCGATCTTCACCGGCAGCGCGGGGATGTAATAGACGGACGGGTCGAGCTTGATGCCCACCCGCTCGATGAAGAGGCACCAGACCAGCCCGGAGAAGAGGCCCAGCACGCCACCGGCCACGCCAATCTGCAGGCCCTCGGCGAGGAAGATCTTCACGATGCCGCCGTCGGACACGCCGAGCGCCTTGAGGACGGCGATCTCCTTGCGCTTCTCCAGCACGAGCATGATGACGGTGGCGACGATGAGGCCGGCGGCGACCACGATGATGATGGAGAGGATGATGCCCATCACCAGCTTCTCCAACCGCAGCGCGGAGAAGATGTTCCGGTGGATTTCGCCCCAGTCGCGCGAGCGGTAGGGGTAGCCGCCCAGCTCGCGCGACACCAGCGTGGCGATGCGCCGGGCGTCATCCACGTCCGCCACCTTCAGCTCGATGCCGCTGGGGCCATCGGTGCTGAAGAGCTTCTGCGCCTCGTCGAGCAGGATGTAGGCGAACTTGGCGTCGTACTCGTACATGCCCGAGTAGAAGATGCCCGCCACGCGGAAGGCGCGGCTCTTGGGGATGAGGCCAGCGGGGCCCAGCTCGGCGCCCTGCGGGGAGATGACGTTCACCCGGTCGCCTACCACCACCCGCATGATGGTGGCCAGCTCCCGGCCGAGGATGATGCCGGGCAGCACCTTCGGCTGGGCGCTCTTCGTGCTCTTGCCGATGATGGGATCCTCCGACTCCTGTTCCTCCTCCTCCTCGTCCTGCTGGGTGGACGGGTTGCCGAAGCCGCCGAACGCGCGCCGGGGAGCGATCTTCTCGGGGGTCGTCAGGTTGTCCAGCTCGCCCCCGGGCAACATGTTCTTGCGCAGGTCCAGCACCGAGCCCACGGTGGCCGGGTCGATCCCCTTGAGGACGATGCCCTGCACCTCGTCGCCCTCGGCGAGCACCATCACCGGGTTGTCGATGGAGGGCGTCTGCCCCGCCACGCCGGGCACCTTGGCGATCTGCTCCATCAGCCGCTTGTACTCGGGCAGGTGGCCCGCGTACTTGGACACCACCACGTGCGAGTGGGCGCCGAGGATCTTCTTCTGCAGATCCTCCTCGAAGCCGCTCATCACCGACAGCACGATGATGAGGGCCATCACGCCCACGCCCACGCCGCCCACCGACAGCGCGGTCATCATCATGGTGGGCGACTGCTCGCGCAGCTTGAGGCGGTTGAGCGCGGAGGCGGCGGCGAGCGGATCCTTCAAGCCCAGGGCGCGGATACGGCTGCGCTCCACCGCGGCCTCCACCGAGCGGATGATGCCGTAGACGATGAGCGGCGGGACGATGCCGAACATGAGCACCGCCAGCGTGCCCAGCAGCAGCGAGGGGCGGAACACCCCCACGTGGCGGCGGGCGACGAACAGCTCGAAGCGCAGCTTCAGGTCCAGGCGCCCGCTGCCCGCGGCGATGAAGCCGGTGTTGAGGCCCAGCACCAGCATCAGCACCAGCAGCGAGAAGACGAGCCAGTAGCCCACCACCGGGCGGCCGAGCAGCTCGGCCACGTACGTCACCTCGCGCAGCCGGTAGCCCAGCGACACCTGGAGGTCCGGCACCTGCTCCACCAGCGTCAGCAGCACGGGGACGGGCAGGCCGAAGTAGATGACGCCGATGGTGGCCTCGGGCATGGACAGCCGCCGCGCGCGGGAGGCCCCCACGAAGCCGGACGCGAAGGCCACGAGCGACGAGACGATCAGCGAGACGGCGAAGGCGCCCGTCGGAGGCAGCCCACCGCCCTCCCCGCCCGCGCCCCCGCCGCTGGACAGGAACGTCTGCAGGAGGATGAGCACCAGCTCGGCGAGCAGGATGCCGCCGCCGTAGGCGCCCAGGGTGCTCCAGTAGAAGTCACGGTATTGCGCGAGCCGGGGGTACAGCGCCGCCCCGGCGGCCGGACTCGGACCCTCGGCGGAGGCTTCCGGAGCGCGCCGGATGCCCGAGGCGATGACCGCCCAGCCCACCAGCCACGCCGCCGCGCCGAGCAGCAGGTACCGCGCCCCGACGATCTGGATGGAGGAGCGCAGGGCGGTGGACTGCAACGCCGATAGCCCCAGCGACTGGAGTGTCTGGATGAGCGCCCCCCAGCCGAGCGCGGACAGGCCGAGCACCCCGGCCACCCGGCCCCAGGCGTCCGATTGGGTGATGGCCACGCCGAGCAGCACGGCCCCCACCAGCGCCACGAGGGCGCCGCTCCAGATGAGGCTCCAGCGGTAGACGGTCTGCCGTTCGGCGTTCACGAGGGTTCCTGCCTACTTCGCAAGCGGCTTGAGGAGGGGGAAGAGGATGACGTCGCGGATCGACGGCGCGTCCGTGAACAGCATGGCGACGCGATCAATCCCGATGCCCTCACCGGCCGTGGGCGGCATGCCGTGCTCGAGCGCGCGGATGTAGTCCTCGTCGTAGTCCATCGTCTCTTGCTGGCCCCGCTGCTTGGCGTCCAGCTGGGCGAGGAAGCGCTCCTTCTGGTCGATGGGGTCGTTGAGCTCGGAGAAGGCGTTGCCAATTTCCCGGCCGGCGACGAACAGCTCGAAGCGGTCGGTGATGTCCGGGTTCTGGTCGTTGCGGCGCGCCAGCGGGCTGACGGCCGTCGGGTAGTGCGTGATGAAGGTGGGGTGCACCAGCTTCTGCTCCACGTGGTGCTCGAAGAGCGCACCCACCAGCTCGCCGTGGTGCATGGTCTCGATGGCGCGGCGCTCGGACTCGGCGTGCGTCGTCTTGAGCAGCTCGTGCCGCAGCCGCTCCGCATCCGCCATGTCCTTGTCGCTCAGCCCCGGGACGACCTCGCGGATGGCCTCGGTCATGGGGATGCGCTTCCAGCCCTTGCCGAAGTCCAGCACGTGCCCCTGGTAGGACACCTTGGTGTCCCCCGTCACCGCCTTCGCCGCGCCCGAGAGCATCTCCTCGGTGAGGTCCATCAGGTCCTCGAACGTGGCGTAGGCCTGGTAGAACTCGAGCATCGTGAACTCGGGGTTGTGCCGGGTGCTGATGCCCTCGTTGCGGAAGTTGCGGTTGATCTCGTAGACGCGCTCGATGCCGCCCACCACCAGGCGCTTGAGGTACAGCTCCGGGGCGATCCGCATGTACAGATCGATGTCCAGCGCGTTGTGGTGTGTGGAGAACGGGCGGGCCGCGGCGCCGGACACCAGCGGGTGCATCATCGGGGTCTCCACCTCGACGAAGTCCCGGGTGTCGAGGAAGTCCCGGATGAAGCGCACGAGCTTGTTGCGCTTGAGGAAGACCTGCTTCACGTCCGGGTTGGAGACCATGTCCAGGTAGCGCTGGCGGTAGCGGACCTCCACGTCCGTGAGGCCGTGCCACTTCTCGGGCAGGGGCCGCAGGGACTTGGTGAGCGGCACGAACTTCGTGGCGGACAGGGTCAGCTCGCCCGTCTTCGAGCGGAAGATGGCGCCCTGGGCGGCGATGAAGTCGCCCATGTCGGTGAGCTTGAAGAGTTCGTAGGCGTCACCGAGGGCGTCCTTCTTCAGGTGGACCTGGATCTCCCCCGAGCGGTCGCGCAGCTTGACGAAGGCGGCCTTGCCGAAGCTGCGCACGGCCACGATGCGGCCGGCCACGTCATAGGAGGCCGGCTCGGCCTTCTCGAGCTCCTCCATGGACTGGTTGCCGTGGCGGGCGTGGATGTCGGCGGCCAGGTGCTGGGGCCGGTAGCCGTTGCCGTACGGGTTGAAGCCGGAGTCGCGCCACTTCCGCGCCTTGTCGAGGCGCTGGTCGTAGATCTCCTGCTCCTTGGACCCGAGGTCCGCTTCCGCGTTCTTGTTCTCTGGAGTGTCAGCCATGGGGCATCCCGTAGGGGCGCGGCACCGTAGCCAAGCCCACCCCGGGACGCAACGAATGGGTACAGGGGATGTTCCCGAGCGGGCGCGAAACAGGGTGGACGGCCGTCACCTGTGGTGGTGCTAGCATCCCCACGGCAAGGGAACTGAGAGGGGGGCCCATGCCTGGACGTGTTGCGCTCGCATCCGCCGTGCTGCTGCTCGCTGTTGGGACGGGATGCCCGGAGACCTACGGAATCGACGGCAAGATGGACAAGGCCATCCGGCAGGACATCCAGGATGGGCTTGAGGAGCATCAACGGTGCGAGGACGGCGAGTTACGGGTGTGGTCGTGCACGGATCCGGATGACCGCGAGACCTGCCGATGGAGATGTCCTTGAAAAAGGGGCGCACAGCATTCGGCATCGCCGCCGGCCTGCTCCTGGTGCTGCCGCTCGTCTTCACGGGAAGACTCGCATTGAACGGACAGCGCGGGACCCAGGCTCCTGATGCCCCGGAGGTCAGCCCCATGCTTTCCGACCCCGAGCGCCGCCAGCTCCTGACCTATGGGCGTCGCTGCCAGGAACCCGGAGATTGCGCTCCGCCTCTGGGCTGCCTGAGTCCCATCAGCGGAGGCGAGAGCCTCTGCCTCGCTAGCAACTGCATGACGGACCTGCAGTGCCCCGAAGGCTTCACCTGCGAGACGCTGCACCCGCGAGGAGGCGCTCCATTGCTGCGCCGCTGTGTGCTTGAAGGCACAGCCAGAGAAGGGCAGCCCTGCATCGAACGTTCGAACGCCCGGGTGGATGTCTGCGCGCGGGGGCTCGTCTGCAACGTCTACTGCGGTCGACCCTGCCTCATGGAGGATCCTTCAAGCTGCCCCAAGGGATTCTTCTGTGGAAAAGGGCCCAACGGACTCTCGTGTCTTCCCACATGTGAAGGCCAGGGCTGCCAAGAGGGGCGGCAATGCGTCCGGTTCAACTCGGGCCTCTCCACATGCGCGAAGGTCCGGGGGTACAACTGTCAGGAGAGTGCGTGCGCCGAGGGCCAGCGCTGCGTCAAGATGACCTCATCCGGAGATCGAGAGGCCGTCTGGATGGAGTGCGTCACCCCTTGTGACGAGAGCACCCCCTGCCCCACCGGCTCCCTCTGCGACTTCGGTGCCTGCCGGAAACCGTGCAGGCCCGATACGGCCGACACGTGCGGCCCGGGCCTGAAGTGCACCGAGGATCCTGACAACAATCGCTGGCTGTGCAGCCTGCCTCTGGACTGACGTGCCGAGTCAGGGCGCGGACATGATGAGGAAGGCCCCCACGGCCGCCGCGATGAGCAGCGGAATGAGGATCTCCACCGGCAAGCGGTACTGCGCGTGCATCATGTGCAGCTTCTTCAGTCCGAAGCGCCGCTGCCGCTTCACCCGCGTCATCACCATCGAGGCGAGCGCCGGTGGAGCCTTCTGCTTGTCCACCTTGCGCAGCCGCAGCACGGTGCTCGAGTAGCTCTGCCAGCCCCGCTGGCACTCGCCGCACCCGTCCAGGTGCGAGCGCACGGCGTCGGCCTTCTCGGCCGGAAGCTCCTCGTCGGCGAGGGCGATGAACAGGGCCTTGGTCTCGCGGTGGCTGAGCTGTGCTGGCATGTCCCGGAGTCTCCGCTGAAAACCGTTCATTCCTCAAGCCGTCCCAGGAGATCCGCCAGCTTCTCCCGCGCCCGGTGGAGCCGACTCTTCACGGTTCCCAACGGCAGCTCGGTGATGTCGACGATCTCCTCGTAGGACAGCCCCTCGATGTCCCGCAGCGCCACCAGCATCCGCGCGTCCGCCTCGAGCCGCGAGATGGCCCACTGCACCCGCGCCTGC
>NZ_DASVSO010000638.1:0-1902 GCF_036388035.1 Archangium sp.
ACCCCACGGCGTCGGGCGGCTGGGAGGAGCGCACGGTGGGCTTCCGCATCGTGCCCGCCGAGCGCACGCTGCGCGTGTCGTTGCAGCCCCGGCGCGCCGAGGCCACGCCCCTCACCGAGCAGGTCATCGACATCCGGGTGACGAACCACGAGGGCCAGGGCGTGGTGGCGCAGCTCTCGGTGGGCGTGGTGGACAAGGCCGTCTACGCCATCCAGAGCGAGTTCCGCCCCAAGGTGCTCGACTTCTTCTACCCGGTGGGCCGCAACAACGTGGCCACCTTCTTCTCCGCCGAGTTCCAGGGCTACGGCTATGGCGAGGCGCTCGCGCGGAAGATGGCGCGGCTGCCGGACCATGCCTTCGCCTCCATCAAGCCGCCCACGCGGCAGGCCAAGGACCTGGACCGGGACACGGCCTACTGGAGCCCCACGGTGGTGACGGACCGGGACGGGCGCGCCACGGTGCGCTTCAAGCTCCCGAGCAACCAGACGCTGTGGGTGGTGACGGGCGTGGCGGCGGACACCTCGGGCCGCTTCGGCGAGTCCACGGCCGAGTTCGCCACGCGCGGGGGGCTCAACCTGTACGCCGCGCTGCCGCAGTTCCTCCGCCAGGGGGATGAGGCGCTCGCCTCGGTGCGCCTGTCGGCGGGCGAGGCCTCCAAGGGCAGCCAGCTCCTGGACGTGCGGCTCGCGGCGGCCGGAGTGCTCGAGGCCGCCGAGTCCAAGCAGAAGGTGGAGCTGGGCAAGGGTGGCGAGCAGGTGCTGCCCCTCGCGCTCAAGGCGAAGGGCTCCGGCACGGCCGAGCTGGCGGTGGAGGTGACGGGGGGCAAGGAGCCGCTGCGGGACCGGCGCGCGGTGGCGGTGCGGCCCGCGACGCTGGCCGAGCCGGTGAAGGTGTCCAGGTGGGGCGGCGGCGAGCTGGCCCTGCCCGCGGCGGCCAGTGCCTCGGTCTCCGAGGTGGAGCTGGTGCTCCAGCCGTCGCTCGTGGACGCGGCGCTCTCCAACGTGCGCGAGCTGCTGACGTACCCCTACGGGTGCCTGGAGCAGCTCGTGTCCACCACGGTGCCCAACGTGGCGCTGTACCAGACGCTGAAGAAGGCGGGCTCGCTGGAGT
The DNA here is from genome assembly GCF_036388035.1 of Archangium sp. Taxonomy (GTDB): domain Bacteria; phylum Myxococcota; class Myxococcia; order Myxococcales; family Myxococcaceae; genus Archangium. Next base: position 1,111 of record NZ_DASVSO010000638.1, read on the forward strand.
CGCTCGACACGGACAGCCAGGGGCTGCTGGCCGAGGCGCGCAGCCGCTCGGTGCAGGGCACGGCCCGCATCCTGGAGATGTCCGTCCGGGGCGGGGGCTTCACCTGGTTCAGCGGCTACAGCGAGGCGGATCTGCCCATGACGCTCATCGCCCTGGACGGGCTGGCGTATGCGGTGGAGGCCGGGCTGGTGGACCGGAATGAGCCGCGCATCACCGAGAGCCTGCGCTGGCTGGAGGCCCAGGGCGAGATGCCCTTCGAGTGGGACGCCACACGGGTGTATGTGCTGGCGCGGCTGGACGGGGAGCGGCAGGCGGCTCGGGTGCGCGCGCTGGTGGAGCGGGCCACGCCGGGAGACCTGTACCCGCTGGCGCTCTCGGTGCTGGCCGCGGAGAAGGCGGGGGTGATGAAGGAGCCCGCGCTCAAGGGCCGCATCGACGAGCTGGTGGCCCAGAGCAACGAGGGCTTCGTCACGCTGGCCAACATGCCCGCCCCGAGCGAGGCCCTGTGGCGCTATCCGCTGCGCCGGGTGGGCCTCACCGCCATCCTGGGACACGCCGCGTCCTTCGGGAAGCTGGACGTGGCCCGGGCCCGTCGGCGGTTGATGGAGGCGATGGCCGAGCCCGGACTGTCCACCTTCGATCGGAGCACGGCGCTGCTGCACTCGCTGTGGCTCATCGAGCGGGACGCGAAGGAGTTCCGCAAGCTGGCGGCGCCCGAGGTGAAGGGTGTGAAGGGCACCGTGCGCTTCGTGCCGCGCGGCATGGGGCTGGTGGCCACGCTGGAGCCGGGGA
>NZ_DASVSO010000639.1:0-14050 GCF_036388035.1 Archangium sp.
TGGCCGCGGTACGTGGAGACTCGGGGAGTCGCTCACTGCGCCAGCCCGCGATGTCCGGAACGAGGATGTCCCCTCCCAGGTGCAGTTCGGGCTCATCGAGGAGGACCCATCCGCCGGGGCCGTTCCATCCCAGGTCGAACGGGCCCATCAGCACGCCCCCCAGCCGGGAGTAGGCCCGGGCATGCGGGAAAGCGGGCCGAGGGCTCGCGTACAACTCTCCCGCGATGATCTCCCCCACCATGTTCGGGGGGAGCGCCTCCAGGTCTTCGTAGGTAGCGGGTCGCTTTCCCATTCCCCATTCCGTCCACGTCCATCCGAGCGACAGGTTCCATGGGTGGAACCTACCGCTCAGGTCTGACATCCGGCCCACGCGCCGTGACCGCGAGCGTTCTCTTCTTCCCATGCGCTTGCCCTGACGTCGAGCGTCACCGGGGAGCCACCGTTCACTCGTCGCCCCGAGTGGCCACCGGGGGCCTGTCGCCCCGCCGGGGGCTCCTTATAGTGGACCCATCGTGGCCCCTCCTTCCGACCTCCTGCGAGCGCGGCTCGAAGACCGCGCGGATCTGCTCGAAGCCACACGCTTGCGCTACCACGCGCTGGAGCGGTTGCTGCGCGCCTTCTTCTGGAAGGACCGGGTGCGGGCCAACCTCGAGCTGCTGCGCGAGGTGGCGCTCGCCCAGCCGGAAGTGGACACCACGCTGGCGGCGGTGCTCCGGCGCGCGGAGGCCGAGGGCTGGCCGAGGGACTCGGCGGAGATGGCGCTCCTGGCCGAGGTGGAGCGGCTGCGCGAGGCGCTGGCGGAGGTGGTGGACCGGCGGCTCATCGCGAAGAAGAAGCCTCCGTTTCTCGGAGAGGCCCTGCTGCTGCTGGAGGAGGAGGTGCTGGACGCGGGGCCGCTGCTGGGGCGCCAGCAGTGGGCCCAGGCGGTGGAGATCCTGCCGCGCAACCTCCCGGAGCTGCGGGCCGCCTGCGCCGCGGCGGAGATCTTCGAGCGTGTCTTCAAGCGCCCCGTCCCCTCGGGGGCCCTGCCCTTCGACGCGGCGGAGGCGGACGAGCTGCGTCGGGCTCTGCCCCTGGCCGACAGGGCCCTGGAGGCGCTCTGGGCCCGGCTGGACCGGTTCGACGCCACGGGCCGGGTGAGTGCCTTCCTGGAGAAGCGGGCGACGCGCGCGCCGGTGAACCCACCCCGCAGCGGGCCGGAGCTGTTGATGCACGCGGTCTTCTGGCAGGACGTCGCACGCTCCCGGCTGAAGGCGCTGTGGGCGTCCCGCCTGTCGCCCGTGGAGCCCCTCGAGGACGAGTGGCCGGAGCTGCTGGGCTGGCTGGTGGCGCGGGAGGCCTCGACGGAGGCTCGGCTCACGGCCTCGGACGTGTTGAGCGAGGGGCGGGCGGGGGTGCTGGAGCTGGCGGCGGAGCTGGCGGCCCTGTCGCACACGCGTCCCACGGGGCCATGGAACGAGGAGGCCGCGTGGGTGCGGCTCTGGACGGCGGCGCAGCGGGCACGCTCCGAGACGGGCCCGGACGTGGAGCGGCTGCGCGAGTCGCTGCGCCTCTTCATCCGCCTGCGGGGCCAGGGCCAGACGCCGGCCCGCTTCTTCAGCCCCACGCAGGAGCAGCTCCCCCGGTTGCCGGGCGGGCGAGGGGGCGAGGACGTGGAGGATCTGCCCGGACTGGTGCAGAGGGCTCGGGAAGCAGCCGAGCTGCCTCGCACGGGGAGGATGTCAGGGTAGGCCTTTAACCTGGACGCTCGCATGATCGGATGGGAGAACATTTCCCGTGCGCCTGCTGGCACTCCACGTCCAGGATTTCCGCAACCTTGGCCAGGTCTCCCTGGCGCCGAGTCCGCACGCGACCATCGCGGTGGGGCAGAACGGCCAGGGCAAGACGAACCTGCTCGAGGCGCTCTACTTCCTGTCGACGCTCAAGCCCCTGCGGGCGGGCCGCCTGTCGGAGCTCGTGCGCTGGGGGAGCACCGGGGCGCGGGTGACGGGCCGCTTCCTCCTCAAGGGAGCCGAGCGGGAGATCTCCGTCGAGGTGAGCGGAGGCGTGCGGCAGGCCTTCGTGGACGGGAAGAAGGCGGCGAGCCTGGAGGACTACTTCGGGGGCGTGTCGGTGGTGGCCTTCACCCCGGATGACCTGGAGGTGGTGAAGGGCGGGCCGGACGCGCGCCGGGGCTTCCTGGACCGGGCGGTGTTCAACCGCTTCCCGGCCTTCCTGCGCGAGAGCCGCGAGTACGGGCGGGCGCTGAAGAACCGCAACCGGCTGCTGCGCGAGGGCCCGGTGGAGCCGGCGTACCTGGAGGCCTACGACGAGACGCTCGCGAAGGCGGGGGCACGGGTGTACGTGCGGCGGCGGTCGCTGATGGCGGAGCTGTCGCCGAGGGCCCAGGCGACGTTCGCCTCCATCGGGCGCACGCCGGAGCCGGCGGCCTACGGCTACCACCCGGCGCACCTGGGAGACGTGGACTTCGCGGTGGCGGACGAGGCGGCGCTGGCGGTGGCGCTGCGCGAGGCGCTGGCGGCGCGCTACCGCAGGGACTCCGAGCGGCGCTTCACCTCGGTGGGCCCGCATGTGGACGACGTGACGGTGACGCTGGGCGGCCGGAGCGCGCGGGCGTACGCGAGCCAGGGACAGCAGCGGGCGCTGGTGCTGGGGTGGAAGATCGCGGAGATCGAGAACCTCGAGACGGCGATGGGCTTCCTGCCCCTGCTGATGCTGGACGACGTGTCGAGCGAGCTGGACCCGGAGCGCAACGCGTACCTGATGAACTACCTGTCGGCGAGCGGCGCGCAGGTGTTCCTCACCACGACGGACGCCTCGCTGGTGCGAGGTGCCGCGGCGCAGGACACGCTGTGGCTGGGCGTGCGAGCGGGAGCGGTGACGAGCCCCGCGCCGGCCGAGCCCCCTCCCGTGGACGAGCCCCAGCCCGCGGACGAGCCCGCGTAAGCGCTACCAGCGCCCGCCGCGGCCCGCCGTCCACAGCGAGGTGGGGACGAAGAGCACGAAGAGGAGCACCCCCAGGTACATGCCGAGCAGGCGCAGGGGCTCGTTGCCGAAGCGCACGAACAGGAAGGGCAGGCCGATGGCCCAGGCCAGGGCGCTCCAGCGCGCGAGCGGGTGGGGGATGAGCCGCAGCAACCCCACGCCGAAGGACGGGGTGGCGAGGTGCCGCCAGCGGCTGAGCCACGAGCGGTCCTTCTCGAGCGCCTGAAGCAGCTGTGCCTCGTACCGTTGCTGCTCCGCGAGCCGCTCCGCCTCGGAGGCGTGGTGGCCCTTCTGGACGGTCCGCATCTGCTCGCGGGTCCGGGCCTCGGCCTGGGCGTGCTCCCGCCCGCGCTGCTGGTTGTACGCGAGCTGCTCGGGCGCCTGGAGGTCCGCGCCACACGTGGTGCAGGTGCTGGCGAAGCGCCCGTTCTCGGCCTCGCACCGGACGCAGCGGGGGAAGTGCTGTCCCTCCGAGGGCCCGGTGTCGAGCGCCAGCGGGGTCTCCCCGTGCCGCTTGAAGCGCTCCACGTGGGCCTCGGGCACGGCCACCGTGGAAGGCGCCTCGCCGCCGGGGCCCACCACCGACTCGAAGCGGCCGCCGTCCTGCAGCCGCACCTGTCCCCCGGGAGGCGTCTTCTCGCCGCGCGCGCGCTCGAGATGGAGGAAGCGGGAGAACTTGTTGGAGGACATCGCCTACTCCTTCCGGGCGCCGGTCGAGGCCGGACGGGTACGCCCCCGGGCCCACTCGCGCAGCCGTTCAATCTCATGCCGCATGGTGACGGCGAGCGGGAAGGTCTCCTGGAGGGCACGCACGAGGTGGGGCTGGCCCAGCTCCACGCCCTCGGCGAAGGCCTCGTAGAGCCCGGCGACGACGGCCTGCTCTATCTCCGCGCCGCTGTAGTCCACGGCCAGCTCGGCCAGCGCGTTCAGGTCATAGGCGGCCGGATCCCTCTTCCGGCGCTGGAGGTGGATGCGGAAGATGTCGCGCCGCTCGGCGGCCTCGGGCAGGTCGACGAAGAAGATCTCATCGAAGCGGCCCTTGCGCAGCAGCTCGGGCGGCAGGCCGTCGATGCGGTTGGCCGTGGCCACCACGAACACCGGGGCCGTCTTCTCCTGCAACCAGGTGAGCAGCGTGCCGAAGACGCGGGCGGAGACGCCGCTGTCCCCCGTGTTGGACGAGGCCACGCCGGACAGGCCCTTTTCAATCTCATCCACCCAGAGCACCACGGGGGCGATGCTCTCGGCGGTGTGGATGGCCTTGCGCAGGTTTTCCTCCGAGGAGCCCACCAGCCCGCTGAAGATGCGGCCCATGTCCAGCCGCAGCAGGGGCAGCCTCCAGTGCGCGGCGACGGCCTTGGCGGTGAGGCTCTTGCCGCAGCCCTGCACGCCCAGCAGCAGCAGGCCGCGCGGCTCGGGCAGGCCGAACTGGCGCGCCCGCTCCCCGAAGGCGGCGGTGCGCCGGTTGAGCCACTGCTTGAGGTTCTGCAGGCCGCCCACGTGCCCCAGGTCCTCCTCGGGCGGGTAGTACTCGAGCAGCCCGCTCTTGCGGATGACCTGGCGCTTCTCGTCCTGGACGCGCTGGATGTCCTCGGCGCTCAGCTTGCCGTCGTGGGCAATGGCCTTGGCGAAGGCGTTTTCCGCCTCGGAGAGCGTCAGCCCCTGGGCCGCCTTGATGAGCAGCTCGGCGTTCTCGCGCGACAGGTCGATGGTGGCCTTGTTGCCCCGGCGCACCACCGCGACGATCTCCTTGAGCAGGTTGAGCAGCTCCTGGAAGCCGGGCAGCGGGACGTCGAGGACCGACACCTCCTTCTCCAGCTCGATGGGGATGTGGAGCGAGGGAGACAGGAGGATGACGGTGGTGAAGGTGCTCTTGAGGTAGTGGGCGAGCTCGCGCAGGGCGCGCACCACGGACTTCTCCTCCAGGTAGGGATGGAAGTCCTTGAGGACGACGAGCGAGGGCTCGGTGAGCTTCTCGATGGCGGCGATGGCCTCGAGCGGGTTGCGCGTCTCCTCGGGGAGGGAGGGGCCCCGGGTGGAGCCCACGTGGCGCAGGCCGCGGCTGATGGACCAGGTGTAGAGGGCCTTGCCGTGGGCGCGGGCCATGTCCGCGAGCAGGGTGTCGACCCGGTGCTCCTCCCACGACACGAGGTAGAGGAGCGGGTAGCGGGCACGGATGAGGATGTCGAGCTCCTCCAGCCACGCAGCGGAGGCCGGGGACCCGGAGCGGGGGAGCGCGGGACTGGACGCCATGCCCTCGGTATAGCAGGCCGGGCGAGCAGGGGGACATGGGGTGGGGTGGATGCTCGCCTGCACGCCCACACCGGGAGGCTCAGCGCGCCGGGGGGTGTTGAATGCTCTCATGCACCTGTACGAGAAAGGACAGCCCCTCACCGTGCACCACGGCAAGCCGTGGAGGCGGGGCAAGCCCATCCAGATGCGGGGGCACGTCGCGTCGTTCGACGGCGAGCGGGTGCGGATGACGCGCCAGTTCCGGAGCCCCGGGAGCGCCTATGACGGGCTCTACGCGAAGCAGCAGCGCGGGGACCACGGCACCATCGAGCTGCCTCGCGGCGCGTGGGTGGCGCGGCGGCGCTACCTGCGGCACTCGGGCAAGCTGATTGGCGAGCTCTACAACATCCAGACGCCCATCCAGCTCCTGCCGCGCGAGGTGCGCTACGTGGACCTGGAGATCGACGTGGCCTGGCTGCCCCACCGTCCGGAGAGGGTGATGCTCCAGGACGTGGCGGAGATGGAGGAGGCGGTGGCTCGGGGACACTTCCCCAGAGCGGTGGCGGAGGTGGCGCGCGAGGTGGCCGAGGAACTCGCCCGGCGCCTGGGACAGTGGGACGGAGCGTCGGAGCTGGCGTGGGATGTGCGACCCGCGCCGGAGCGACTGCTCCCGGTGGTGGAGGCCTTCATCCAGCGGCACCTCTTCACTTGAGGGCCACGGGGTCCACCTCGGCGAGCAGCTTGGTGACGCGGGCCTCGTCGATGCGGGCGGTGAGGCGCTCCTGCTCGTGCTGGTCGCGCACCGTCTTGGACAGGCTGAAGGTGGAGCCGATGGTGAAGAGCAGACCCATGCCCAGGAAGGCCTTCTGCCAGCCGTCCAGCGGCAGGTGGTAGATGCCGATGGCCATCACGCCGACGGCGAGGGCGAAGGAGAGCCACGTCTGGATGACCCAGGCGCCACTGTGGGTCGGCTGCATGGCGGTGGTGTTGGAGCGGGACATGATGCACCTCGTGGGGAGAAGCGCTCCGGTGGAAGCGCGGTGACGAGACAAAGATGCACCTGTTCCTCGTAAACCGCATGGAACTAATGGGTCCGCCTTCGATAAGCTGGAGTGGATGATTCAGCTCCAGCGACTCGAGGGCTTCTACTGGGTGGCCCGGTGCGAGGGGTATGCCCGCGCCGCGCGCGCCTTCCCGTACCCCATCACCCAGCCCGGCGTGCACCAGCAGGTGAAGCGGCTGGAGTCCGAGCTGGGCGTGCGCCTGTTCGAGCGGGTGGGCAAGGACCGGGTGGTGCTCACGCCCCAGGGCCGCGCGCTCTACGACTACGTGGCGCCTTTCTACGAGGGGCTGCCCGAGGTGGAGCGCTCGCTGCGCTCGGGCGAGGTGGGAGGGCGGCTGCGCATCCACGCCTCGGGCCACACGCTGCGCCACCTGCTGCCCCCGTGGCTGCGGCGGTTGCAGGGACAGCGGCCCGACATCGAGGTGGCCCTCTTCGAAGCGAAGGTGCCCGCGGTGTCGCTCGTGCGCTCGGGCGAGGCGGACCTGCTGGTGGACCACCTGCCCGAAGTGCCCCCGGACTTCGAGGCGCGGCAGGTGGGCAAGACGCGCGCCTTCCTCGTCTTCCCCTCCAACCACCGGCTCGCGAGCAAGGGCCCGGTGAGCCCCGAGCACTTCAAGGACGAGCCCTTCATCACCTACAGCTCGGACCCGCAGCTGCGGGAGTTGCAGCTCGCGGCGCTCGCGCACTTCGGGGTGGCGCCGCAGCGGATGTACGCGGCGGACTCGTCCGAGACCATCCTCGGCTTCGTGGCCGCGGGGCTCGGCTATTCGCTGCTGGCCTCGCTGATGCCTCGCGGGCCGCGTGTCCCCGGCGTGGTGGCCCAGCCCCTCACCGAGCCGGCCCGCGAGTTCCCCATCTACGCCGCGTGGCGCAGGAGCAAGCAGCGCAACCCCCTCATCGAGGCCCTGCTCGACCTCGCCCCGAAGCCGTGAGATGGAGGCGCCTCATGGCCTTGTCGTTCTCTACTCCTTGCCCACGAAGGGGGTGGCGCTCTCTGAGCGGACTGCTCGTGGCGGCGCTGCTGGTGCTGGCGGGTTGTGCCACCCATGTGCCTCGCGGGCCGCTGATGCCGGGCTTGCGCCACCGCTCTCAGGCGCCGACGCCCTATGAGAGCCTGAAAGTGCAGCGGGCTTCGGCCCAGGCTCTCCCGGTCTCCGCCCCTGAAGGCTTGCTCGCTCATGGTGAGGACAAGGCCCAGCTCGTCGCTTCACGGAATAACGCTCCCGAAGACGAGGACGGAGACGAGGGGCCTGCCTCGCGCGGGCACCGCCCGGCGCATGAGGAGGGCGAACCACTGGGCGGCTGGAGCGAGGGCACGGCGGGCTGGCGAGACGGTATAGGCGATAGCCGCCCGCAGGCCGTGCCGATGAGCCTGGATTACTTCCAAGGCTTCCTCGTGCAGGTGGGCGTACCCACGGATGATCTGCCAGTGGATGGGCGAACCTTATCGCCCGAGCAGGCCCTGCGCCTGCTGCCGCCTCTCCTGAGTACCCCGGTGACACTGGGTAACTTCGCCCAGCGGCGCATGGCGGCACACCTGTTGCTGGAGGTGGCCATGGGGGGCGTGACGGTGTCGCGAGATGAATTGCATGCGCGCATGCGTCGCTTCCTTCGCCTGTTGGTGCTGAGGCCGGACGGCTACCTGGTGCGGCCCACCACGGGTGAGGCCAAACAGAGGGCGGGAGAGATGAGGGTGGCGGAGGATGGCACCCTGCGCGCGGGCCACTTCGAGGTGGGCCCCTTCTATGCCATCGAAGGCGGACGCCTGTGGCCGGTGGACTCGGCACTGGAGGTGTCTACGGGAGTCCCTCCCCTTGGCGCCTACCTGCCAGATGACGGCGTGCTACGACCGGCGGTGGAGGGAGCTGGGCTGGCGCTGGTGGACACAGTGCAGGGGCTCTACCAGCTTGCCTTCCACCCGGTCGAAACCTTGGAGGGCCTCGCGCAGTTACCAGATGCCGTGCGAGTGCTTGTCCACAATGCCCCCGAGTATTGGGAGGCCTTCCGGTACAAGCCGTCCGGCGAGCAGGTGCGTGCCGTTTCTCGGCTCACCACCAGTGTAGTGCTGGTGGTGGGCACCTCGGGGGCGGGCGCGGCGAAGGCTGCTTCGTGGGGCGGCACGTTGGGCCACCTCGCAGTACCTGTCTTCGCATTGACGCGTGAAGGGGCGCTGACGTTGCAAGTGGTCGCGGTTCCGGCGGGGCGTCTTGTCGCTGCTACGGGCCAGGTGCTCAGTGCGACCTACGTATTGCACATGGCCAACACGGGAACACAGGGGCCAGGAGGAAGTGCTCCTCCCACGGAGCAGGGAGCAAAAACAGGGGTGAGAGGAGGACCCGGTTCGGGAAAAAGGTTCCCTGAAGGAGTGAAGGCCGCTGCCGAGCAAGAGTCCGGAGGGCGATGTGTCTTTTGCGATCGTCAGACAACGAGAGAGCCTGGTCCCGACCAGCGAAACACGGATCATGCCGTCCCGAAGTCGCGAGGTGGAAACAACACCCTCGATAATGCCCAGAACACCTGCAGAACTTGTAACCTCGACAAGGCGAGCAAGACGACCGAGGAGTTCCTGGAAGGACGCTGAGATGCAACCGGAGGAACAGGGCGAGCGGACATCGGGACTGGTCAAGGTGACCTTCCCGCTCGAGGCACAGGCAGGGCACGGCTCGGATACGGAGACCCTCTGGGCCGAGAAGTTGGCCGAGAGCCAATTCCGTCTGAGGAACACCCCGTTCTACGCGTACGGGGTCAGTGCCGAGGATGTCGTGTTCGCGCACGAGCACGCAGGTCGGCTCGTCTTCGCCGGAGTTGCCCGTCAGGGTGGCCACTCCACGTACCGCATCATCAAATCCAAGGAAGTAGACTCGGCCCGGTTCCAAGAGCGATGGGCACCGCTTCAGAACCACGGTTGTAGCTACGAGGAGGGGTTTGGCAGGCTCCTCGCGGTCGATGTCCCTCCAGCAGCGGATATCCATGCCGTCTATGCGCTTCTGGAGCGAGGCGAGCAGGACCAGGTCTGGAGCTTCGAAGAGGGACACTGCGGTCATTCACTGCGAGCGTAGGGGTGAAAGGTAGACGCCTTGGCTTCAAGACCCGCTGGCGACTCCCAGAAGACCGGATTCCGGCGGGTGCCCAGGTACTCCTACGGGACGCCCGGCACGGGGAACGCCCTCTACCACGGGGAGAACTCGAAGGTGCTCGCGCATCTCGCGCCCGCGCTGCGCGGCGCCGTGCGCTGCATCTACATCGACCCGCCGTACAACAACCAGGAGCGCTACGCCCACTACCACGACGCGCTGTCTCACGCGGCGTGGCTCGCGAACCTCGGCGAGCGGTTGGAGCAGCTCGCGCCCCTGCTGCGCGAGGACGGCAGCCTGTGGATCTCCATCGATGATCGCGAGGTCCACTACCTCAAGGTCGCCGCGGATGCCGTCCTCGGGCGGGAGAACTTCGTCTCCACCGTGGTGTGGCAGCAGCGCACCACCCGGGAGAACCGCAAGGTCTTCTCCAACAACCACGAGTACCTGCTCGTCTACGCGAAGGATGCCCGGCGCTTCCGGCAGGCCCGCAACCCGCTCGCGCCTTCTTCGGACCTCCTGAGCCGGTACAAGAACCCGGATGGAGATGCCCGCGGCCCCTGGCAATCCGTGTCCGCGAACGTCCAGGCCGGCCATGGCACGGCCTCGCAGTTCTATGTGCTGGTCGCTCCCAACGGGCGCCGCCACGAGCCACCCAAGGGCCGGTGCTGGGTGTACAGCCAGCGCCGCATGCAGCAGGAAATCCACGCCCGCAACGTGTGGTTCGGCAAGGACGGCAACGGGGTGCCGCGCCTCAAGCGCTTCCTGTCCGAGTCGCAGCCGGGCCTCACTCCCGAGACGCTCTGGACCGCGGCCGAGGTGGGCACGAACGACTCGGCCAAGAAGCACCTGCTCCAGCTCCTCCCCGACGACACCGTCTTCGAGACGCCCAAGCCCGAGGCGCTCCTCCACCGCATCCTCCACATCGCCACCCATCCGGGCGACCTCGTGCTCGATGCGTACCTCGGCTCGGGGACGACGGCCGCCGTCGCGCACAAGATGGGCCGGCGCTACGTGGGCATCGAGGAGGGCCGCCAGGCCGTCACCCACTGCTTCACCCGCCTCCGGCACGTCGTCGAGGGCGAGCGGGGCGGCATCTCCGAGCAGGTCGGCTGGTCGGGGGGCGGGGGCTTTGAGTTCTTCCGCTCGGGCCGTTAGGTGTCCCCTCAGCGGCCCGTGTCAGGCCCCGGTGCTAGGTCGGGTCCTTGGATGCGGGACTCCGCGTTCCATTCCTGGAGAAACTTCGTGAAGAAGATGTCGATGCTGCTCGCCGCTCTCTCGCTGGCCTCGGCCCCCGCGTTCGCCGCCGACTACAAGTGCAACGGCAACCGGGTGGAGAAGGGCGGGAGCACCCAGTACACCGTGCGCACCTCCGGCTCGGACATCACCATCGAGAAGGGAGGCAGCACCCGCGGCAAGGCCGTCAAGCGCGGGAGCCACTACGCCGTCGAGGTGGGCGGCAGCACCCAGGCCACCATCGAGAACGGCAAGATTCTCAAGGGCGGCTCCTCGTGGGCCTCGGTGAGCGACGCCCAGCGCGTCTACGACTGCCCGGACGTGGTGGCCGCCACGCTCTGGGTGCTCGACCAGAAGGGCCAGCTCTAGCTCGGAGCGCGGCCTTCCACTCAAAGCGGCCCGTCGTGGATTCCCACGGCGGGCCGTCGTCTTTTCATGCGCGGGCGCTCTACCGCCGCCGCAGCCGGAAGCGCCGCGCGTGGTGCGCGGGAGGCCCGGCGATCTCCTGGGGGATGTGCTGGAAGAAGGGGAAGCGGAACTCCGCCCACAGCACCATGTACGCCACGCCGAACACCGCCGTGGCCACCACCCACCACCAGGACACCCCGGTGGCCAGGCTCACGATCGCCGACAACACGCACACCACGCCCACGCCCAGGGCCAACTCCCGCCGTCGGGGCGATTCCGACATGGCGAAGCCCATTGAAACGAGCGAGCAGGCGAGCAACAGCCACGCCAGCCCGAAGGCCTCCCGGGCATACAGGAGGGCAATCGACAGCAGGAACAATCCCAATCCGAACAGGCCCAACCCACCGTCCATGAGGTGCCTCCTCCACCGAGTCGTCGAGTGGCAAGGGTTCAGGCCCTAACATCCGCATCTGTCCACCACTGGAGGAACGCTCGGCGTGACGAGCGCCTGGCGGGCCCGGTCGCCCGGCGCGTGCCGGGGAGTCAACCTTTCATTCCCCCCGCAACTCACGGGTGGAGGGGGGGGTGCCTACCGTGGCGGCATGAGGATGGGAGTGATTGGCCACGTCCTTCCGCTGCTCTTGCTGCTCGTGCCGGCCGCCGGCTGCCACCGTGGAGTGCGCTTCGAGAACCAGGTGCTGACCAAGCCTGGGGTGCGCTACCGCGTGGGCGAGGTGTCCCCCACCTGGGAGCGCGTGAAGGTCGCCAGCAATGACCTGGCCTGGTTCGTCGAGGACACCGGCCATGCCCTGCAGGTGAATTCCACCTGCCAGGGGCACGAGGACGCGCCGCTGGACGTCCTCACCCGCCACCTCCTCCAGGGCTTCACCGAGCGCCAGGAGGTGGAGGTCCAGAAGGTGGTGGTGGATGAGCGCGAGGCGCTGCGCTCGCACTTCCTGGCCAAGCTGGATGGGGTGCCGGTGGAGCTGCTCTTCGTGGTGCTGAAGAAGGACACCTGTGTGTACGACTTCAGCTACGTGGCGCCCCTGGGCCGCTTCCAGGAGCGCCTGCTGGACTTCGAGTCGCTGGTGCACGGCTTCCACGCGGAGAGTGCCTCATGAGGACGGGACTCGAGCTGCACCCGCCGCCGCACCCGCGCCGGCCCGTGGAGTCCTCGTCCGTCGGGGCCATCAACACCGAGGACGGCCCCTTCCGGGCGCGGATGAGCGCGCGGCTGGAGCGGCTGGGCGCCCTCATGGTGATGACGGGCAAGGTGATGGCGCGCTCGGTGAGCCGGCCCTTCTCCCCCGCGGCGCTCGTCTACCAGGTGGAGGCGCTGGGGGTGCGCTCGCTGCCCATCGCCCTGCTGACGTCCACCTTCGCCGGGCTCGTCATCGCCCTGCAGTTCGGCTACTTCCTGGCGCGCTTCGGCGTGCAGTACACGGTGGGCCGGGTGGTGGTGCTCACCCTGTTCCGCGAGCTGTCCCCGGTGCTCATCGCCCTCACGGTGGGGGCGCGCGTGGGCTCGGGCATCGCCGCGGAGCTGGGCTCCATGACGGTCACCGAGCAGGTGGACGCCATCCGCGCCCTGGGGGCCGACCCGCTGCGCAAGCTGGTGGTGCCCCGGGTGCTGGCCTGCTTCATCCTCATGCCCGCGCTCACCGTGCTGGCGGACGTCATCGGCATGGTGGCCGGCGCCCTGGTGGTCAACGCGCAGTACGGCATCGGCTTCCGCCTCTTCTTCCAGGGGGCGCTGGCCGTGGTGCTGATGAGCGACTTCCTCTCCGGCGTCGTCAAGGGCTTCGTCTTCGGGGGCATCGTCGGCGTGGTGGGCTGCTTCAAGGGGCTCACCGTCGAGGGCGGCACCGAGGGCGTGGGCCGCGCCACCACCCAGACGGTGGCCATCACCTCCGTCACCGTGTGCCTCGCCGACTTCTTCATCACCAAGCTCACCCTCTACTTCTGAGATGCTCTTCCGCCACTCCACGCCCCGGCTCCAGTTCCACCCTCCCCAGCAGGGCGAGGAGCTCATCCGCTTCGAGCACCTGGAGAAGTCCTTCGGGCCCAAGCGCGTCTACGACGACCTGCTGCTCTCCGTGTACGCGGGCGAGACACTCACGGTGATGGGCGGCTCGGGCACGGGCAAGAGCGTGCTGCTCAAGTGCCTCATCGGGTTGCTGCGGCCGGATGCCGGTCGCATTTTCTTCGAGGGGCAGGAGCTCACGGGACTCCGCGAGGAGGACTTCTTCGAGCTGCGCAGGCACGTGGCCATGGTTTTCCAGGGAGCGGCGCTGTTCGATTCGCTGACGGTGGGGGAGAACATCGCCTACCCGCTGCGCGAGCACTTTCCCAAGATGTCCCCCGACGAGGTGCGCGCGCGCGTGGCGGAGAAGCTCGCGCTCGTGGACCTGCCGGGCATCGAGAACATGCGGCCGGCGGACCTGTCCGGCGGCATGAAGAAGCGGGTGGGGCTGGCGCGGGCCATCGCCACGAACCCCGAGGTCATCCTCTGGGACGAGCCCACCACGGGGTTGGACCCCGTCACCACCGAGAACATCAACCAGATGATTCGCTCCATGCAGAAGAAGCTCGGGTGCACGTCCATCGTGGTGACCCACGACATGATGAGTGCCTTCACCGTGTCGGATCGCATCGCGATGCTGGCCAACCGGCGCATCGTCCAGGTGGGCACGCCGGAGGAGATGAGGGCCTCCACGGTGCCCGAGGTGCGGGCCTTCCTGGATGCCCGGCGGCAGGAACTCGAGCCGCGAGAGGGGGTGGCGCCATGAGCCTTTTCACGTCCACGTCCCAGGAGAAGCGCCTGGCGCTGCGGGTGGGGACCTTCGTGGCCGTGGCCCTGGCGCTCGCCGGGCTCGTCGTCTTCATCATCGGCCAGGAGACGCACCTCTTCGAGAAGGAGGTGACGTTCCACACCTACTTCGAGAACGTGGAGGGACTGTCCGACCAGTCACCGGTGTGGCTGGGCGGCCTGGAGGTAGGCCAGGTGGCCGGGGTGAACTTCCCGTCCAGGCCTGGGGAAAAGCGGCTGGAGGTG
>NZ_DASVSO010000640.1:0-7610 GCF_036388035.1 Archangium sp.
TGGCGCGCCGGCGCGCAGTGTGCTGCGGCAGGCGGTGGAGAAGCGGGCGGAGGCGGTGGCGGCGTACGCGAAGGAGGACTACGCGGCGTCGGGCAAGGCCCTGGACGAGGCGGCGAGCCTGCTGGCCGGGGTGGCGCCCACGCGTGCCGAGGAGATGGCCGGGCTGTGGCGGCTGGAGAAGCAGCTCGCGCTGGGCAAGGCGCGCCACGTGGCCGAGGCGTGGACGCGGCCGATGCTGACGATGAACGAGCAGCTCTCGCTGGTGCTGCTGCTCCTGCTGTCCTTCGGCATCATCTTCGAGCTGCCGCTGGTGATGGCGCTGCTGGGCCTGGTGGGCGTGGTGCGCGCGGGCTTCCTGATGAAGTACCAGCGGCACGCCTTCGTGGTGTGCCTCATCGCGGCCGCCATCCTTACGCCCACGGGCGACGTGGTGAACCTGTCGCTGATGGCCGGTCCGATGCTGCTCTGCTACGAGCTGGGCGTGCTGGCCGTGTGGCTCATCGAGCGCAGGCGCTCGAAGCAGGAATCCGAGACGAGCATCACCCCGACGACGGGCGCCTGAGCCCCTGTTGCGAGGGGCTCGGGAGTCACGGGCCCGTCCCCTAGAACGGCGACTGCACCCGTGCCCCCGCGCGCAGCATCTCCGTGGGGTACAGGGTGCCGCGCCAGACGATGCCCCCGCGCCGCCAGCCGAGCCACCCCGAGCGCAGCATGACGGCCACGTAGAGGAGCGTGCCCACGGGGAACGCGAGCGTGGCGAGCAGGGGGCGGCGGAAGGTGCGGCTGGCGAGGGCGCACATGGCGAGCGCCAGGGCCGTGCCCACCAGGCCCAGCACGCGGAGCCACCCGGGCCACACCGGCGCCAGCGCGAGCAGCGGCGCGGTCTCGATGAGCAGGAAGAGCAGGCACGAGAAGATGAGGCGCGTGTTGCTGAAGTGGCCCATCACCGCGTAGCCATTCTTCTCGCTGCCTCGGGCCATGGCGCCCAGCGAGGGGTAGAGCTCCACGCTCACATGCTCGAGCGCATGCGCCACGCCACAGCGGCCTCCCGCGCGCTTGGCCATCTGCCCGAGGGCCCAGTCATCGGCGATCTCCAGCTTGAGCCACTCGAAGCCGGGCGTCCGCGCGAGCAAGTCACGGTGGATGAGGTTGAAGACCCCGGCCCCCATGGAGGCGGATGACTGGGGGTCGGCCACCTGGTGCAGACGGCCGGCGGTGCCGACGAGCCGCATGAGGGTGGAGGTGACGGTGTCCAGCGGGAAGGACGTGGGCCGCAGGTGGAACAGGACACAGAGGAAGTCCCACCCGCGGGCCGCGCACAGGGAGATGGAGCGGCGCACGGTGTCCGGGGTGAAGTGCACGTCCGCGTCGGTGAAGAGCAGCCACTCCCCTGTGGCGGCCTCGGCGCCGCGGTGGAGGGCGTGGAGCTTGCCCAACCAGCCCTCGGGAAGATGGGTGAGGTGCACGGCCTTCACCCGCGAGTCGGACGCGGCGAGGCGATCCACCAGGGCGCTCGTCCCGTCGGTGGAGCGGTCATCGACGAGCACCACCTCCAGCTCCGGATAGTCCTGGGCGAGGCGCGAGGCCACGGCGGCCTCCAGCGTGTCCGCCTCGTTGCAGGCGGGGATGACGAGCGACACCCGGGGCCACCGGCCCGGCTCGGGAACGCCGGAGGCTCCCAGGCGCGGCAACCCTCGCTCCATTCGCGTGAGGCCCCACAGGCCCAGGGCCCAATACGCACCACTGAGGCACACCAGCACGGCCAAGGCACCCACCAGCATGGTCATGTTCGAGCTCCTCCCCCCGGTTGCTCGATTCTTCAAGGGACGTGTCGCGACGCTACTCTCTCGGAGGAGCGGGAGCACGCGCGGTGACCTCGGGTGGCCGAGGTAGCGTGGGCATGGTACGGAAGGTGGCGATGGTGACTCTCCGCCGCCGCCTGGAGATGAACGCGCGCTACCTCGGGGCGTTGCTGCGCCGCTTCCGCACGACGGTCCTCATGGCGGTGCTGCTCTTCGGCCTGATGCCGCTGGTGTACCGGGTGCGCCATGTGATGCCGGACGGGCACCCGGTGAGCCTGGGCAAGGCGCTGCGTCACGTCTACTTCCTGCTCTATGGGCAGCCGTCATTGGATGTGGATGACAACCTGCTGATGCTGTTCGACATGATCATCCCGCCAGTGGGGATCGCGGTGCTGGTCGATGGCGTGGTGCGCTTCGCGTACCTCTTCTTCGCCAAGCACCGGCAGGACAAGGAGTGGTTCGAGGTGATTGCCGAGGCGTTCAAGGGGCACGTGGTGGTGTGTGGGGCGGGGCGCGTGGGGTACCGGGTGGTGGCGCAGCTGCGCGCGCTGGGCAAGGACGTGGTGGTGGTGGAGAAGCGCGAGGAGGCGACGTTCGTCGCGGTGCTGCGGGACGAGCAGGTGCCACTGCTCATCGACGACATCCGCAGCCCGCAGTGCCTGCCGCGCACCAACGTGAAGAAGGCGGCGGCCATCGTCTGCGCCACGGACGACGACCTGGCCAACCTGAACATCGCGCTGGACGCGCGGCGGATGAACCCGGACATCCGGGTGGTCATCCGGCTCTTCGACGACGACCTGGTGGCCAAGGTGCGCGACACCTTCAAGGCCGAGGCGCTGAGCAGCTCGTCGCTGGCGGCCCCGGCCATGGCGCTGGCGGCGCTGGACCCCCGCATCATCCACTCGTTCCGCATCGGCACGCACCTGATGGTGGTGTCCGTCTTCGAGGCGCGTGACGGGTTGCCGGGGATGACCATCTCGGACGTACGGGACCGCTTCGGAGGGCTGGCGCTCTCGATGCGCGGCAAGGGTGACAGCTCCGAGAAGCTGCACCCCACCGGCCAGACACGTATCGCGCCGGGGGACGTGCTGACCCTCCAGGCCGAGTACGAGGACTACCGGAAGCTCCGGGTCTTCACCCAGGAGCCCGAGGCCCCCGTCTACGCCCCGCGCACCGAGGTCATGGTCTGAGGGCGCGGCAAGGCGGCCAGAAGGGGAGTCCTCAGTCCTCGCGTTGTTGAAGGCGCTCCAGCTCGGTCCGCAGCTCCGCCAGATGGCGCTCCGCTTCCTCGCGGCGTCGCGCCTCTTCTTCGCGGCGTCGCGCCTCTTCCTCCGCTCGCTGCTGCGCTTCCTCCAACTTCTCCTTCAGCCGCTCCAGCAACTCCCCGGACTCCAGCAGCAGCGCGTTGCCGGACCACAACCTCAGCTCATCCCCCACCAGCTCCAGCTCCAGCCCCAGCACCTCCGAGGTGTACCGGCCCTGCTTCGCTTCCATTCGCTCGTACTGCCTCGCCTCGGGTGTGGGTAACCGGTACCCGTCCAGCCTCTGTCGTGACCGGTCGTAGATGAAGTACTCGGGAATGCCCACTCGGGCGTAGCGCTCCACGTTGTACTCGGCGTCCTTCTTCCGGTCGCCGCCCACGTGTACCTCCATCACCCAGTCCAGCCCCTTGCCCTCGTGGCTCACGATCCACTTGTCCCGCTCGTGCGTCTCCACGTCCAGGACGGCGAGCAGGTCCGGCGCGAAGCGCCGCTCTCCCGGGTAGTACACCGGCAGTTCCGCGCCCAGGTACACCTTGCGCCGCTGGTGGGCGAAGTAGCCTTTGAGCGCGTCCATCGTGCGCACCTTGGCCCGGAAGTGTCTGTCGCCCTCCGGCATGGCCATCTCGTCCCACGTCACCTCTCCAGGCAGGGATTCCACCACCCGAGCCCGCTCCTCCGGTCCCATCGCCTCCCACTCCTCCTGAGTGGGCGCCTGGGGGAAGGCGTTCCCACCCTCTGTCGTGTGCCGTCCCATGCGCTTGAGCGTGCGACGGGTGACCTCGTTGGTCAATCTCCCCCGCGCTACTTCTCAGCAAGGAGTGGGCCGAGTGCACAAAAGGCGTGGCGCCGAGGACACGGGTGTTGGGAGCACCGCGCTTCGCCGTTTCCGGCGTGGAGGGTACATCCCGTTTCATGGATGCCCCACCTCTGAGCCTGCTCGCCCGGTGGGGTCCAATCGGAATATGCCGCTGGTAATGGAGCCCTATGGAGAAGGAGCGTCTGGAGGCTCTTCTTTGAATGCTCCTTCACCTGGAGAGGATGGACTCCCGAGGAATCCAGGTGCCACACTGTTGCAGTGAGCCCCCCTGCTTCGATGGTTCCTCCTCCGATGGGGACGGTCACCCCCTCGGGCCGCTTCGCCGCGATCAAGCCGCTCTGGCTGGTGCCTGCTCGGGTCTATCTGCAGCGCCGTGCTTCCCGCACCCTGCTGATGCATGCGGTGCGTGGTTTCTCGCGCGTGCTGCTGCTGGTGGCCGCCGACACCGCCGCCTTCCTCGTGGCCCGCGCCGCCCTGGTCGCCGCGCTGGACGGCTTGCCGATCGAGCCCCTCGATGAGGCGACCCGCTGGGTGGTGCCCGCGCTCGGCGCCTATGGCGGATGGCAGATGGCGGTCGGTCTCGTGGTGGGCCTGCTGGTGGCGGGCGCCTACCACTCGGGAGATGACTGGCGCTCTCCCCGGAAGATGCTCAGCGGGGTCGCGCTGGCGGTGGGCCTCGTGCTCTGGCGCGACCTGTGGTTGCGCGACATCTTCTCCGTGGTGGCGCACTACATGGCCGCCGTGGCCGGCCTGGGCCTCACCGTCCTGTGCACCCGTCTCACGCTCTCCTTCCTCATCTCCCGCTTCATCCGCCTCTACCACTCGCCCGCCGAGCGGGTGCTCCTCGTGGGCTCTCCGGACGACCCCGCCAGCCGGCGGGTACGCGAGCGGCTGTCGCTCCATGGCAGCATGGAAGTGGTGGGATGGATCTCCCCCCAGGGGGCGGCCTCGCCCGGCGGTACCCAGGACAAGGTGCTCGGCTCCATCGATGACCTCTGGACCGTCCTGAAGGACAACCCCGTGGACACCGTGGTGCTCTGCGGCTTCGTGAGCGATGCCCAGCACAGGCTGCTGCTGGAGGCGGTGGTCTCCGCGGGAGGTCGCCTGCTCGCCGTGTCGCGCTACGACAGGCTCGGCTGGGTGCGCCCCTCACCCGTCTCCTATCGCTCGCTCTCCTTCATGGAGCTGACGGTGCCCTCGCTGCGCGCGCAGCAACTCTGGGTCAAGCGGATGGTGGACCTGACGGGCGCCGGCCTGGGGCTGCTGCTCATCTCCCCGCTGCTCACGCTCATCGCGCTCGCCATCAAGCTCGACTCGCGCGGGCCCGTCTTCTTCGCCCAGGAGCGGGTGGGGCAAGGGGGCCGCACCTTCCGCATGATGAAGTTCCGCACCATGCGGGTGGGCGCGGACGCGGAGAAGGCGAAGCTGGCCCACCTCAACACCAGCGGTGACGCGCGCCTGTTCAAGATTCCCAATGATCCGCGCGTCACCCGCGTGGGCGCCATCCTTCGCAAGTGGAGCCTGGACGAGCTGCCCCAGCTCTTCAATGTGCTGCGCGGGGACATGTCCATCGTGGGGCCCCGGCCCTTTTTCGAGTCGGACCTGGCCACCTACCGCGAGCACCACTTCGGCCGGCTGGGCGCCCTTCCGGGCATCACCGGCCTGTGGCAGGTCAGCGGCCGCAGCTCCATCACCGACTTCGAGGAGGTGGTGCGGCTCGACTGCGAGTACATCCACCGCTGGTCGCTCTGGTTGGACGTGGAGATCCTCCTCAAGACGCTCCCAGCGGTGGTGCGGCGTACCGGCGCCTACTGAGCGACGGCCACGTCCAGCGCCAGCTCGATCATCTCGTCGAAGGTGGTCTGGCGCTCGGCCGGGGTGAGGTGCTCGTTGGTGCGCAGGTGGTCGGAGACCGTCAGCAGCCCGAGCGCGCGGGCGCCGAACTCGGCGGCCACGCCGTACAGGCCCGCCACCTCCATCTCCACGGCGAGCATGCCCATGCGCTCGTGCAGCTCGTACTTCTCTCCGCCCGGGGTGTAGAAGAAGTCCGAGGTGAAGACCGAGCCGACGCGCACCGGACGGCCGCGCTTCTCGGCGGCCTCCACGGCCTGACGGGCCAGCGCGAAGTCCGCCACCGCGGGGAAGTCCTGGCCCTGCAGGCGCATGCGGTTGACGTTGGAGTCCGTGCCCGCGCCCACCGCGATGATGACGTCGCGCAGCTTCACGTCCTGGCGGATGGCGCCGCAGCTGCCCACGCGGATGAGCACGCGGGCGCCGTAGTGCTGGATGAGCTCGGTGGCGTAGATGGACACGGAGGGGATGCCCATTCCGTGGCCCATGATGGAGAGCTTGCGGCCCCGGAAGGTGCCCGTGTAGCCGAGCATGTTGCGCACCGAGGTGACCTCGCGCGCGTCCTGGAGGAAGCGCTGGGAGATGTAGCGGGAGCGCAGCGGATCGCCGGGCATGATGACCACGTCGGCGAAGTCTCCGGGCGCGGCGGAGATGTGGGGGGTTGGCATGGCGCGGAGCATAGCGCCTCCCGTTCGCCAGGAAAGGCGGACCGTCCGCCCGGCATGGCGGCGACCGAGCCCCTCGTGCGCAGCCTCGGGCTGGGTGGTGGGGCCCGTCGCCCACATGACCATTCTTCCAGAAGGTCATGAGGTCCCTCTCCTATCGCTCACAGCTATTGCTGCTGATGGTGACCCCGGTGCTGGTGACGACGGCGGTGCTTGGCTGGCTGTCCTATCGGGCGGCGAGCGAAGCCCTGAGTCAGGACGCCATCCGCACCGTGGGGATTGCCGCGAATGCACGCGAGCAGTCCCTGGTGATGCGGCTGCGCCGGCAGCAAGAGCGCGCCGTCGGCTTTCTGCGGGTCGCCACCGCGGACTGTACCGACAGGGCGGGCCCAGGGCAGGTGCTCTGCTTCCAGGAGGCGCTCTCCGACTTCGTGAACACCGAGGGCGTGCTGGGGGCACGGCTGGTGATCCCTGGCCTGGAGCCCGTCCAGGTAGGCGAGCAGGTGACCCCGGAGAACATGGCCTCCCTGCCTCCAGGTCAGCTCGCACGCTTCGAGCCGAAGCAGGAGGAGAGGCGCGCCTACCACCTCCGCGTCCAGGACGGCGGGATGACCCTGGGGCTCCGGTTCGATGCCGCGCTGCTCGACCCCATGTTCGAGGATCGCTCCGGGTTGGGCGAGTCGGGGGAGACGTTCCTGGCGGACACCCAGGGCCTGTTCATCACGAAGCCGAAGTACCCGGGGCACTCCGGAGAGCACAAGAGTCATCCCATCGACGCCCGCCCCATGCGCGAGTGTCTGTCCGGACGGGACGCGGAGATCCTGGCCCCGGACTATCGCGGCGTCGACGTCATCCATGGCTTCCGCTTCATCGAGGAGATTGGCGGAGGCTGCATCATGGCCCACATCGAGCAGGCCGAGGCGTTCGCTCCAGCGCGCGCGCTGCGTGCCCGGGTGGCCCAGGTGGCGGCGGTATTGGGGCTGCTCGCCGTGGGGCTCTCCTTCATCTTCGCGCGCCGCCTCTCGCGCCCCGTGTCCCGCCTCACGGACAGGGCACGCTCGCTCCAGGCGGGAGACTTCGATATCGCGGGGCCCGTCGAGGGGCCCCGGGAGCTCAAGGCGTTCGCGGAGACCTTCACGAAGATGGCGCGCTCGCTCCAGGAGTCCACCGAGGAGCGGGCCCGGATGCTCACGCGCGAGACGCAGGCGCGCCG
>NZ_DASVSO010000641.1:0-1993 GCF_036388035.1 Archangium sp.
GCCCGTCCTCGCCGCTCCGCGCCTCGTGGGCATGGAAGCGCTCGCCGCAGGCCACGCAGTAGAAGAAGAGGAAGCGCTGGTCGGGGCTGACGTGCGTGGCGAGCGGGGCCTCGGACTCGGTGCCATAGGTGAGCTGCTCCAGCTCGCCCTCGTCCAGGAAGATGCCCCGGCAGTTCCCGCAGGTCTCCACCGTCACGTCTCCGGGCAACCGGGCGGTGCGCATCGGGCGCGAGCAGAAGGCGCAGCGGCGCTCGCTCTGGCCGCCTACCTCCCGCGGCTCCACCTTCCGGAAGAGGACGTCCGCGAGCTCACCCGCGTCCAGCCACACGCCCCGGCACGCACGGCACCGGTCCAGCTCGATTCCCTCGGCGAAGAAGCGCTGCAACTGGCCCCGGCACGAGGGGCACCGCCGGGTCTGGCTCATCGGCTCACCGAGGGGCTCACCGCGGCGAAACGCGCGCGGCCCGCGCTCAGGAGATAGAGGGCCACCAGGACCCCCATCACGCACAGCCCCGCCACGTAATGCGCGGGCGCCAGCGGCTGGGTCTTCATCATCAGGGTGACCACCAGGGGCGTCAGGCCGCCGAAGATGGCGTAGGCCACGTTGTACGAGAACGAGAGCCCCGAGAAGCGCACCGCGGCGGGGAAGGCGCGCACCATCACCGCGGGCACCACACCGACCACACCGACGCAGAAGCCCGTGAGCGCGTACAGCGGGACGAGGTGCTCCGGCGCCGCGGCCACGCCTCTATAGAGGAGGTACGTCGTCCCGAGCAGCGCGAGGCAGCCGAGGCCCAGCATCCGGCCGGCGCCAAAGCGATCCGCGCACAGGCCGAACACGGTACAGCCGAGGGTGAGGCTCAGCGTGGCCACGCTGTTGGCCTCCAGCGCCTGGGCCGGCGCGATGCCGTAGAGCTTCTGCATGAACGTGGGCGTCATGAGGATCACCACCACGATGCCGGCGGTGAGCACCCAGGTGAGGAGCATGGACACCACCACCGCGACGCCGTGGCCCCGGAGCACGGCCTTGAGGGGCAGCTCCCGCACCAGGGCCTTGCGCTGGCGCATCTCCTCGAACACCGGTGTCTCGGCCAGCCAGCGGCGCAGGAACACGGCGAAGAAGCCGAACACGCCGCCCACGAGGAAGGGGATGCGCCAGCCGAAGGCCAGCACGTCCGCGGGGCTGTAGATCTTGTTGATCGCCGTCGCCACCAGCGAGCCCAGCAGGATGCCGAACGTGAGGCCGGAGGTGAGCGTGCCGCAGGCGAAGCCGACGCGGTGCTCCGGCACGTGCTCGGAGACGAACACCCAGGCGCCCGGCACCTCCCCTCCCACCGCCGCGCCCTGCACCATGCGCAGCACCAGCAGCACCAGCGGCGCCGCGTAACCCAGCGTGGCGTAGGTGGGCAGCGCGCCGATGAGCAGCGTCGGCACCGCCATCATGAACACGCTCAGCGCGAACATGCGCTTGCGGCCGCTGCGGTCGCCGAAGTGCGCCATGATGATGCCGCCGAGGGGACGCGCGAGGTAGCCCGCCGCGAACAGTCCGAACGCCTGCAACTGCCGCAGCCACTCGGGCGTGTCGGGCGGGAAGAAGAGCTGCCCGATGACCGCGGTGAAGAACACGAAGATGATGAAGTCGTAGAACTCCAGCGCCCCGCCCAGCGCGGCCAGTGCGAGCGTCTTGGCGTCCTGGGCGGTGAGCGGGCGCTGGGCGGGCGGCGGCTGGGGTTCGAGGGGGGCGGGGGTCGACATGGGCGGGATGAGAGCGTGACTGGCCAGGGCCGGGCAAGGGGCCAGTGGCCGTCGCGGCTCCCTCCGGTTGCCTCCTGGAAAGGGCCTCCGCGCATAGCACGAAGAGGGTCCGGCCCCCGGTGCGCGAGCCTCGCACACCTCTTGCACCCGACATCAAAGGTAAGAAAGGCGTGCCAACTTCTGCGGTCAGGTCTACATTGGCCCGCGTATGAGCAACCAACGTGAGAACAGGATGTCG
>NZ_DASVSO010000642.1:0-18640 GCF_036388035.1 Archangium sp.
GAGGTGGTGGGCGAGGACAACCACGTGTTCCTCGACGGGGAGGACGTGTCGGGGGATATCCGGACGCCGGAGAACTCCATGGCGGCCTCGCAGGTGTCGAGCCGGCCGGTGGTTCGCTCGGGGTTGCTGTCGCTGCAGCGGCGGCTCGCGCTGGAGGCCCCCAAGGGCGCCATCCTGGAGGGGCGCGACATCGGCACGGTGGTGTTCCCCGACGCCGACGCGAAGTTCTTCCTGCAGGCCGATCCCGACATCCGGGCGCGCCGCCGCTACGAGGAGCTCTTCCAGAAGGGCCTGGAGCGCTCGCTGCAGGACGTGCTGGCGGATCAGATCAAGCGCGACCAGGACGATGCGTCGCGCGAGGTGGCCCCGCTCAAGCCGGCGGATGACGCCGTGCGGATCGACTCGACGAGCCTGCCGCTGTCCGAGGTGGTGCAGTCGCTGGAACTCGAGATCCTCGCGAGGATGTCCAAGCGGTAGCGGCTGCCCCTCGTGACTAGGGCTCGGCCCACTGCCTGAGCAGGTTGTGGTAGACGCCCGTCAGCATGACCAGGGAGGGGCTCTTCGGCACCTCCTTGTTGAGCTGCATGATCGACATGTCCAGGTCGAACAGCAGCGAGCGCCGCGAGACGTCGCGGACCATGCTCTGCACCCAGAAGAACGACGCGAGCCGCACGCCGCGCGTCACCGGCGTGACGTGGTGCAGGCTCGTGGACGGATAGATGATGAGGTCTCCCGCCGGCAGCTTCACCGCGTGGCTGCCGTAGGTGTCCTCCACCACCAGCTCGCCGCCGTCATAGCTCTCCGGCTCCGACAGGAAGAGCGTCGCCGAGACGTCCGTGCGCAGGCGCAGGGACGTCCCGGTGATGGGCCGGATGGCGTTGTCGACGTGCGAGCCGAAGCTCATGCTCTCGTCGTAGCGGTTGAAGAGCGGTGGGAAGACCCGCTGCGGCAGCACCGCCGAGATGAACAGCGGGCTGCGCTCCAGGGCCGCCAGCACCATGTCCCCCAACTCCCGCGCCTCGGGGCCGTTCTCCGGCAGCTGCAGGTTCTTCTTCACCTGAGCGGACTGGTGGCCGGCGGTGACCCGGCCGTCCGCCCACTGCGCCTGGTCGAAGACCTCGCGGCAGCGGGCCACCTGCTCGGGCGTGAGGACGTTGGGGATGTGGACCATCATGCGGGGAACCTCTCTAGAAGCGGACCCGGGCGGTCAGGTTCGCCGAGCGCGCCTCGGCGGGAACGGCCTGCGAGCCGTAGTACTGCTCGTAGTACAGCGCGTTCGAGATGTTGTTCACGTTGAGCTGGAGATCAACCCTGTTCCACAGCGCGTAGCTCGCGAACGCGTCGAAGCGCCAGAAGTTGGGCACCTTGACGAGCGCCACGTTCTCCGCGGTCGGGTTGTTCGCCGTCGTCACGTCCTGGTACACGGCGCCGCCACCCAGCGTGAGGTTCTCCAGGGGCATGACCGTGGTCCACAGCGACAGGCTGCGCTTGGGCGTGCTCGGCAGCCTCTGGCCCACGATGAACTCGTTGCTGTGCTTGCGGATCTCCGAGTCCAGGTGCGTGTAGCTGGCGATCACCCTCCAGCGGCTCGTGAGCGTGCCAGTCACTCCGACGTTGAAGCCCTGCACGCGCTGCGCGCCCTCGAGGATCGTCGGCGGCCCCTCGGGGTTGGTGTTCGGCACGCGCGCGTTCGTCTTGTCCACGCGGAAGACCGCCGCCGTCAGGCCCAGCCGGTCCTCGAGCAGGTCCGCCTTGGCGCCGACCTCGACCGTCGCGTTCCGCTCTGGCTCCAGGCTGACCGTCCCGGTGGTGAGCACGCCGGCCTCCGCCGACGGGTTGGCGGACGTGCCGTACGTCACGTAGAGACTCGTCTTCTCCAGCGGATGGCCCACGAGGCCCACGCGCCAGTTGAAGATCTGATCGCGGCTCTTCAGGTCGGTGACCGTCCGCGTGCTGTCCTCCGCCTTGTAGCGGGTGTCGAAGACGTCGAAGCGGACGGAGCCGAGAACCTCGAGGAAGCGGGTGACCTGGATCTGATCCGCCGCGTAGAGGCCCACCGTCCACTGCCTGCCCTGGTTGGCGCTGGTGAAGACGGGGCTGACCACGGAGAGGTCGGGAGCGGGATCCGGATTGAACAGGTCGGCGGAGAGGTTCGGCCCGGAGGGCAGCCCCACCGCGTTCAGGTTGTTGCGGTTCTGGTCCCGCGTCTCCAAGGACAGCTCGAGCCCCGCGTTCGCGGAGTGCTTCAGGATGCCGGTCTGGAGCTCGCCGCGCAGGTTCGTCTGGTTGGCGAGGTAGGTGTTGTCCGTGTTGGTCTCGAAGCGCTGCCGGCCGATGGCCGTCGGGCTCCCGCTGGTCAGGGTGAGCCCGCGAGGCGCCGTGGGCAGGGCGTAGCGGTCCACCGCGCCCAGGCGCAGCGAGTTCGTCAGCACGGGACCGTTGCCGCCACCGCCAAAGCGGTGCTGGAGCTGCGCGGTCGCGACATGCGCGTTCACCCGCTCGGCATCCGAGCCCTTCACGCCGTAGAAGGTCTCGCGCGCGACGCCCACGCTGGTGGCGACCGGGTAGCCACCGAAGTAGGGCAGGCCATAGTCCGGGGTGCTGTCTTCCCGCTGGTAGAGGTAGTCGACCTCGAGCGAGGTGCTCTCTCCCCACGCGATGCGCGCCGAGGGGGCGAAGCCCGCGCGGTTCTCCGTGACGGCGTGACGGCCCGCCACGTCGGCGAGCTGCCCCACCGCATTGACGCGGACCTGGACGCGGTCGCTGATCGCCTGGTTGAGGTCCACCTCGAGGCGGCCCGAGGGCGCCGTGCCGCCCGACAGGCTCACGTTCCGGAAGGACTGCCGGCCCGGCTTCTTCGTGACGAGGTTGATCGCCCCGCCCGTCGAGCCGCGCCCGAAGAGCACGGAGGAGGGCCCGAAGAAGACCTCGACTCCGCCGAGGTTGAAGGTGTCTCGGGTGAACCAGCCGAGATCGCGCACGCCGTCGCGGAACGTGTCCGTCACCGCCGAGAAGCCGCGGAGGTTGAAGGCGTCACCCTGGCGGCCGCCCTCGCCGGCGGTGATCGTGATGCCGGAGACGTTGCGCAGGGCGTCGCGCAGCGTCGTCGCCTGCTGCTGCTCGAGCACCACCTCGGGCACCACGGTGACACTCTGGGGCGTGTTGACGAGCGGGCCCGGCAGGCGCGTGAGGGCGCTCTCCTGGGTGTTGAAGCCCTCCACCTCTTCCTCCACCTGGACGGTGGGCAGCACGAACGTGTCCTGGGCGCCGCCCGGCGTCTCCTGGGGGGCCGGGGCGCTCGCGGCCGGCTGCTCGGGCAACACGGAGACGGCCCTCGGCGCGTCGGCGGGAGGCGTCACCTCCTGGGCGAGCGCGCTGCTCGCGGCCAGGGCCGACGCGAGGCCGACCGCGGCCTGCCCCAGCGGCCACAGCGAGCCGCGCAGCCCTCCGGAGATGCCCTTCGTGGAACGGATGCCCGTGCTGCGCGTCTGGGGAGGGGTGACTTTGCGAGTGATAGTCATAATCAGTGGGTGGACAGAGGCTCGCCTCGGTCATCTGGCCGAGGTTCGAGCGGGGGGAGTGGGGTGCCGCGCGTCAGCGGGGTGGGGAAGGTTGAGCGTGCGAGCCCTTCGAGGGACTCAGATCGTCGGCTCCGTCTGCTCGGAAGCCGTGACGGGCTCCGGGGAGGCAACGCGGGTCCGGCGTGGGAAGAACCGCCTCCAGGACAGGGCGAAGCCGGTCCACACGAGGAAGGCGCCTCCCAGCGAGGCGAGGGCGGCGACGAGCTGGCCGAGCCACCCGAGGGCCTCGCCCGTGTGCAGGAAGCGCATCCACGAGCGGACCTGTCGGCCGAGGTTGTAGTCCGCGAAGGTCTCGCGGCGCAGCGTCTGGCCGGTGAAGGGATCGAAGGAGAGCTGCGCCGAGGCGAAGAGGGGCCAGCCGCCCTGCTCCCGGATGGAGAAGGCGAGGGCCTGCGGGCCCTGGGGGGCGTTGCCGCGCGGCGGACCGCCGAGGCGCACGGTGATGCTCTCCCAGGCCGGCACCTGCTTCTGGGCCTCGGTGAAGAGCGGGTCGAGGCCGATCGGCTTCGCACCGGCCGGGGGCTCGGGGACCTTGACGGCGGGCGCGGCGGCGGGACCCTGGGCGGCGGGGGGCGTGTTGCCGGTGAGCTTGAAGACGAGGTCCGAGGCCCACTTGTACGAGATGACCATGCCCGTCGTCGTCAGGACGATGAGCACCGGCAGGCACCAGAAGCCGATCACGTTGTGCCAGTTGAAGTCGCGAGCCTTGCCCTTCAGCCCGCGCTTGAACCAGAGGGTGGGCCGCATGGAGCGCAGCGTCCACTTGCGAGGCCACCACAGGTACAGGCCGGAGAGGGCGAGGAACAGGAAGGCGGTGTTGCTGACGCCGGTGATGGCCTTGCCCACGGCGCGATTGTCGCCCTGCGCGCCGAGCCACCGGTGCCACTCCTCCATGGCATGGAAGAAGCCGCGCCAGCCCCGAGCGCCCTGGTCCCGCACCTCGCCCGTGTAGGGATTCACGTAGACCGCGCTGGTGCGGCCGGTGCTCACCACCACGGCGGCGGTCGGCTCCGGGTACACCGTCACTCCCGAGGGCTGTGCCTCCGGTCGGGCGGCGCGCACGCGGGCCAGCAGCTCGTCCACGGAGAGCCGAGGGGCGTCTGGCGCGGGCGCCCGCACCTGGCGGTTCTCGCGGTCGGCCCAGTCGAGGATCTGGTGCTCGAAGGCAATGGCCACCCCGGTGATGGACATGCTCGCGATGACGAGCCCGGCGATGACGCCGGAGACGAGGTGCGGCCAGAAGATGATCTTGCGGAAGGTGCTGCTGCTCATGGGGGGCTCTGCGCTGTCACTTCAGGGAGAACTGGACGGGAATCTCGACGATGACGCGCACCGCTCGCCCCTGGTGTCCGAGGGCAGGGGAGAAGCGCCACTGGCTGACGGCGGTGATGGCCGCCGCGTCGAGCCCGGGAACGGAGCGGATGACGCGCGTGTGCTCGGGCTCGATGCGTCCATCCGTCCCGATGATGACGCGCACCAGCACGAGCCCCACGAGGCCGTCGGCCTTGGCCCGCCGGGGGTAATGAGGCTTGACCTGCTCGAGCACCCGCGGGGCACGCGCCACCTGCTTCAGCTCGAGGGCCGCCCCGCCCGTGGCCCCCACCATCCCGCCCTCCCGTCCGTCGAGCACGCCGTCCACGAGCCCCGCGACGACGCCCCCCAACGCCGCGGTCCCCGTCGCCACGTCCCCCTCCGCCGGGGCCTCGTCAGGCGCCCCTTCGTCCTGCACCGCCTCGAGGTTCGCCGTCTCCTCGGCGGGCTGCTCCAGCGCCGGCTCCTCGGGCGCCTTCGTTGGCAGGGGCGTCGGTGCGCGATTCTCCGGGCGCGGGAGCCGGGTCCGGGCCTGGCGCTGCACCCGCTCGGCCACCGCCGCGCGCGAGGACGTGGCACGGGCAGCCGCGGCGGGCGGGGGCGGGAAGCTGAAGAACACCAGCTCCGGCTCCTCCCTCACCGGCGCTTCCTTCACGACACCGCCCGACATCGAGAGCCCCGCGAGGAGCAACCCGGCGTGGACGAGGACGGTGAGCAGGAGGGCCCGTCCCCAGCGTCCCGACTCCCCGTCGGCCTGGGCTGCCTCGCCCATGCGGAAGAGGCCCACGGAAGGCCGGACGTCCACTCGGGGGCGCGTGTCGCTGCCGGGCATCCCGATATCGAAATTGAGAATCGTTCTCATTTCCACGGCGCCAAGGAATACTCCTCGGCCGTTGGCCCGTCAATGAGGAGAGCGGGCCGCCGTGTCACATTTGGGCTACCGCCGGCGCGAGAACCAGCCCATCAGCTCCTCGAGCGCGCGGCGGTCCACGTCGTCGAAGGTGGCCTTGTGCTCGGAGTCGATGTCGAGCACGGCGATGAGCTCGCGGTTGGGGCCGAAGACGGGGACGACGATCTCCGAGGCCGAGCGCCCATCGCAGGTGATGTGGCCGGGGAAGGCGTGCACGTCCTCGACGACCACGGTCTCGGCCTTGGCGGCGGAGGTGCCGCAGACGCCCTTGCCGAAGCGGATCTCCAGGCACCCCAGCGTCCCCTGGTAGGGGCCCACGCGCAGCAGCTTGCCGGGCTCCACCACGCGGTAGAAGCCGGTCCACAGGTGACCGAAGGCGTGGTGCAGCAGGCAGCTCATGGTGGCCATGCCGGCCACGTCGTCGTGGATGCCCTCGAGCACGGCCTCGACGTGATTCTTGAGCTCGGCGTAGGCCTCGGCCTTGGGCAGGCCGCGCAGATCCAGGGTGACTTCAGCCATGGTGTGTGATCCTCGAAACGCGGGCCGGCGCGACCTCGCACCGGCGTGCGGCGCATGTTTAACCTGAACCCGTTCCAGCCGCGATGTCGGGGGAGGGCCCATGGAGACGCTGCGCATCGATGGAAATACCCGGCTGCTCGTCATGACGGGGGCGGGGGTGTCGGCGGAGAGCGGGATTCCCACCTTCCGGGGCTCGGACGGGCTCTGGGAGAACCACCCCGTCGAGCAGGTGGCCTCGCCCGAGGGCTTCCACGCGGACCCGGCGTTGGTGTGGCGCTTCTACTCGCAGCGAAGGACGGGGGCCCGGCCCTGCGTGCCCAACCCGGGGCACCTGGCGATCGCCGAGTGGGAGCAGATGCTGGGAGACCGGTTCCTGCTGGCGACGCAGAACGTGGACGGGCTGCACCGGTTGGCGGGGAACCAGCGGTTGGTGGAGCTGCACGGCAACCTCTTCACCACGCGCTGCACGCGGTGCGAGCGGCCTCCGTTCGAGGATCGGCTGGCGTATCCGGAGGGGACGGTGCCCCTGTGCGGCCAGTGCGGAGGGCGGCTGCGCCCGAACATCGTCTGGTTCGGCGAGCCGCTGGACTCGCGGGACCTCCTCCAGGTGGGGGACTTCCTGAGGCGGGACGACACGCGCCTGGTCTTCATGGCGGTGGGCACGTCCGGAGCGGTGTGGCCGGCGGCGGGCTTCGTGGACACGGCGCGCAAGTCGGGCGGCGAGACGTGGCTGGTGAACGCGGAGCCCGCGGAGAACACGGGCCGTTTCCACCACTTCATCCAGGGCCGCAGCGGCGAGGTGCTGCCGAAGCTGGTGACCTTCGAGTAACCCCCCGAGCCCGTTGCCCGGGGGGTGGGCTCCGGGGCTACTCGAAGATGGGGACGGAGTCGTCCTTCTCTTCCTTGCTCGGCTTCACGGGACGCGCGGGCCGGGAGGGCTCGGGCGCCGGAGCGGCCTTCACGGGCTCCAGCGTCACGTTCACTTCCTGCGAGTCCGACAGCTCGCCCTTGAAGTCCAGCTTGCGCTTCACGGTCTGGTGATTCGCCAGCCGGAAGGTGAGCTCGTGGGGCTCGTCCCGGCGCAGCTGGCGAGCTGTCGGGGTCGTGCCGATCTGCACCTCCCCGTCGAACACGGTGGCGCCCGCGGGAGTCGAGTGGAGCTGCACGCGGATCATGTCGTCCTGGACGGGAGCCGCGGCCTTCGGCTCGGGGACGGGCTCCTTCTTCACCTGCGCCACGACAGGCGGGGCGGAGGCGGGAGTGGCGGGACGCAGCAGGACGACCGCGGCCCCGGCGGCGATGAGCAGCAGCGGCACCGCCACGAGCGCGATCTTCTTGCCCGTGGAGCCGGCCTGCGTGTCCTCGGCGAGCGACTGGGTGTTGTGCGGGGCAGGCGCGGTCTCGGGGCGAGCCGGCCTCGGGCGAGCGGCCGAGGCGGAGCCACTGCCCCCGCGCGCGGCACCCCCATTGGAGGGCTGGGAGCCACGAGCCGCGGACGAAGCGGCCCGGGCCGTCGAGGGCTGGGAGCCCGAGCCCGGGGCCGCCACCGAGGCGCGCGAGCCCGTGCCCCGGGCCGCCGAGGCGGGAGGCCGGGAGCGCGCCGACGAGCTCGGAGACGAGCGACCCGGCCGCGACACGCTGCGCTGGCCGGGGCGGCTGGCGTTGCCCGCTTCGGGGGCCGAGCCGGTGGGAAGCGCGTCGAGCTCCTCGGGAGACAGGTCCGCCACCGCGTCCAGCATGGCGTCGATGAACTCCTGGGCGCTCTGGAAGCGATCCTCCTTCTCGCGGGCGAGGGCCGTCTGGAAGAAGTCCTCCAGGGCCTGCGGGACGGGAGCGCCCTGGCGCTTGGCGGCCACGGTGGGCGGGGGCTGGGTGAGGGCGGCGGTGAGCGCCTTGCGCACCGTGTTGGCGCCGTAGGGCGAGGTGCCGGTGAGGCAGTAATAGAAGACGCCGCCCATCGAGTAGAGGTCGGAGCGGTGGTCCACGCCCTCGCCGCCGGCCTGCTCGGGCGGCATGTACTGTGGCGTGCCGAGCACCTGGCCGGTGGAGGTGAGCTGCTCCTCCTCGTCCTGCTCGAGCGCCTTCACCAGGCCGAAGTCCAGCACCTTGACGAAGTCCCGCTTGTCGAGCTGCTGCACCATGATGTTGTGCGGCTTGATGTCGCGGTGGACGGCGCCCTGCTCGTGGGCGTGGGCCAGGCCGCGGCAGGCCTGCTCGATGACGTCCAAGGCGCGGCGCAGGGACATGGCGCCGTCACGCTTGACGAGCTCGCGGAGGCTCTCGCCCTCCAGCAGCTCCATGACGTAGTAGCAGGTGCCGTCCTGGGCGCGCCCGAAGTCGTAGATGGTGATGACGTTGGGGTGGCGCAGGCGGCTGGCGATCTCCGCCTCACGCCGGAAGCGCTCGAAGAACTGGGGCGCGGCCGCCAGCGACGGGTTGAGCGTCTTGACCGCCACCGGCCGGTGGACGGACGTCTGGGTGGCGCGGAAGACCATGCCCATGCCGCCCTGGCCGAGCACGTCTTCAATCTTGTAACGGCCATCGAGCACCTGACCGATGAGCGCCATCTGGGCGCCACCACAGAGATGATCGGGACCTTCGGTGCTACCGCAGTGTTGGCAGGGGGAAGCCATCAGGCCGGCGAGTATAGGCAACCCGCGCGGCCGGGGGCAGGGGGACTGACGGGGGGGAGCCCTGGTTTTTGGCGTGGAGGGGGAGCGGGCAGGCACATCGGGCGTTCCCGTGGGGCCGCCGGGCTGTTACACCCCCCGGATCCGCTATGAGTCTCGCCATTGCCCAGGACATCTGCCTCTCCTACGGGAAGAAGGTTCTCTTCGACAATGAAAGCTTCACCCTCGGTCCCAAGGACCGCGTGGGCCTGGTAGGGGCCAACGGCACGGGGAAGAGCTCGCTGATGAAGATCCTCGCCGGGGCCCAGCACCCGGACTCGGGCACCATCACCTACCGGCGCAAGGCGCGCATCGGCTACCTGCCCCAGGAGCTGGCGGGCCTGCCCCAGGGATCGGTGGTGGACGCGGTGATGAGCACCGTGCCCGGCCGGGACTCGCTGGAGTCGCGCCTGCGGGAGACCGAGGCCGCGCTCGCCGGGGCGACGAGCGAGGAGGAGCAGCTGGAGCTGGCCCAGACGCTGGCGGACCTGCACACGGAGCTGGACCACTTCGAGGAGCACTACGGCCGGCACCACGCCGAGCGCATCCTCAAGGGCCTGGGCTTCCGCGAGGCGGACCTGGCCAAGCCCACGGGGGCGCTGAGCGGCGGCTGGCGGATGCGCGCGGCGCTGGCGGGCCTGCTGCTCCAGGACCCGGACCTGCTGCTGATGGACGAGCCCACCAACCACCTGGACGTGCCGACGCTGGCGTGGTTCGACGGCTTCCTGAAGCGCTCGAACAAGGCGGTGGTGCTCATCTCGCACGACCGCGACTTCCTCAACCGGCAGGTGAGCCGCATCCTCTCGCTGGAGATGGAGGGGCTGCGCTCGTACGTGGGCAACTACGACACGTACAAGCGCCAGCGCGCCGAGGAGATGGAGCAGCTCAAGGCCCAGTCCGAGCGCGTCGAGGCGCGCAAGGCGGAGCTGCAGGCCTTCATCGACCGCTTCGGCGCCAAGGCCACCAAGGCCCGGCAGGCGCAGAGCCGCGCGAAGATGCTGGAGAAGATGGAGGACGTGCAGGTGCTCGAGGAGCGGGCCACCATGCGCTTCCGCTTCCCGGAGGTGGAGCGCTCGGGGCGCGACGTGGTGCTGCTGGAGGGCATCCAGAAGCGCTACGGGGAGACGGTGGTGTACTCGGGGCTGGACGCGCGGGTGGAGCGCGGACAGCGCATCGCCGTGGTGGGCGCGAACGGCGCGGGCAAGACGACGCTGCTGAAGATCATCGCGGGCGAGCTGGTGCCGGATGGCGGCACGGTGAAGCTCGGGCACAACGTGGTGATGGGGTATTACGCCCAGCACCACGGGGACAAGCTGGACAAGCACAACACCATCATCGAGGAAGTGCGCCCGCTGGCGGCGGACAAGCCGGAGAGCTTCGTGCGCGGGGTGCTCGGCTCGTTCATGTTCTCGGGTGATGACGTGGACAAGCCGGTGGGCGTGCTGAGCGGTGGCGAGCGGGCGCGCGTGGCGCTGGCGAAGCTGCTGCTGGTGCCCTCCAACCTGCTGCTGATGGACGAGCCGACGAACCACCTGGACCTGGACTCGACGGAGATGCTGATCGAAGCGCTCCAGGGCTACGGGGGCACGCTGGTGTTCGTGTCGCACAACCGGAGCTTCGTGAACGGGTTGTCGACGCACGTCTGGGACGTGGTGGGCGGGAAGGTGGAGTCGCACTCGGGCAACCTGGACGACTACCTCTACCACCAGGAGCAGCTGCGGCTGGCGGCCGATGCGGCGGGGCTGGGCGAGCGGCTGGCGGAGAAGGCTCCGACGGCGGGCATGTCCGAGAAGGAGCGCAAGCGGGTGGAGGCCGAGGCGCGGCAGAAGCGCAGCGCCGTCGAGGGCCCCATCAAGAAGGAGATCGCCAAGATAGAGGAGGCGATCTCCAAGCTGGAGGCGGCGCAGAAGGAGCGCGAGACGCAGCTGGCGGACCCGGTGCTCTACAACGACTTCGCGAAGGCCAAGCCGCTGATGGACACGCACCGCGAGGGCAAGGAGCAGCTGGAGCAGCTCTATGCCCAGTGGGAGGCCGCACAGGAGAAGCTGGCCGAGGCCACCGCTTCACTCTGAGCGCGCGACTACCGGTGGTGCCGGCCACCCCAACGGCCGTCCCAACCCCCTCCGTGGTCACCCCTGTCTCCCCAGCGGCCGCCCCTGTCTCCCCAGCGGCCGCCACGATGGTCGTCTCGGTACGGGCTCGCGTCATGGTGGCGGCGGCGGTGATGCCAGCCGGGGCCTGACCAGCGCCGGTAGTAGTGCGGGCGCACCCCGGGGTAGTGCCGCCAGGAGTGGAAGAAGTGGTTGGGGTGCCCCCACCTCACGGCGATTCCCGCGTGGCGGTACTCCGGAATGACGACCCGGACCGAGCCACGGACGGCCCAACCCCCGTCGAGGAAGACCCACCAGGGCCCTCGCCGGACCCATCTCGGTGCGACCAGGACCAGGCCCGGCTGGGGAGGCGCGACCCAGGTCCCCTCAATCCAATTCCACTGGCTGCCGGACCAGTACCAATAGCCGGGGGCCCACGTGAGGTTCGGGTCGGGAGGGGGCGGCGGAGTCTCCACCTGGAGCTGCGGGGGCGGTTGGGACGTCGCGACCTGTTCACTGGTCACGTCGATGGGGATCTCCACCTCCGTCGAGCCGAGCCTCGCCCAGCCCCCCGAAATCCAGAGCCAGACGTCTCCGTCCTGTTGCCAGTAGCCGTTGATGAACTGATAGCCCGGCATCCGCGCGACCCAGGCCCCTGGCTTGAAGCGCCACTGGTCGCCGTCCCAGTACCAATGACCGGAGGTCCACACCGCGTCGGGGAAGGGGCGCGCCGAGGGCGTCTCTGGAGGGAGTGCCGGAGGCGGGGAGGGGGCCATGGGCGCCACGTCCACTTCCTCGGTGTACTCGGAGTCTGGCGCCGTCACCGGGGCCGTCTGCGCATGGACGACCGGTGTCGCCAGACCCACCACCAAACAGACCAACCATCGACGAGTCATGACGTCGTCTCCGCTCAGGCCATGGCAGGCCCCGTGGATGGGGCCTCATGGGTGAGACGCTCACGACTCGGCTCTATTCACGCTCCGTTTCACACGGCGTTGGAGCCCGTGAGGGAGGGAGCCTCGGGTCCTCTGCTCGCCCAGCAGCAGAGCGAGCTTGCTCGACGTGCCCGGGCCTCCGAGACACGAGGTGTCTCGGAGGTTCGCGAGGCTCAGGCCCTCAAGGGCTCGCGCGGGGCGCGCCCGAGAGCTTCCAGCTCACATCCAACGAGGCCATGGGCGCCGCGTAGCCGAGGCGGTAGTGGCTCCGCCACTCGTAGGCGCCACCCAGGGACACGCGCACCTTGGACAGGTCCAGGGCCAGCCCGAGGCCGGCCCTCGCGCCCGCCGCCGGAGAGTTCGTCGTGTAGAGCAGCGGCCCTCCCGAGGCATACACGTGCAGGCCCAGGCGCTCATTCGGGGGGAGGATGGGATAGGCCAGTCGCGCGTCCGCCATCACCAGGAAGATGGGGCCCGAGGAGAAGCGCGTGGAGGCGAGCGCCGTGAGGCCCGCTCCCGCCCTCAACCCGCGGAAGAGATGCACCGAGCCCTGCACGCTCGCGCCCCACAGCGGGAGGGGCGTCGTCACCCTCTGCATGTCAGCCTCGCCGTGCACACCGGCGTACAGCTCGAACGAGTCGCGGAGCGAGGACACCGAGACGAACTCGTTGACGACGGGCTCCGGAGGCAGCTCGGCGACCGGTGGGGGCGCGGCCTTCGCGGCCTTCGCGGCCGCAGCCGCGGCAGCCTCGGCCGCAGCCGCGGCATCCGCCTCGGCCTTGGCCTTGGCGAGCTGCTCGGCCTTGGCCTTCTCCCGCTCGGGGCACTCGGCCCGCATCCTCTCGAAGAGCTCATCCAGGGCCGCGGGCGGCTTGGCGAGGGGCAGGCTGGCCAGGGGCTCCTGCAGCAGCGCGAGGCAGAAGGCGTCCTCCGCCTGCGTGGTCTGCTCGAGCCCCTGGTACAGGACGCCCTGCATCAGGTCCACCCACAGCTGCTCCTCGGTTTCGAGGTTCTCGGTACACCCGGGCGTGGAGAGCTCGGCGAGGGCGTCCTCGTTCTTGAGGGCGGAGGTGAGACGAGCCACCTTGCGGAGACAGGCGTTCTTCGTCTTGTTGGGCAGGGTGACGCGAATCGGGCGCGCGGCGAGCGCCGCGGCCGGAAGGAAGGTCACCAGGGTCAGAACAGTCAGCAGCGAACGCTTCATGGGCAAGGGTACTCGGTGCAAGACGCCCCCCAGGGCGAGTCCGACGGCACCTTACACCGAGGAGCCACCACCGAGTCACGGGGGGTTGTTGCCCAGGCCCTCCTCATCGCCCCCGGCGGGTGGGGTCCCACCGGTTGACAAGGGCCGGATCCATGGCCCGTGTCGTCCCGGGGGGCAGGGGGGAATTAAAAAGGCCGTGCCCGAGAAGTCGGACACGGCCTTAGAGGTGTTCGCATGACGTTTGGGCGCAGGCTCACATGTCCAGCGGAGGCTGGGGACCCGCGACGATGTGCGCGATGTCCGGATCCACTCCGGCCTCAGCGGTGGGGCGCTCGGCCTTCTGGCGCTTGCGCTCCTCGCGCTTGACCACCTTCTCCTGATTGCGCTGCTGACGCGCCCGCTCTTTCTGCCGCTTGATGAATGTGACGGTCATAAGACTCCAATGGAAGAGGTGAGGGAGAGGCCCGTCTCCTTCCTGAGACGAGGCCCATGCTTAACAGTCTTGAAGCAGAGAAACAGTCCCGCCGAGTAGGCCGGCGGAGACAAGGCCGGCCTGTGCGCTCGGAGCGGAGCGCCGTGCCTGTAAATTAAGCACCTGGGCCGGAGATGCCACCCCAAAATCGAGGGAGGCTCCCACCTACTTGTAGCCCTTGCGGCGGGACAGGGGAAAAGATTCCGGGGAATAAAGAAGGGATTTACCCTGCCTGCAACTTCCGGCCCGATTTCTCGGAAAATGGAGAAAACAGTATACCACTCCTGGTCCGGACTCCCGAGAGTCCCTCGGGGAGCCCTCCATGCAGCGGCGCGGCGGAGACTCTCCAGGTCGTCAGCTCCGCGTCGGTGCGCTAAGCGAGGACCCATGAGATTGACCACCGCGTCCCTCTGCCTCGCCCTGCTCGGAACCCTGTCCTGCTC
Source organism: Archangium sp. (assembly GCF_036388035.1). Classification (GTDB taxonomy): domain Bacteria; phylum Myxococcota; class Myxococcia; order Myxococcales; family Myxococcaceae; genus Archangium. Next base: position 14,135 of record NZ_DASVSO010000642.1, read on the forward strand.
CCACGGCTCGAACCGTCAGGAGCCTCCATCCACGGACCTCACGGAGCGCAGCCGTGCGCTCGCCAGGCGCGTCATCATCGCCGATGGCCACATCGACGTGCCCTACCGCCTCAAGGAGAAGCTGGGCCCCGATGGCGAGCCCACCGAGGACGTCTCGCAGCGTACCCCGGGGGGGGACTTCGACTACCCGCGCGCGGTGGAGGGCGGGCTGGACGTGGCCTTCATGTCCATCTACGTGCCCGCGGAGCTCCAGCAGCAGCCCGGGGCCTCGAAGGCGCTGGCGGACTCGCTGATCGACATGGTGGAGAAGCTCGCGGCCCGGTCGCCCGAGAAGTTCGCCATGGCCCGCTCGGTGGAGGAGGCCCGGCGCAACTCCCAGGAGGGCAAGGTCTCCTTCGCCCTGGGCATCGAGAACGGCTCGGCCATCGAGGACACGCTGGACAACGTCGCGCACTTCCAGCGGCGCGGCGTGCGCTACATCACCCTGACGCACTCGAAGGACAACCAGCTCTGCGACGCCTCCTTCAACACGGGCAAGCGGACCTGGAATGGCCTCAGCCCGTTTGGCCGCCAGGTGGTGGCCGAGATGAACCGGGTGGGCATCATGGTGGACGTCTCGCATCTCTCGGATGACGCCATCCGCCAGGCGGTGGAGGCGAGCCAGTTGCCCGTCATCGCCTCGCACTCCTCGTGCCGCCACTTCACGCCCGGCTTCGAGCGCAACATCAGCGACGAGCTCATCCGCGTCGTGGCCGCGAAGGGTGGGGTGGTGATGATCAACTTCGGCTCGGGCTTCCTCACCCAGGCCGCCAACGCCTACGAGCTGGAGGTTCGCGGGGCGCTCCAGGCGTTCGCCGATCAACGCGGGCTGAAGGACCGGGACCATCCCGAGGTGCAGGCGTTCATGGCGTCCTACCTGCGTGAGCACCCGGCCCCCTTCGCCCGGGTGGAGGACGTGGCCGATCACATCGACCACGTGGTGAAGCTGGTGGGCATCGACCACGTGGGACTCGGCTCGGACTTCGATGGCGTGGGCCCCACGCTGCCCATCGGGCTCAAGGACGTGTCCCAGTACCCCAACCTGTTCCGCGTGCTGCTCGAGCGCGGCTACAGCGAGGCGGACCTCGAGAAGCTCGCCTCCGGGAACGTCTTCCGCGTGTGGCGGCAGGTCGAGGCCCACGCCGCGCGGTAGTGCGTGCAGAGGCTGAGGAAGAAGGAGGGCACGGGGGAACCAGAGCAGCCCTCTTGACGCCGGGCGCTCGCGGAGAACGCGTCCTGGTTCCAGGAGCCCGGCGTGTCAGCCTGTCGTGTCCGGCCGTGCCTTCCGCCGTGCCAGGAGCGAGGGCGCGAGGAGCAGCACCAGGCTCAGCACGAGGGCGGTGGGGCGCAGCCAGTCACCCCAGGCCACCATCAGCGTGGTCAGGCGCGGGCTCGGGGGGACCGTCACGGCCGTGCTTCCGCGCTGCGCGTCCGGAACCTCGGTGAGCACCTCGCCCGTGGGGCTGATGAGGGCGGAGATGCCCGAGTTGGTGACGCGCACCTGCGGCAGCCGCGTCTCGATGCTGCGAAACACCGCGTGCATCAGGTGCTGCCTGGGCGCCGGCGTCCCCGAGAACCACGAGTCGTTGGACAGCGTCATGATCAGCTCGGCGCCCCCGCGGGCCTCCTCGGCGACGTAGCCGGGGAAGATGGACTCGTAGCAGATGAGCGGTGCGATCCGGAGCGACCGGCCTTCGCTCAACTGGAGCGCCAGCGTCTGGGGACCGGGCCCCCGCTTCCAGTAGCCCGTCCAGGGCAGCTGCTCGCGGAGCCACGGGGAGTCGATCGACTCGGGCACCCACTCGGTGAGCGGGAAGAGCATGGTCTTGCGGTACGCCGAGCGCGCCAGCGCCCCGTCCCGGCCCGGACCCAGGAACATGGCGACGTTGTACTCGCGCGCCTGCTCCAGGTCGTACGTGCCGAAGAGGAGCGGCACCCTGCGCCGCGAGACGAACGCGTTGATCTCCGCGTCGAACTCCGCGCCCGCCTCGCTCTTGGGCGTGCCGAAGGTCGTCGGGTACACCGTCTCGGGCCAGACGATCAGGTCCAGCTTCCGGTGGCGCAGCAGCTCGTCCGAGAGCTGGTAGTGCGTGTCCAGGATCATCCGGTCGACGTCGTACGTGCCCAGCTCGGCCGCGAGCTTCTCGTACTTCGTGATGTTGGCCTGCACCACGCCCACCACGAGGTCCGGCTCCTTCGCCTCGTGCTCGGCCACCTGCCAGTAGCGGAGCTTCCCGTACCCGAGCCCACCCAGCACGAGCGCGGCCAGCACGGCCAGGGGCGCCAGCGCGCGCCGGGAGCCCCCGCGAGGGCCCTGCTCCACGAGCGCCTTGCCCGCGGCGAGCACGCACTCGTTGGCGAGGAGGATGACGAGCGTGAGCCCGTGGGTCCCCGCGATGTCCGCGCCCTGCCGCAGCAGCTCGGACGGGTAGAAGCCCTGCCCCAGGGTGACGGCGAAGAGCTTGGGGCACAGCCACTCGGTGCCCACGTAGACGAGCGCGCCCGTGAGTGGGACGTACCAGAAGGCCCAGGGGCCCTCCACGCGGACCTGGCACAGGTGGTGGCGCGCCAGCGCGAAGGTGATGAACTGCAACTCCATCAGGGGCGCCAGCAGCAGGAAGGCGAGCCAGCAAAGCACCAGGGGCGCCCCGGAGTAGCTCTGGATCGCCGCGGGGAACCACCCGAAGACGGCCGCGTTGAAGGCCATGCCGAGCACCACACCCGAGAGCACGGCCTCGCGCCGGGAGCCGGCCCGGTCCAGCGCCCACAACCAGGGCACGAGCGCCACCCAGCCGAGCGCTACCCAGCGCGCCTCCAGGCGGCCGAACAGCCCCACGAGGAGGGTGGTGCCGGCGACCCCGAACAGCAGGGCCGCCAGACGCTTCGCGCGGAGCGCACTCGCGCTCATGGAATGGGCTCCACTCCTTCGGGCCCTTCCGGCATCTCCAGGATGTCGATGGGCATTCCGGGTGGCGCCATCTCGGGCGGGACGACACGGCTCTCGGGCAGCTCGACGGGCTGTCCGTTCGCGTCCGTCGGCTTGTAGTCCGGATGGAACATGAGGATGGGCTTCACGCGCTCGCCGTTGTCCGTGGCCTGGTAGTGGCGCACGTAGCCGGGGGGCAGCTCGAAGTTCTCGGGCACGACGATGCCCTGCTTGATCGGCTTGGCGCCCGGGCGGTACAGCCCGATTCCCTCCGCGCCTCCCGAGGGCGGTGTGGGGTCCTGCTTCAAGGAGGGCTCCTGCTGCTGGGGCGCGGGCTCGGATGCGCGAGCCGGTGTGCCCCGTGTGGGCTCGGGCTGTGCGGCGGGCCGAGCGGCCGGTGGCGCCGACTTCGGAGCGGACCAGGAGGGAGTGGAGGAGGGGGCGGCCTGGTTCTCCGCGACCCTGATTGGCGCGCTCTCCGGGGTGTCCGGAATGGGGTCCGGCGAGGAGACGAGCCAGAGGCTCAAGGCGAGGCACACGACGGTGAAGCCGAGCGCCAGCCAGACGATCCACGTCCCACTGCCCGTGCGCTGTTTCTGGATGCGGATGACGCCGTCACGGTCGACGTGCCGCTCATTGGTGGGAGGCTGCGAAGCCATTCTCGTCCCTGTTCTCCGAGCCTCGTATGCTACGGGTCCGCTGTCGCCCGGGCAATCCGTCGAGGAGCCAGGGCGGCCCACGCCTCCCGCTCCCATGCCCGCCATGCCCGCTGCCGACGCATCCTCCGAGCCTTCCGCCGACGGCCAGTCCATTGCCCCGCGCTTCCAGGTCCACGCCTACCCGCTGGTGCTGCGGCTCGCTACCTCCGGGCTCCAGGTGCTGCTGGCGGTCAATACGCTCTACGTCCTCACGCTCATCTTCTTCTTCACCTTCACCGGGGCCATCAACCCCAAGCCCCCCGGACGGGCGCTGTGGTTCGCGCTGCTGTCGTTCGCCCTGTTCGGCCTCTTGTGGTTCATCCGCTGGCTCACCACCGCCAGCCTCTTCGTCGAGCCGGAGCGGCTCGTGCTGGAGCGCCGGGGCGATCGGTTCGAGATCCCCCTCGCCTCGGTGGAGGCCGTCCGGGTGTGGCGCTTGCTCGTGCCGGGGGCGGGCCTGTCGCTGCGGATGAAGTCGGGGCGGGGTTTCCAGTACGCGCTGCGGGTGGCGGATCCCCAGCCGGTGCTGGAGGCGATGGGCCGGGACAGCCCGAGGGCCTCGGCGGCGGCGCGGCACCCGCACACGGCCTTCGCGCATGCCCGGTCCGGGCTGGCCCGGCGGCGCTGGTACTTCTGGGGGCTCAAGTTCGTCCTGTTCCCGCTGCTGCCCACCGGCGTCATGTTCCGGGCCAACCAGTACATCACCTACGGCGGGCCGTTCGAGCAGTACCGCATGTACGGGCTCGGGCCGTACCTTCAGTCCTTCTTCACGTATTGGGTCTACTTCACCGCGGTGCTCGTGGGAGTCGCGGGCGCCCTGCGGGCCCTGTTCGAGCTGGTGGC
>NZ_DASVSO010000643.1:0-15981 GCF_036388035.1 Archangium sp.
GGGTGTGCAGCGCGTCCAGCTGGGCAACCTCACCAAGGACACGGGCGCCCTCGCCAAGCTGGATGTCGGCTTCGCCGAGCAGAAGGGCGTCTTCCCCGTGGGCCTGCGCGACAACGGCAAGACGCTCGTGCTCGCCATGGCGGACCCGTCCGACCTGCAGACCATCGACCAGGTGGCCGCGCGCAGCCGCACGCGCGTCGTCCCCATGGTGGCGGGCGACCGGGAGATCGAGCACGCCATCCTGCGCCACTACCGCAACCAGGAGCCGAACGTCACCCACACGACCCACTCCACGCGCAGGGACAGCGCTGGTCAGGCCGATGCGGATGAGTTCAAGATCGTCGACATCAGCGGCAAGACGGTGATGAAGGCCCTCACCGACATCGCCCCGCGCCTGGCCGAGCAGAACGCCCGGGAGCAGGCCGCCGCCGCGCGTCCCAGTGGTGGGGCGCGTCCCAGCAGTGGAGGCTCGAGCGCCTCGGACCTGCTCGATGAGATCCTCAGCAGCTCGCCGTCGCCGGCCGCGGTGTTCTCCCCCGAGGAGATGCAGCGGCTGGAGGCGGTGCAGGTCAACCAGGAGAAGAGCTCGAAGATCCTCCGCGCCCTGCTCCAGCTGCTGCTGGAGAAGGGGATGCTCCAGCAGAAGGAGCTGGCGGCGCGAATGCGCTCCTGAGCCGCCCTACCCCAGCACCTCCTGGAGCTCGCGCGTGCTGAGCCCCAGGAGGAAGAGGATGGCGTCCAGGCCCCCGGCGGAGATGGAGGTGTCGGCCGCCTGGCGCAGCTTGGGCTTGGCCCGGAAGGCGATGCCGAGGCCCGCGCGCTCCAGCATCAGCAAGTCGTTCGCGCCGTCGCCCACCGCGATGACCTGGTCGAGGAGGATGCCCTCCGACTGCGCGATGCTCTCCAGCAGCTCCGCCTTGCGGCGCGCGTTGACGATGGCGCCCAGCGTGCGGCCGGTGAGCTTGCCGTCCACCACCTCCAGCACGTTGGAGTGGGCGTAGTCGATGCCCAGCCGGGCCTTGAGCGCCTCGGCCGCGACGGAGAAGCCGCCGCTGATGATGGCGGTGCGGTAGCCCAGCCGCTTGAGCACGCGGATGAGCGTCTCCGCGCCCTCGGTGAGCGGGAGGTTGGCGGCGAGGTCCCGCAGCACCTTCTCGTCCAGCCCCTTCAGCAACGCCACGCGCTGACGCAGGGACTCGTCGTAGTCCATCTCCCCGTGCATGGCGCGCTCGGTGATGCGCGACACCTGCTCCCCCACCCCATATGCCCGCGCCAGCTCGTCGATGACCTCGATGCGGATGAGCGTGGAGTCCATGTCCATCACCACCAGCCGCTTGCCGCGCCGGTAGAGGCTCTCGCGCTGCAGCGCCACGTCGAAGGTGCTGGAGGCCATGGCCAGCTCCAGCAGCGAGCGCTTGAGCTCCTCCGGGTCACGCTCCGGCGGCAGGGCGATGTGGATTTCCACGGAGCCGAGCTCCGCGTCGGACAGGCGGTTGATGCGCTCGATGTTGGCCCCGTGGCGCGCGAGGCGCTCGGCCACGGCGTGCAGCTCTCGCGCGCCCAGGGAGCGCCCCACCGCGGTGACGACATGGCGGCTGGGGGCCGAAGCGGCATCCGACGGCGCGTCCACCGGCTGGAAGTCCAGCGACACGCCCAGCTCCCGGGCCGCGAAGAGCAGCTCCTTGAGGACGCCGCGCGCCTCGGGCAGACGCACCAGCAGGCACAGGGTGAGCTGGCCCTGCACCACCACCTGCTCGATGTCGAGCAGCGCCGCGCCCGCCTCGGCGAGGAGGCCGGTCAGGCGCGCGGTGATGCCGGGCTGGTCCTTCCCGGTGACGGTGACGAGCACGGTGTCCTGGGGACTCTGGCGATCGCTCATGGCGGGTCGGGTTTAGCAGCCCCGACCCGCCCACCGCGAGCGCTCGTCACACCGGACCGTTACTGAGGCTCCGAGGAGAGGATGAGGTCGCCCTTGGCGAGGAACTCCGCCTCGGTGAAGGACTTGTAGAAGTCCTCCAGCATCGCGTCGATGTCCGGGTAGCGCTGCTCCACTTTGTCGTGGGTCATCTTGTCGAAGATGGCGTCCAGACCGGCGGGGGCCTCGGGGTTGACCTCGGAGGGCAGCGGCGAGCGGCGGCCGGGAATCTGCCCGGTGAGCATCTCGTAGAGGAGGATGCCCAGCCCGTAGACGTCCGAGGCGGGACCAGCCTCCTTCGCGCGCTGCGGCTGGATGAGCTCGGGGGCCAGGTACACCATGCCGCTGGCGCCCACGAAGACATGGGGCAGGCCCTTGGAGGCATCCTGCTCCACCACGCGGCCGAGGCCGAAGTCGCCCAGCTTCGCGTTGCCGTAGACGTCGAAGAGGACGTTCTCCGGCTTGAGGTTGTGGTGGGTGAGGCCCACGGTGTGCGCGGCGCGCAGCGCGTAGGCGAGCTGCAGGAAGCAGCGCATGGCGACGGGCACCGGCACGCCCTTGCCCCCGCCCTCGTCCAGCTTGCCCTTGAGGCTGCCGTGCAGCAGCTCCAGCACGTAGTAGGGCCGGGCCGTCTCGGTGTTCTGGTCCAGCACCTGGACGATGCCCGGGTGGCGCACCTGGGCCTGGGCGCACAGCTCCTTCTTCAGCCGCTTGAGGACCTCGCCGCGCTGGAGGAAGGAGAAGTAGCCGAAGATGTCCTTCAGCTCCTTGACGCAGATGTCCAGCCCGAGCGCGTTGAAGCGGCCCTGGTACGCGGTGCCGAGCGGCCCGGTGCCGAGGGCGTCGAGCTTCTGGTAGCGCTGATCCAACAGCTCGGCCGCCTTGGGAGCGGCGGAGGACACGGCCACCGGGGGCACGGGCGCGGGCATGGGGACGGGCGGAGCGAGGGGAGGAACAACGGCGGAGGCCATCGGCGCCACGGAAGGCATCGGCGCGGCGGACGGCGGGGGCGTCACCTCGTTGCGCACGCTCGCCATCGCGGGCGGCAACGGCACGGGCGCGGCCTGTGCCGGCTCCAGCCCGAACGAACCAAACGCGCCGGACGGGCGGGCCCTCGGCAGGGCGGGCGGCTGCTCCACGGTCGGCAGCACCTCGTTCTCATCGAGGAGGATGTCCGGCGGGGGCGGAGGCATCGTTGGATCCGCCGCCTCGTCGCTGGCCGGAGCGGAGTCGTCGGCCTGGAGCTGCTCGGCGAAGAACTCGTCCACCTCCAGGCCGAACTTCTCCTGCAGCTCGTTGTCCACCACGCGCTCGCCCAGCTCGGTGAGCCGGAGCTGCGCCTCGCGGGGATCCAAGGCGATGTAGAGGTACTTGCGGAGGAAGAGGTAGTAGCTGTCGAACTCCAGCGAGACAGACGGCTCGAGCGCGGCCTTCACATCGGCCAGCTTGCTCGAACGTCCCAGACGGCCGTTCTCCCTCAGACTCTGGAGGATGAACAGCGCCTCGCCGCAGACAGTGTCGCGGTGGATGACGGGCTTGGGCATGCGCCCCGGACTCTAGCCGTCCTGGCCCCCTGCCTCAACGTGGGCTCCCGGCCGACCGTCAGGGAATGTGAAGAAGCTGCTTCACCGTCTCCAGCACTTCCTGGAAACGCACCGGCTTGCGCAGGTAGATGTCCACGCCCAGCTGCATGGCACGCTCGCGCGCTTCGGGCCCACCCGCCGAGATGGCCACCACGGGAATGGACTTGAGCATCGCCTCGGCGCGGATGCGCTCGATCAACGCGAAGCCGTCCATCACCGGCATGTACAGGTCCGTCATCACCAGGCTGAAGCGACCCTGGCGCTCCAGGAGCTGCTGCAGGGCGTGGTGCCCGTCCGGAGAGAAGTGGACCTCCAGGGGAATCTTTCCCGCCAGCTCGCCGCTCGCCAGCTTCTTGAGGACGTAGCTGTACATCTCGACGATGTGCGGGTTGTCCTCGACGATGAGCACACGGTAGCCCTCCGTGGGGAGGGGCCCCTGGTCCGACGCGCGGGTCTGTCCTGGCGAACTCAAGATTTCACCCAATCGCTGCCGGTCCTGATCGCGCACCACACGGATGCCGACACCACCCGGCGCCTCGGCCGTCGCTGGCCGTACCCAGGCCACCGTCCCCACGACTTCTACCGGATTCAGGAGCCCCGGGAAAGAAAGTGCCAGCCCCACCTCTTGCCCGGCCGTGAAGACGCGCTCGGTCTGCACGAAGATCCCCCCCTTGGAGAGGTTCTCCGTGACCGCCGCCATTCGAGCCTGATCCGGGAAGCGCACCCGCAGGACGAAGGGCACTCGGGGACTGTCGCGCTGGTCGTCTGATCCCCGATTCATAACAAAGGCTTGAAATCGCTCGGCATTTCGCTGATGGACCTCAGTGTAGCGCCGTGGGTTTATGTTGACAACGAAGCCATAGGGGCCTTACGAAGCGCCCGCCATGGCGGAGCCCCTGTTCACCCCCGAAGAGCAGAAGAAGTTCGATGCGGAGATGGCGGAGATCATCTCGCACTACCCCGCAGACCGTAAGAGCGCCGGGATGCTCCCCGCTCTGCGGCTCCTGCAGGAGCTGAAGGGTTGGTTGCCCCCCGAGGGGTTGAAGCTGGTGGCCAGCCGGCTGGGCGTCACCCCCGAGCGCGCCTACGAAGTGGCGAGCTTCTACGTGATGTACCACCTCAAGAAGCCGGGGAAGTACGTCGTCGACGTCTGCACCAATCTTTCCTGTGCCCTGTGGGGCGCGGAGAAGATGCTCGCCTATCTGGAGCAGAAGCTCGGCCTGAAGGCTGGGGAGTCGAACGAGCGCTTCACGTTGCGCGAGACCGAGTGCCTTGCGTCTTGCGGCACCGCCCCGTGCCTGCAAATCAACGAGGACCACCACGAGAGCCTGACGAAGGCCAAGCTCGACGCCCTCTTCGACAAGCTCTCCTGAACTCCTCCATAAGGACCTGATTTCCATGGCGACAACGGCATTCGAACCGATCATCACGAGCGCCTGGGGGAAGCCCAACTCCTGGAAGCTGGATGAGTACAAGAAGCGCGGGGGCTACAAGGGCCTGGAGAAGGCCCTGGAGCTGGCGCCGGCGCAGATCATCGACGAGGTGAAGAAGTCCAACCTCCGCGGACGCGGCGGCGCGGGCTTCCCCACGGGCCTCAAGTGGAGCTTCGTCCCCAAGGACAACCCCAAGCCCAAGTACCTGGCCGTCAACGGCGACGAGTCCGAGCCGGGCACCTTCAAGGACCGCTACATCCTCGAGAACGACCCGCACATGATGCTGGAGGGCATCGCCATCGCGTCCTACGCGCTGGGCGTGCACACCTGCTACGTGTACCTGCGCGGTGAGTTCAAGCTCCAGGCCGAGCGCACCAACGCGGCCATCAAGGAGGCCTACGCCGCCGGCATCTTCGGCAAGAAGATGCTGGGCAAGGACTACCAGCTGGACTGCTACGTGGTGCGAGGCGCGGGCGCCTACATCTGCGGCGAGGAGACGGCGCTGCTCGAGAGCCTCGAGGGCAAGAAGGGCTGGCCCCGCCTCAAGCCGCCGTTCCCCGCGGTGGTGGGCCTGTTCGGCAGCCCCACGGTGGTGAACAACGTGGAGACGCTCGCCAGCGTGCCCCATGTCTTCACCCGCGGCTCCGCCTGGTACGCCGGGCTGGGCACCGACAAGTCCGGTGGCACGCGCCTGGTGTGCCTCTCGGGCACGGTGAACCGCCCGGGCGTGTACGAGGTGCCGCTGGAGGCCACCTTCACCCAGCTCATCTTCGACGACAAGTACGGCCGGGGCCTGCCCGCGGGCCGCAAGATCAAGGCCGTGATTCCGGGCGGCTCGTCGGCGCCCATCCTCAGCCCGGACGAGCTGGACATCGCCATGGAGTTCGAGGCCGTCAAGGTGAAGCAGACCATGGCGGGCTCCGGCGGCGTCATCGTGATGGATGACACCACGTGCATGGTGCGCAGCCTGTGGCGCGTGGCGCGCTTCTACGCCGAGGAGTCCTGCGGCCAGTGCACCCCGTGCCGCGAGGGCACCCCGTGGCAGACGCGCATCCTCCGGAAGATCGAAGAGGGGCGCGGCGAGCCGGGGGACGTGCAGATCCTCAGCAACGTGGCGGCGTCCATCGCGCCCTACCCTCCCATCGGCCTGGGTAACACCATCTGCGCGCTGGGTGATGCCGCGGCGCTGCCGACCCATTCCTTCCTCATGCGCTTCCGCGACGAGTTCGAGGCGCACATCCGCGAGCACCGCTGCCCGTTCGGCGACAAGCCCTGGGGCGCGTTCGGAGACTGGTCGTGAACGTCGAGCTGGTTCTCTTTGGAGCGTTCGCGCTCCTGACGCTGCTATCCGCCGGGCTGGTCATCTTCGCGAAGAACCCCATCAGCTCCGCCATGGCGCTGGTGGCCACGTTCTTCTTCCTGGCCGGCATCTACGTGCTGCTGTGGGCCCACACCGTGGCGGTGCTGCAGGTGCTGGTCTACGCGGGCGCCATCATGGTGCTCTTCCTCTTCGTCATCATGCTGCTCAACCTGGGCGAGTCGACCTCGACCGGGCCGCGGCTGACGCTCTCGCGCATCGCTGGCGGAGCGGCGGCGGCGGGGCTGCTGGTGGTGCTGGTGGTGGCCATCTGGAAGCTGCCGGTGCGCGCCGAGCAGTTCGCGGGCCCGCAGGCGGTGGCCAGCGGCTTCGGCACCCTGGCGGTCATTGGACAGACCATCTTCACCAAGTGGCTGCTGCCCTTCGAGGCGGTGAGCCTGCTGCTGCTGGTGGGCATGGTGGGCGCGGTGGTCGTCGCCAAGTCGAGGATCTGATCCATGGTTCCCATCTCCTATTATCTGATCCTCGCCGCCGCGCTGTTCTGCCTCGGCATGTTCGGGGTGCTCATCCGCCGCAACGCACTGGTGGTCTTCATGTGCGTGGAGCTGATGATGAACGCGGCGAACCTGACGTTCCTCGCCTTCGCCAAGCAGACCGGTGACTTCACCGGCCACGTGTCCGCCTTCTTCGTCATTGCCGTCGCGGCGGCCGAGGCCTCCATCGGTCTGGCCATCGTCATCGCGGTGTTCCGCAGCCGCGGCAGCGTCAATATCGACGACATGCGGACGATGAAGCACTGACGCCCCGGCCCCCCCTTCCGTCCTTTTAGAGAGCCCATCCATGGATGCCCTCAGACAGTTCTTCATGACCGCGCCGGTGGACCCCGCCGTCTTCGCGCAGTCGCTGTGGCTCATCATCGCGCTGCCGCTGATGGGCGCGTTCGTGTGCGGCGTGTTCGGCAAGATGCTCGGCCGCGCCAACGTCCACCTCATCGCCTGCGCGACGGTGGCCGGTTCCTTCGTGCTGTCCGTGCTGGCCTTCTGGTCGGTCAGCCACGTGTCGGGCGGCAGCCCGGTGTCAATCGACAACGCCTTCTCGCCTGGCACCATCCGCTACGCCATCGCCCACGACTACGGCACCTGGTTCAGCGCCGGAACGTTCCGGGTGAACTTCGGCCTGCTGGTGGACCACCTGTCGGGGACGCTCCTGCTGGTCATCACCGGCGTGGGCTTCCTCATCCACCTGTACTCCACCAGCTACATGGAGCACGACGAGAGCTACTGGCGCTACTTCGCGTACCTCAACCTCTTCGTGGCCGCCATGCTCACGCTGGTGCTCGCCGACAACCTCGTCCTGCTCTTCGTGGGCTGGGAGGGCGTCGGTATGGCCAGCTACCTGCTCATCGGCTTCTGGTACTCGGACGCGGCCAAGGCGTGGGCGGGCCGCAAGGCGTTCGTCACCAACCGCATCGGTGACTTCGCCTTCCTCATCGCCACCTTCCTGGTGGTGCTGCTGGTGAGCGCGTTCAACACCCAGGCCGACCGGGGCAACTTCTCCCAGGTGGGTGGCAACGCCGAGTCCGTGCAGGTGCGCTTCCGCGAGGGTCTGCAGCAGAAGGGCCCGGTGACCTTCCAGGGCCTGGAGGTCATGGCCAACGCGCTGCCCGCCTCGCCGGAGAAGTCGGAGGCCGCCGTCACCCTGCAGAGCACCATCGCGGACGGTCCGCTGGCGGGCCGTACCTTCGGAGGCGTGCTGACGGTGGCGCTGCTGCTGTTCCTGCTCGGCGCGGCGGGCAAGAGCGCCCAGTTCCCGCTGTACGTCTGGCTGCCGGACGCCATGGCCGGCCCGACGCCCGTCTCCGCCCTCATCCACGCGGCGACGATGGTGACCGCGGGCGTCTACCTCTTCAGCCGCATGAGCTACCTGCTGGTGATGAGCCCCACCGCCATGGTGACGGTGGCCATCATCGGCGCGCTCACCTCGCTCATCGCCGCGCTCATCGCCTTCGCGCAGGACGACATCAAGAAGGTGCTCGCCTACTCCACGGTGTCGCAGCTGGGCATCATGTTCATGGGCGTGGGCATGGGCATCTTCTGGGCAGCGGTGCTGCACCTCGTCACCCACGCCTTCTTCAAGGCCTGCCTCTTCCTCGGCGCCGGCAGCGTCATGCACGGCAACGCGGACGAGACGGACATCAAGAAGCTGGGCGGCCTGCGCCACGAGATGAAGTGGACGTGGGGCACCTTCTTCGTGGCCACCCTGGCCATCACCGGTATCGTCCCGCTCTCCGGCTTCTTCTCCAAGGACGCCATCTTCCACGGCATCCACCACAACCACCTGGCCGGCTACGGCTGGGCCTCGAGCGCCATCTACTACGTGGGCCTGCTCATCGCGGCGTGCACCGCCTTCTACATGTCGCGCGTGTACCTGCTGACCTTCGAGGGCAAGCGCTCGCCGGAGGCGAAGATTGCCCACGCGCACGAGAGCGCCTGGCACATGACGCTGCCGCTGGTGGTGCTGGCGGTGCTCAGCGTGTTCTCGCTGGTGTACGCGCTGCCGCTCATGCCGGGTCGCAACGGCCCGCAGCCGGTGATGGAGAACTTCCTGGGCCCCGTGTTCGCGAGCGCCGAGCGCATCGCCGGTCGCGGCGAGCTGGTGCAGCTGGACCACAGCGTCCCGAGCATCGTGGACTACCTCAAGGCGTGGCTGGTGGCGCTGTCGGGCGGCGTGGCGGCGGCCTTCCTGTACATGAAGTACTTCCCCGCGCAGGTGGGCAAGCCGGTCCCGGCCTTCGCCCGCTCGGTGCGGCGCTTCACGCTCAACAAGTTCTACGTGGATGAGGCCTACGAGTTCCTGGTCATCCGGCCGGTGAAGAACGTGAGCGCCATCCTCTACAAGCTGGTGGACACGCTCCTCATCGACACGGTGGCGGTGCGCGGCACGGCGTGGGTGACCGCCCGCGTCGGCAGCGCCCTGCGCTACGTGCAGACGGGAGACGCACAGGCCTATGCCGCGGTGATGGCCCTGGCCCTGCTCGGCGGCGCGGTGTACGCCCTCATCCAGGTGCTGCAATGAGCTTCTTCGACAACCATCTGCTCAACCTCGTCATCTACCTGCCGCTCGTCTTCGCGGCGCTCGTGTGCATGCTGCCCGGCGGAGAGCGCGGGCAGATTCGCACCGTCACGTTCATCGGCATGCTGGTGGACGCGGCCTTCGGGCTCTGGGCGTACATGCGCTTCGAGCCGGGTGGCCCCGAGTTCCAGCTCGAGTACCGCACGCGCTGGCTGGAGCAGCTCGGCGTCAGCTACCACATCGGCGTGGACGGCCTGGCCATCAGCCTGCTGCTGCTGACGGTCTTCCTGGGGCCCCTGGTGGTGATGGCCTCGCAGACGTACATCACCGAGCGGGTGAAGGAGTTCCACCTGTCGCTGCTGGTGCTTCAGACGGTGATGATGGGCGCGCTCGTCTCCATGGACGTGCTGCTCTTCTACATCTTCTGGGAGGCCATGCTCATCCCCATGTACCTGCTGGTGGGTGTGTGGGGCGCCGAGGATCGCCAGATGGCGGCGGTGAAGTTCTTCCTCTACACCCTGGCGGGCTCGCTGCTGATGCTGGTGGCCATCGTCGCCCTGTACTTCATCAGCAGCACGCCGGGTAACCGCTCCTTCGACTACGCCACCATCTACAACAGCCTCATCTCCGCCAACCGGGAGATCTCCACGTGCATGGGCGCCGGTGACTGCACGCAGCTCACGGGCATGGCCAGCATGCTGCACCGCTGGGGCCCGTGGCTCTTCGCCGCCTTCGCCCTGGCCTTCGCCATCAAGGTGCCGATGTGGCCCGTGCACACGTGGCTGCCCGACGCCCACGTGCAGGCGCCCGTGGCCGGCTCCATGATCCTGGCCGGCGTGATGCTGAAGATGGGGACCTTCGGCTTCTGGCGCTACGCGATTCCCTTCTTCCCCGTGGCGACGCAGCAGGCCCGGCCCTTCCTGTCCGCCCTGGCGGTGATTGGCATCGTCTACGGCGCGCTCATGTGCCTGGCGCAGCGGGACATCAAGAAGCTCATCGCCTACTCGTCCGTGAGCCACCTGGGCTACTGCATGCTGGGCATGCTGGCCCTCACCCAGGAGGGCGCCACCGGCAGCGCCTACCAGATGCTCAACCACGGCGTGTCCACGGGCGCGCTGTTCCTCCTGTTCGGCTTCATCTACGAGCGGCGCCACACCCGCCTCATGTCCGACTACGGCGGCATCGCGCGGGTGGTGCCGGTGTTCACGGCGGCCTTCGTCATCATCACGTTCTCGTCCATCGCGGTGCCGGGCACCAACGGCTTCATCGGCGAGTTCCTGGTGCTGCTGGGCACCTTCAAGAGCAACCTGGGCCTCGGCTTCGGCGTGCTGGCCACCCTGGGCGTCATCCTCGGCGCGGCGTACATGCTGTGGATGGTGCAGAAGGTGTTCTTCGGTCCCCTCACCCACCGGGAGAACCAGCACCTGACGGACTTGAGCCTGCGCGAGTTCGCCACCGTGGCGCCCTTCCTCGTCCTCGTGGCGGTGATGGGCCTGATGCCCCAGCCCTTCCTGGACCGCATCAACCCGTCCTCCGAGCGTTTCATCACGCGCGCCAACCTGGGCGCTCCCGGCAACCAGCTGCGGCCCGCCGACGTGCAGATCTCCGTGATGGGGCTGCCCGCCGCCGACCTCGCCGCTGCCCCCACTGCCCAGCCGTCGGGCCCCTTCGCCGACCGGCGCTAGTCGAGAGTCACCACCCATGAACCTGCCTACCCTGACCTCGGCGGACTTCCTCCCGCTCATCCCCGCCATCATCCTGGTGGTGGGAGCGTGCGTCCTGCTGCTCTCGGAGGTGTTCCTCACTCCGACCGCGTCGCGCGGCTACCAGGCGGTGCTGGCGGCCGCCACCTCCGTCATCGCCGGCCTCGTGTCCCTGAGCCTGCTGTTCCAGCCGGCGCGCGAGGTGTTCCTCGGCTTCGGCGCGTTGGACCCCTTCTCCAGCTTCCTGACCTTCATCGTCTGCGTGGCGCTGGCGCTGGCGACGCTCACCTCGGCCGCCTTCCTGCGCAAGCGCGGCGCCGAGCGCGGTGAGTTCTACGCGCTGATGCTCTTCGCCGGCGCGGGCATGAGCCTGCTGGGCATCTCCAACGAGCTCATCACCATCTTCGTCAACATCGAGATCCTCTCCATCGCCACGTACGCGCTGACGTCCTTCCTGCGGCGCGGCACGCGGCCGAGCGAGGCGGGCTTCAAGTACTTCATCCTCGGCGCCTTCTCCTCCGCGGTGCTGCTGTACGGCTCGGCGCTGCTGTACGGCGCCACCGGCACGACGCTGCTGTCGGACATGGTGCAGCCGCTGAAGAACGCGATGGGCACCACCAGCGCGCCGCTCGTCTACGTCGGCGCGGTGCTGGTGGCCGCCGGCTTCGCCTTCAAGGTGGCCGCGGTGCCCTTCCACATGTGGACGCCGGACGTGTACGAGGGCGCCCCCACCCCCGTCACCGCGCTGATGAGCGCGGCCGTGAAGGCCGCCGCCTTCGTCGCCCTGGTGCGCGTGTTCGTCACCGTGGGCAGCGGCATCGACCCGAAGCTGCCCTTCGTCATGTTCTCCACCCTGGCGCTGCTCACCATGGTGGCGGGCAACCTGCTGGCCATCCCGCAGCGCAACGTGAAGCGCATGCTGGCCTACTCCTCCATCGCCCACGCCGGCTACCTGCTGCTGGGCGTGGCGGCCCTCTTCGTCACCCAGCCGGGCCAGGAGTTCCGCCTGCTCGGCCCCACCGCCCTGGTGGGCGCCAGCCCCGAGATGGTGACGCGCGTGGACGCCCTGCGCAGCATCCTCTTCTACCTGCTCGCCTATACCGTCACCGCGGTGGGCGCCTTCGGCATCATCTCCGTCCTGGAGCGCCGTGAGGATGAGGAAAAGGGGACCGCCTGGGACCTCGAGCGCTTCAGCGGCCTGGCCCAGCGCCGGCCGGGTTGGGCCTTCGCCATGGCCGCCTTCATGCTGTCGCTCGCGGGCATTCCGCCCACCGTCGGCTTCATCGGAAAGCTGCTGCTCTTCCGCGCCGCCGTGGACGCGGGCCTCGTGGGCCTCACCATCATCGCGGTGCTCTCCAGCGCGGCCGGCGCCTATTACTACCTGCGCATCGTCGTCTACATGTACATGCGGCCCGTCCCCGAGGGCGCCCACGTCCTGGAGCGCAACTGGATGACGGAGGTGGCCCTCATCGTCTCCACCGCCGCCGTGGTGCTGCTGGGCATCATGCCCGGCCCCCTCACCGAGTGGATCGCCCAGGCCGGCACGCTCTTCAGCCGCTGAGCTCCCAAGCCGTTCGCTTCACCGACGCCCGGGCGCACTCCGCCCGGGCGTTTTCGCTGCGGGCTCCTCCGGCAGCGGCCCGCGCATCTCCAGGGTCTCCAGCACGAGCCGCACTCCCGCCGCGCGCAGCAGCGCCTGCAGGGCCTCGTCCCCCGTCACCAGCTTCAGCTCCCGCGCGCTCGCCACCTCGAGAAAGGCCGCCTCCAGCAGCGCCCGCGCATGCGCGGGCGTGGCCGCGAAGAAGGGAAACACCAGCCCTGGGTGGGGTCGCAGATCCATCATCCCCAGCCATCCCGCGTCCGGCCGCGTTGGGTCCGCCAGGCGCCGCAGCCAGTGCATGGGCTGCGCGGCGTAGCTGGCCAGCTTCCCGGGTACCAACCCGAAGGCCTCGGTGAGCGGGGCGAAGTCCGACTCGACCACCGGCACCACCTCGAGGGCTTCGGGCGCCGGGGGCAGGGCCGCCATGTGCCCGCGCGACAGGCACCACGTGCGCTCCAGCTTCCCCGGCTTCATCCCCACCGAGGTGTACAGCGCCACGGCCGGCGCGTTGTCCGGCTTCACGTACAGCCGCCACTGGCGACAGCCCCGCGCCCGCAGCAGCTCCGCGAGCCGCCCCATCACCCACCGCCCCACGCCCAGCCCCCGCTGGCCCGGCGCCACCACCAGGCTCGACACGTGGCCCGTGTCCCCCATCACGTCGAGGAGGGCGTACGCGCGAGGACCCTCCGGCCCGTCCACGAAGTACGCGTGCTTCATCAGGCCCGACACCCACATGTCCAGCGTCGGCGGTGGATCCTCCAGGCCCAGTTCCCCGAAGAGCCGAGCGAAATCCGCGTGGTCCTCCACCCGCCCCGGCCGCAGCTGCCACGTCTCGCCGTGTGCGTCCCGCATGTCGAAAGCCCCCTCCGCCGCGCCACGGAGCCGGGCGCGAGGGGCGGAGCGTATAAAAGAAGGCGGCCCGGCACCCTCAGGAAGGGGACCGGGCCGCAGGTTCTTCTCAAGAAGCTCGCCGGAAAGGCTGAAGGGGTGGGGGGGAACCACTTCAGCCTTGCTTCGACGTGCTCCGTGTCTTTTCTTTAGCATTGGCCATGCCAGCCACTCCGGCCCATGTTTTCAAGCACTTGGCGCTTCGCGCCCGTCAGAAATCCGTGGCGGATTTCATTCCTGCATTGCAGCCGTGAAATGGCCTTGCAGTGGTGAAAGGCACGGGAGGAAGAGCCCGAAGCGGAGGCCCCAAAAAGAAGGCGGCCCGGCACCCTCAGAAAGGGGACCGGGCCGCGGGTTCTTCTCAAGAAGCTCACCGGAAGGGCTGAAGCGGTGGGGGGGAACCCCTTCAGCCTTGCTTCGACGTGCTCCGTGTCTTCTCTTTAGCATTGGCCATGCCAGCCACCCCGGCCCGTGTTTTCAAGCACTTGGCGCTTCACCCCCGTCGGAAATCCGTGGCGGATTTCATTCCTGCATTGCAGCCGTGAAATGGCCTTGCAGTGGTGAAAGGCACGGGAGGAAGAGTCCGAAGCGGAGGCCCAAAAAGAAGGCGGCCCGGTACCCTCAGAAAGGGGACCGGGCCGCGGGTTCTTCTCAGGAAGCTCACCGGAAGGGCTGAAGCGGTGGGGGGGAACCCCTTCAGCCTTGCTTCGACGTGCTCCGTACCCTCAGCTTTAGCATCCGCCATGCCAGCCACTTCGGCCCGTGTTTTCAAGCACTTGGCGGCAGGGAGCGCGGGAGGCTTTCAGCTCTGCATTGCAGTTGTGAAATGGCCTTGCAGATCTGCAAAGCCGCTGGGCCCGCGATCAGGAGCCCCAAAAGAAGGCGGCCCGGCACCCTTAGGAAGGGGGCCGGGCCACGGGTTCTTCTCAAGGAAGCTCACCGGAAGAGTTGAAGTGGTGGGGGGGAACCGCCTTCAGCCCTGCTTCGATGTGCTCCGGACTCAAGCTTTAGCACTCGCCATGCCAACCTCCCAAGAATCTCAGAACCCAGTAATCTCGGGCGCTTAGCGCTCCAAACAGCCTCGCGAGGCCCCTTCCCTGCGTTGCAGCTCTGCAATGCTTTTGCAGATGTGAAAATCCGCAATGATTTCAGCGGCTTCTGTTTTTCACGACTGACGGGACATTTCAGATCTGCCCGGGTGTGCGGCAGGGGACACCTGCCGTCCAGCCTCACTCCCGGTGATCGCCCCCGAGCGGACGGAGGTTGAGGCGCTTCATCTTCCGCCACAGCGTGGTGGAGGAGACGGACAGCTCCTCGGCGACGCGGCCCAGGTCCATCCCGTGCCGCTCCAGGGCCTGGGCAATCGCCCGCCGCTCGGCCTCCTCCACCGACTCGGCCAGCGTGGGCCCCCGGGTGGTGGCATCGGTGGCCGCCGGAGTGGGCGAGGCCTCCGTGGGGCCACTGACCGCCATGCTCGCACTGGGGCGCATGGGGAAGTCCTCGGGCAGCAGCTCCTCTCCCTCGGACAGCGCCGCCGCCTGCTCCACCAGGTTCTCCAGCTCGCGCACGTTGCCGGGGAAGTTGTAGCCCATCAGGTGATCCACCGCCGACTGCGACAGGCGCTTGGGCCTGGGGCTGCGGGCGTTGGCGCGCTTGAGGAAGTGCTCGGCCAACGCGGGCACGTCCTCCAGGCGCTCGCGCAGCGGCGGCACGCGCAGCGTCACCACGTTGAGCCGGTAGTAAAGGTCCTGCCGGAAGCGCTTCTCGCGCACCTCCAGCTCGATGTCGCGGTTGGTGGCGGCGACGATCCGCACGTCCACCTTCACCGTGGTGGACTCGCCCACGCGCCGCACCTCGCCCTCCTGCAGGGTGCGCAGCAGCTTGGATTGGAAGGCGGGGGCCGTCTCCGTCACCTCGTCAATGAAGAGAGTGCCGCCGTCCGCCTCCTCCACGAGGCCACGGCGGGCGCGCACCGCGCCGGTGAAGGCGCCCTTGGCGTGGCCGAACAGCTCGCTCTCCAGCAGCGTCTCGGAGATGGCCGCGCAGTTGACGGGGACGAAGGGCTTGCTCTTGCGCCGGCTGTGCGCGTGCACCGCGCGGGCGACGAGCTCCTTGCCCGTGCCGCTCTCGCCCTGCACCAGCACCGTGGCGTCGCTCTGCGCCACGCGCTGCAGGCGCGACGTCAGCTCCCGCATGGCCGGGCTGCGGCCCACCAGCGCACTCAGGCCGTGGCGCTCGTTGAACTCGTCGGCGAACAGGCCCATCTGCGACAGCATCCGGGCCTTCTCCAGCGCGTTCTCCACCCGCAGGCGCAGCTCCACTTCCTTGAAGGGCTTGGTGATGTAGTCGAAGGCCCCCTGCCGCATCGCATCCACCGCGCTCTGGATGGAGCCGAAGGCCGTCATCACGATGACCTGGAGGCGCGGGGACACCTCGAGCGCCTTCGTGAGGAGCGTGAGCCCATCCATG
>NZ_DASVSO010000644.1:0-7078 GCF_036388035.1 Archangium sp.
GGCCCCGCCCAGCAGCGCCCCGGGAGGCAGGCTCACCGGCAGCACCGCCGGCGCCGCGAGCATCAACACTCCGACGAGGGCCGTCGTCACCCCGGCCGCCTTGAGGAGCCGGGCGCCCCGGACCCGATCCTCCGCCGCTACCCGCAGGTCATACAGGTCCATCAGGTAGAGCGCGAACTGGAACGTGGGGACGAAGGTGGCCCCCAGCAGCAACAGCGCTGGCAGCGTCTGGGCCAGCGGCAGGTAGGTGTTCGTTGGCGCCAGCATCCTCGACAAGCAGACCGCCCCCAGCAGACACGCCAGGGCGATGGCGGCGCCCTCGATGACGAAGAGCGTCAGCTTCCTGGATGAAAAGTAATGGTGGAAAACCCGAAGCACGTATGTCCCTCCGACCGCCCTCGTCGCCCTTCCCTACGACTCCCGGCCGCGCCCTCCTCTCGGCGCGGCCGGGTTGCCGCTGTTGCTACTTGCGCATGTAGTTCTTCATGTACGGGGTGTCGCTCACCTCCGCCCCGTTCAGCACGCAGCCCAGGATGGGTGCGCCGCCGAGCTGCTCCACGGCCTGGTTGACGGCCCGGGCCGGGGTGACGTTGGCCCGCACCACCATCAGCAGGCCGTCCGTCTGGTGGCCGAGGATCGCCGAGTCCGCGAACGGCAGCGTGGGCGGCAGATCCACGTACACCTCGTCGAAGTGCTCGCGCACCACCTTGAGGAACTGCTTCATCCTCGCGCTGGCGAGCGCCTGGGTGGGCTCCTCCGGCGTGGCGCCCGCAGTGATGACGGCCATGCGCGTGGCATGGAAGCGGCGCACCAGGTCGCGCACCTCGCACTCGCCGGCCAGCAGCTCCGACAGGCCCGGCCGGCCCTTGATGCCGAGCACGTCGGCCACCTGACCGCGACGCAGGTCCGCGTCGATGAGCAGGATGCGCCGCTCGGGGTTGGCCCGGGCCGCGGCCAGGGCGAGGTTCACCGTGGTGACCGTCTTGCCCTCGCCGGGCAGCGACGAGGTGATGCCCACCACCTTGAGCGGCCGCAGCTCGCGCATGCGCTCCAGCCGGTAGTAGAGGCTGCGGTACTGCTCCGCCGCGCTCGAGGCCGGTGCCGTCAGCGACACCACCCGCTTGTCCACCGCGTTCGGCGAGCCCGCCGCATCATCCACTCGGGGAAGGAAGTTTCCCGCCCGCTCCATCGTCTGTTCCATCTCAGTCCTCCCAACTTCCAAGTTGTTCACCCGAGCTTCCCTAGTTCAGAGGCGAGTCCGACGAAGACGGCGTCACCACCCCGTTGCGCGCTCCCGTGGCGGGCATCAGCACCCGCTTCTCCCCCTTGCCTTGCATGTTCGGGACCACCGCGAGCACGGGGAGCGGCAGGCGCTCGCGCAGCTCCTGGGTGTCGCGGATGCTGTCGTCGCGCATCTCGAGCACCACGCCGGTGAGGACTCCGGTGCCGAGGGCGAGCAGGAAGGCGATGAGCAGGCCGCTCATCCGGTCCGGCCGGGCCGGCGTCACCGGCACACCCGCCGGGGACACCACGTTGAAGAGGCTCTCGGCGCTCTTGACCTCCAGCTCCTGGGCGATCTCCGCCTCCACCCGGCGCGACACCACGCTCTGGTACTTGGTGCGGGCGATTTCATAGTCGCGCTGCAGCACGCCCAGCTCGTGGGCCCACTTCGGCGTGCGGTCCAGCCGCTCCTGGTAGCCCCGGGCCTGCTGGTGCAGCCCCTCGATGTCCTTCTGGATGGCGCCGCTGAGGTCGGCCACGCGGGCGCGCTCCTGGCGCTCGGCCCACTGGCGGCTCTCGGCGTCCTTGCGGCGCTCACGCATGGTGGAGAGCTCCTGGTTGAGCCGCTTCACCTCGGGGTGATCCGCCGTCCAGGAGGAGCGGGCGCCCACCAGGGCCTGGGCGAGGGAGTGCTCGGCGGCCTCCAACCGGCCCGCCTCGCTGTCCGCGGCATTGCGAGCCCGCGCCAGCTCCGAGCGCCGGGCCTCGGCCACGCGCAGCTCCTCGGACTTCGTCTGCATCAGCGCCCCCACGCGCTCCAGCCCGCGCATGTTCATCTCGAGCTGCTCGGGCAGCTCGCCGATGTGGTCCACCTTGAACTGGGCGATCTTCTTCTCCCAGTCGGTGACCGTCTTGGAGAGCGACACCAGCTCATCCTGGAAGAGCTGGGTGGCCCGGGCCGCCTGCTCCTGGCGCGACTTCAGCGCCTGATCCGAGAAGATCTGCGGCAGGCGGTTGGCCACCTGCTGCGCCACCTGCGGATCCCGGCTGGCGTACGTCAGCTCGAAGGCGCTCTCGCCCTCGACGCGCACGGTGAGATCCTTGCGCATGCGGTTGACGGCGGCCTCCATGCCGTCCTCGGACACGATGTCCGGATAGAGGTTCATCTCCTCGATGGCCTTCTGCAACACGGGCCGCGCCATCAACTCCTGGCGGACGGTGAGCAGCCGCTGCTCCACCAGCTCGCTCACGGTGCGCTGCACCATCTCCTCTCCGGGCCGCTGAGGCTGCACTCGCACCACCGCCGTCGCCTCGTACACGCTCGGCTGGCTCAGCACGATGGCGGCGCCCACCGCGAAGACTGCCAGCACGATGGCCCCGACCAGCACCTTTCGGCGCCACAGTGCCTTGAGCACCTGGTCTGCCGTCATCCCACGCTCCATGTGCGCTCCTCCTCCTCGCTCCACCTGTGCCTCATCCATCTGTGCCTACCAACCGATCATGTGCAGGCGGACGGCCGCGACATTGCGGGTCAGCCCGACGTCCGCCGCGGCTCCGCCCGCGCCCACCTGGGCGATGCGGTCCACGGCGCCCTGCACCGACATGTACTCATTGACCTTGAACTCGAGCCCCGCGCCCAGCGCGTAGCCCTGTGCCACGCGCTCGGCCCCGCCCAGGGTGAAGGCGCCCTCGTTCGGCGCGCGCCCGTTGCGGAAGAAACTGGCGGCCCCGTACATCGACAGCCTGTGGGTGAAGTGCTGGTTGAACACCAGCCCCGCGTAGTCGGCCCACAGCGCGTTGGTGAAGCCGCTGGCGCCCACCAGGTCGTGCCCCGCGACGAAACCCATGTCGAAGCGCCCGGCCTCGTGCAGCACCTCCAGCTTCACCCTCGGCAGCAGGCCCCGGGTGCCATCCGCCCCGACGTAGGACACCGGACCGGCGCGGCCCGTGAAGGTCATCTGCCGCGTCAGCCGGTAGCGCAGGGCCGCGACGACGCCGTGCGCCTGATCCAGCTCATCGCCGAAGAGGAAGGCCTGGTAGCGGTACTCGGCGCCCAGGGACAGCCGCCGCGTGGCGCGCAGCCAGCCCTCCACGAAGGGGGTATGGACGAAGCCCGTGGCGTGCTCGCCCTCGAGCATCTTCACCCCCTCCATCCCGTAGCCGGCCCCCACGTCCACCCGCCGGCTCGCCCGCCCCGACACGTACACCCGCGTCTGTCCATAGAGGACGGGCTGGGCCGCTCGGGCCACGCTCTCACGCGGCAGCGAGGTGGGATCCGTCACCCGGTAGAGGCTCCCCGACACCTCCACCCGCAGGCGGCGCGACAGCAGCTTGCGCACCGACAGCCCCCCGCGGTGATCCATCGTCAGCCGGCCGGAGCCGTGCCGCAGCAGGAGGTCCGTCGCGTAGAAGCTCTCCAGCGTCAGCGACGGATCCTTCACCTCCAGCCCGAGCCGTGGCGTCAGCTTCGTCATGAACTGACCGCCCGTACCACCGGCGTTCAGCCGGAAGTCGTCGTCGTAGCGCTCCTCCAGCGTCACCTTCGCCCGAGGCTCCACCACCGTGGCCGCGAGCGCGGCTGGCGCGCCCCCCACTACCGCCGCCGCCACCCAACCCTTCCATGCACGTCTCACGGCACCCTCCATCCCCGCACTCCGACCCCGGCCCTGGCGCCCACGCGCCCCGCTCCACCCCGAAACACCTCACGGAACGACGATGGTGTCGCCCGGCCGCAGGATGAGCGGCTCGAACTTCTCCGGCTCCTCCACCAGCTCGCTGTAGCTCACGGGGATGGTGCCCCCGTCCTGGCCCGAGCGGCGCAGGACGACGATGGCGTCCTTGTCCGCGAAGTCCGTGAAGCCTCCCGCCAGGGCAATGGCCTGGAGGATGGACACGCGGCCCCGCAGCGGGTAGGCGCCGGGGTGGGCCACCTCGCCGGTGATGTAGACGCGGCTGCTGTTCACCTCGCGGACGACCACCGTCACCCGGGGCTCCTGCACATACGGCTTGAGCGCCTCGCGCAGCTCATCGGACAGCTCGGTGGGAGTACGGCCCTCGGCCTTCACCTCGCCCACCATGGGCATGGAGATGAAGCCGTCGGGGCGCACCGGCACCGTGCGCGAGAGATCCGCGTCGCGCCACACCGCCACATCCAGGATGTCCTCACGGCCGATGCGGTACGGCTGGTCCGAGTTGTCCACCTTCGCCGAGCCCCGGTGGGCGCACCCCGACAGGAGGAGCAACCCCAACGCCACCCACCACCTCGCGCTCGTCTTTCCCATCGTTCGCCTCTCCCCTCAGTCCCTGGCAACCAAGCAAGAAGGCCAGGAACCACGTGTTCGGGGGTGGCCGTAGCAGCGGGTGTGCCAACGCCACCGCGAGGGCAAAGTCCCCGGATCGTCATGGGTTACGCGCTACCCCCAGTCGGAAGCAGGGCGGGTGTCCGGGAAAAAATTCCGACATCACCCCTGGGGGCGGACTCGCAGTGGAGTCCGGATCACACCCGAGATGGGAACCGCGCTTCCCAAGGTGTCCCAGGGTTTTTCCCATTTCCTCGGGGCCCACGGCGGCACGCCATTTGAATCCACCGTCAGCGGGCTCCGGACCCGGGCAGGTCTGGAGTATCGAAGGAACGGACGGCGGCTATGAACAAGGTGGCGGGGGCGGTGATCGCGATGTTCTCGGTGGGCGCGGTGGGAATGACGCTGCTGGGCTCGGTACTGGGTCCCTATGCGGAGGCGGCCACGGTGGTGCTGGTGGGCATGGGCCTGTTCACAGGCAGCTCGGTGCTGGGCACGAGCAAGGAGACGGCGCCGGCCGGAGTGGCGAAGGAAGCCTGAAGTTCCTGAAGTAAGAGTGACAGTCCCCGCCACCCCGAAGGGCCATGGCGGGGACGCACGGGGCCCTGGCGAGCAGGCAGCCAGGGCCCTGGCTTCAGGGCGTGCCGAGGCACCGCCGCGACGCGAGTGCCCGAGGCTCCCCGGTAGCTCCGCCGGGCAGGCGACAGGAGAGACCCACCACCGGTACCGGCATGAGCCGAGTCTGGGTCGTCCCATCCCCGAGCTCCCCCGCCGTGTTCGGACCCCAACCCCAGAGGGTACCCTGCTTGTCCAGCAGGAGCGCGTGGGTGCCAGAGGAGACGGCCACCACGTCCTGGAGACCCGGCACCTGGACGGGCGCGGGCGGGTTGCCAGCCCGGCCAGCCCTATCCATGCCCCAGGTCCACAGGGTGCCATCCCGGCGCAGCGCCAGCGTGCGGTAGGAGCTCGGGCCCGCCATGATGGCCACGACGTCCGAGAGGCCCGGCACGGCCATGACCGCGGCCCTGTTGATGTCCGGGGACAGCTGGCCGAGCTGGCCATGAGCGTTGTTGCCCCAGGTCCACACGGTGCCGTCCGCGCTCAACGCCAGCGCGTGTGCCCAGCCCGTCGAAATGGCCACCACGTTCTGGAGGCCCTTCACCTGCACGGGCTCGCGCTTGACCATGCCGAGAGTAGGACCTTCGCCGAGCTGGTGGCCGCCGTTGTGTCCCCAGGCCCAGACAGTGCCATCCGAGCGCAGCGCCAGGAAGTACCCGCCACCCGCGGCCGCGAGGGACACCACGTTGGAGAGGCCCACCACCGGGGCGGGCGCCGTCACCTGCAGCACGGACGGGGAGCCGACTCCCAGCAGGCCGGAGCGGTTGTTACCCCAAGCCCACACGGTGCCATCCGCCCGCAGCGCGCTGGCGAAGGAATGACCGGCCGAGACGGCCACCACGTCCGTGAGGCCCGGGACCTTCCCAGGCACCGGCGTGGCTCCGGCGTCGACCTTTCCGTTTCCGAGCTGCCCCTGGTCGTTCTTGCCCCACGCCCAGACAGTGCCGTCCGCACGCAGCGCCAGGGAGAAGCCATGTCCGGCCGAGACAGCCACCACGTCCGTGAGGCCCGAGATCTTCACGGGCAGCGGCGTGGCAGCGGAACCCGCCGTTCCGATCCCGAGCTCGCCCGAGGCATTGCTGCCCCAGGCCCACACGGTGCCGTCCGGCCCCAATGACAAGGAGTGGGAGAAGCCAGCCGCGATGACGCCCGGGACGAGGCCCTGCTTCGCGGAGGCCTGCCCACCCTTGTTGGCACTCCCACCCAGGCCGGTCATCAGCGTGATGCCGAGGAGAGACATCAACAGCCTTCGCCAGACACGCTTCCCATCCCTCATGTGGACCTCCCTCATATGCGGGTACCCCCCTGCCATCTTCTCACCAGACGGAGCCGATCAGGGGACCGCCGGGCCCTCGTAACACCGGGCATTGCAGCCCTTGTAGAAGTCGAGCGTCACTGGAACCTCGCCCGACGCGGGAACCTCGACGACGGCATCGCAGGTGCGGTGCCAGTTCTCCAGGCAGCCCGCGTCGACGAGCGCCGGAGTCGGACCCGTGGGGGTGAGCGCCCGCTTCGCCTCCTCGACGAGACAGTACGTCCCCGCGGGCAGCGACAGGACGAAGGCACCCGCCGCATCGGACGTGGCCTCGGCGAGCACCTCGCTCGCGGTGTTCTCCGAGCCCCGCCGCACCAGGATGCGCTTGCCGGACTCGGGCTCCCGCCGAGACAACTCCATCCCCTTGGGGGGCCGGGCGCCCCCGCAGTACGTCTGCGTCGTGCGGATGGCCTGGCCCCGCACCGTCGCGAGCCCCGTGCTCTTCGCGCGCAGCTCCGCCTCTCGGCGATACACCTCCGGCATGCCCACCCGGAGGAACGTCTCGAAGCCGAGGTCCGGGAACTCCGCCTTCACCCGCTGCACGGCCGCTTCCACGGCTTCGTCCCGCACCGGCAACGTGGGCTCGCTGGCCCGCACCAGCTCGATGACCTTCTCCAGGTAGGCC
>NZ_DASVSO010000645.1:0-4033 GCF_036388035.1 Archangium sp.
GCGTTGACGATGCCCTTGCCGCGCACGTGGTTGTTGGTCACCACGTACACGTCGCTCACCCGCGGGTGCGCCGCCATCTCCTTCGTGCGCTCGGCCCACGGTTTCAGCTCCTTGGCCGTGTACAGGTAGTCGTAGCGCTCCAGCGCGCTCGCCGTCTTGCGGAACCAGTTGCGGTAGTTGCGCCCGTGCACCCGCACGTACCCCACCGAGGACGTCACCCGCGCGCTCGGGCCCAGCGAGCTCTTGAAGAGCGGCTGGTCGATGTTCACGAAGCCCACGCCCCGCTCCGCCAGCTCCGCGAACACGTCCCGCTCGTTCCACGACTCGTGCCGCACCTCCAGCACCAGGGGCCAGTCGGAGAACTCCGTCACCAGCGCGTCCAGCCAGTCCCGGTTCTCCTCGGTGTTGCGGAACGACCAGGGGAACTGCACCAGCACCGCGCCCAGCCGCCCGGCCTCGTGCATCACGTCCAGCCCGGCCCGCACCTGCCGCACGTCCTCGGCCTTCCACACCGCGTCCCGCTCGTGGGTGAAGCGCTTCCACAGCTTCGCGGTGAAGCGGAAGTCCGGGTTGAAGTCCGTGCGCTCCAGCCAGAGCTCCACGTTGTGGCGGCTCACCGGGTGATAGAAGCTGGTGTTCAGCTCCAGCGCGTCGAAGTACCCGGCCATGAAGGCCAGCGGGTCGAACCCCTTCGGCTTGGGTTTCGGGTACACCACCCCCGCCCAGTCGTCGTAGCTCCATCCCGCAGGGCCGATGCGAATCACGCGCGCGCCTCCTCCCGGGTGATGGAGAAAGGTGGGGACGGCTCCAACGCCTCGCAGCGCGAGCCCGCTCGGCCGTCCTGGGAGGAGGGGGCCGGCCCGTGCGGTGCTTTTGACTCCCCGTGTGTCCCCGCGCCTCCTTCCGCAAAGGCTGCGCGCCCATGGGCGGCCACCGCAAACCCTGCGCTCCGGGCCCACTCCAACCCTCGGGATTCAGGGGGAATAAGCGTTGGCGCTCCGTATGCAATGGAGAGAGGGCGTCACCACGGCTCCAACGGGGAGCCACTCAAGAGGCGCGAAGATGAAGCGAAACCTGCAGATCACCTTCCGTGGCATGAATCCCAGCGATGCCCTCTCGGAGCACATCCGCGACAGCGCGGACAAGCTCGAGCAGTTCTTCGACGGCATCACCGGCTGCCATGTGGTGGTGGAGGAGCCGCACCGGCATCATCAGCAGGGCAAGCATTTCCACGTCCGCCTGGACATGCACGTCCCCGGCAAGAACATCGTGGTCGACCGCGAACACGGCGAGCGGGCCACACACGAGGACCCCTACCAGGCCGTGAACGATGCCTTCGATGCCGCCCGGCGCCAGCTGCAGCACTACGCCGAGGGGCTTCGCGCCCACCGTTGAAGCGCGTGAGTGACGGGGGAGGGCTCCCTTTCAGCGGGGCCTTCCCCCTTGTGCGTTTCCGGGGGCCTCAGCGGCGGACCGCCTCGATGTAGGCGATGTTGCCGATGTCGTCCCGGAAGAGCCGCTGCGAGGCCAGCTCGTTCCGGGGGATGTCCTGGAGCCACTCGCGCAGCTCGGGCTCCTCCCGGTAGATGAGCCACCAGTCCATGAAGGCCTCCATATAGGCCTTGCAGCCCGTGTCGAAGGTGCTGTCGGTGTAGTTGGCCAGCAGCAGCCGCCCGCCAGCGCGCAGCATCGAGAAGAGGATGCGGCTCAGCCGGATGGCCACGGACTGGGGCAGGTAGTCGTAGAGCCCCGCCGCGTAGACGAAGTCCAGGTCGGAGAAGGTCTGCTGCCCTCTCAGGAGCGCCTTGACCGAGCCGGGCACCGCCTCGACTCCCAGTGGCACCAGCTCGCGCTGGACCACCGCCAGGCTCTTCGGATCCTGGTCGAGCGCCACGAACCGGCCGAGCCGCCGCTCCCGCACGGCCTCGGAGAGCTGGGCCTCGCGCAGGTGACCGCAGGCCACCGAGAGGATCCGGGCACTGGGACGCTCCTGGGCGATCTCGTCGATCCGCCGCGCCAGCATGTCCCGTCGCCAGCGGAGGCTGATGGCGCTTGGCTGCTCGTACATGAACTGGCAGAGCTGTTGGCCCAGCTTCGAGGCGCGGGTCTGCTCCGGCATGTCCGTGCGGTACATGAGGTCGAGCAGCACCGCGTCCCCCGCGTACCCGCGCGGCCTCGCGAAGCTCCGGCGCGCGATGGGATCCTGGTGCACGAACTCCCGGATGGGGTGCGAGAGACACGCCTGGCAGAAGCGCTTCCAGTCCTCGTGGACCAGCACCGAGCGCGCATGGCCCAGCGTGGAGAACAGGGTGCACATGCCCAGCATCGTCTCGCCACCCGCGAGCGCCGCATGAGCCCGGTTCAGCCCTTCCCAGTGGTAGGCCCACCCGTCACCGAGCTGGTCTGGCAGCCGCCGCTCCACCGACTCGCCACCGTACGTCCCCTGTTGCGCGCTCTCCCCGCGGATGAGCTCTGCCATGTCTGTCCTCCAGGCTCGTTACATGCTGAAGGGCAGAACACTTACATTACGCACTCGCAGTCTCAGACTCAGCGTGTCCGCCTCGTCGCCGTCCCAGGACTCGATGGAAGGCACGTCCCTCGCTTCGTCTGGCACCCAGGGAAGCGAACGGAATGGGTCGCTCCGCCGCTCGTCATGCCGCCGTCCTCGCCTCACGTGGGGGATTCATCGCCCGAGGGCGAAGGGTTGGGGGAGTGGCTCTCCATGCGTGAACCGGACTCGCGGAAGACACAGGCCCAGGTGTGCCAGCGCTGCCTGATGCGGCTCGACACGAGCGCCGGGGGCGTGGACCTGCCGCGCCGCATCCGCGCCACGCTCGCCGCGCGGGAGGGCACCGAGCACGTCCGTGTCAGCCTCACCGGGTGCCTGGGGTACTGCCCCGTGGGGCGCGTCAGTGTTCAGCTCTTTCGCGACGGCGAGGCCTCGGATGTGGT
Organism: Archangium sp.; assembly: GCF_036388035.1. GTDB lineage: Bacteria > Myxococcota > Myxococcia > Myxococcales > Myxococcaceae > Archangium. The sequence continues at coordinate 2,953 of NZ_DASVSO010000645.1, forward strand.
GTTGGTCGACCCCGAGAGGAATGGGGCGGAGCTGATCTCGCACCTTCCTTGCCCATCCACGGAAGCGCCGTAGTCCGGTTGTCCAGGGGTTTGTGCTTCTCCAGGAGTCCCGAGCGTCAGGCGCGGAACTTTCTTCCTCGGAAAGCGCTCGGAACCGGATGGTGTAGCTCGTACCGAAGGACATGAATCCTGGCGGCCCCCTCGGACGTCCTTAGTTTCGGCCCTACAAGCTGTCCCGCTGTTGGGGTGGTCGGGGGCCGGAAGGAGGGCGTGTGGGCGGACACCATTCAGGTATCGAGGGCACATCCATTTCGCGTGCGGGGGGGGGTGCACGGCCTCCCGTGCTCTCCCCACCTCAGTCCGAGGAGACCCCCGTCAGCGTCCAGGCCGTGCTGGGCCCGGTGCGTCCGGACGACATGGACGCCATCTTCGACGACGCGCTCTTCGGCGCACCGGCGGCGGAGGCCACTCCGGTGGAGGCCCCGGCCGAGTCGGAGTCGGCCGCGTGCGTGGCGGTGGGCTCCGTGGAGTGGTTCGTGGAGCGAGCGGGGCAGCCCTCGGGGCCCTTCAGCCTGGAGCGGCTGCGCGAGCTGTGGCACCAGAGCGCGCTCAGCCCCGACACCCTCTGCTGGTGCGAGGCCTGGTCCCAGTGGCGGCCCCTGTCGCGCGTGCCCGAGCTGGTGGCCGCGCTGACGGACGCGGGGCTGCCCACGGTGGCGGCCGAAGCGGCGCCGGCCCAGGCCAGGCAGGAAGAGTCGAAGGCGAAGGTCGTCTCCGCGCTCCCCGCGCTCGTCGCGGAGGAGGAGGCGTGGCTGCGCAAGGTGCAGGCGGAGAAGGAGCAGGCGAAGGAGGAGGCGCGCTCGGCGATGCTCGACACCTCGAGCGCTCCCGCCCCCGAGCCCGTGCTGCCTGCGCACTTCGCGCCGCTGCCCGTGCCCGTGCCCGTGGCTCCGCCCGTGGTGGTGCCGGTGCCGGTGCCCGTGGCTCCGCCCGTCATTCCCGCCCTGGTGATGCCCGAGGCGCCCGTGGCCCCCGAGCCCTCGCGGCGGGGCAGGGGACTCGTGGTCGGCGCGCTGATGGG
>NZ_DASVSO010000646.1:0-10561 GCF_036388035.1 Archangium sp.
CCCGGTGGTGGGCAGCACCTCGCTGAGGGTCTCCTCCAACTCCCGAATTGCCTCCGAGGTCGCGAGGGCCTCCGCGGCTCGCTCCAGCAGCTCCGCTTCCTCCGCGCGTGCCTCGGCTCGCGTCGGCTCGGCCGGGACGCCCGGCGTGGTGGCTCTGGCGGCGATGTCCGCCTCGGCGGGCGGGCGGGTCTTCGCCTCGGGCAGGGTGGACTTTGGCGCCTCGGTCTTCCCCTTGGCGGTGGGCTTCGCACCCTCGGCCCGAGACGGCTCCGCCTTCTTCGCACGCGCTCCCGACGGCTTCGACGCGGCGGGCTTCGGTGCCACCGGCTTCGGCGCGGCGGCGGCCTTGGTCGCGGGCTTCTCCTTCGGCCCGTGCGCCTTCTTCGCGGCCTTGGCCGGGGCGGCCTTCTTCACGGGCGCGGCGTGGGCCTTCTTCGGCTCCTGCGTGGGCGCCGTGCCGGCCGGCTTGGACTCCGAGGGACGCTGTGCGGCGCCCCGCTGGAACGGATCGTTCCCGAGCACACCCTTGGTCGCCATGATCAACTCCTCCGCATCGCCGCCACGGCGTCCCGGGCGTGGAACATGGGAATGAAGCCGAGCTCCTCTTCCGCTCGCTCACCGTCGGCGACCAACCCGTAATGCATGTAGTCGAGCAGGGCCGTGGGGAATCCCGGTCCCCCCAGCGTCGTCATCGTCTTCAGGGCCGCACGGTAGAGCGGTCCGGGCAGGGGCAGCGGCTGCGCGCCCGCCTGGCGGATCAGCCCCGACAGCGGCAGCACCCCTCGGCCCACGATGTTGAACTCGCCCTCGGCGTTCGCGCTCAGCGCCTGGTACAGCGCCCGCGCCGCGTCCTCCTCGTGGAGCGCCTGCCACAAGGGATCGAACCCCAGCAGGGTGGGCACCACCCGGTGCTCCAGCATCCGCGTGGCCGGGTTGTTCATCCTCGGGCCGAACATCGGTGCGAAGCGCAGCACGATGACCCGCGTCTCCGGGTGGCGCTCGCGGAAGCCGCGCACCTGCTTCTCCACCTCGACCTTGTCCGTGACGAAGCGGCTGCCGGGACAGCCCGCCAGCGGCGTCTCCTCGCCCAGCAGGGCGGGGTGCTGGGGTCGCGCCCCATAGAGCGCCGTCAACGAGGGGACGATCAACCTCGGCACCCGGACCCGTCCCACCGCGCTCAGCACGTTCATCGTGCCGATGACCTCCAGCTCGTGCGCCAGCGAGCCGTCGCGCACCGGGCCGTACAGGAAGGCCAGGTGGTAGAAGATGTCCACGGGCAGCTCGGAGAGCGCGTCGGACAGCTCGCTCTCGGCGTCGTGGCGCGTGAGGTCCACGCGATGGAAGTCCACCTTGTCTCCGGCGGGCTTGGCCACGTCCAGGACCAGGATGCTCTCCACATCGGGATCGCTCTCGAGCAGCGGCAGCAGCAGCCGGCCCAAGTCTCCCGCCGCGCCCGTCACCGCGACGCGCAGTCCGCCTTTGCTCGCCTGAGTTGCTTCCATACGGAAGGGGGCGTGATAGCTCAGAAGTCCCACGTTGTCAGCCGCGATGCGTCAGGATTGCTGGCCAACTCCACGGGTCCTGCGCATGATGTGACCTCCCATGGCACGTATCGCCCTTCTCAGTGACGCCCTCATCAACAAGATCGCCGCCGGTGAGGTGGTCGAGCGCCCCGCCTCCGTCGTGAAGGAGCTGGTGGAGAACTCCATCGACGCCGCCTCCCGCACCGTGCGCGTGTCGCTGGAGAAGGGCGGGCTCGGCCGCATCACCATCTCGGACGATGGGCACGGCATGGGCCGCGAGGACGCCCGCCTGTGCCTGGAGCGCCACGCCACCAGCAAGCTGCGCCAGCTCGACGATCTGTTCACCATCAACACCAAGGGCTTCCGGGGCGAGGCGCTGCCGGCCATCGCCTCGGTGTCGCGCTTCTCGCTGCACACGGCCGAGCCCAACGCCGAGGTGGGCACCCGGGTGGTGGTGGAGGGGGGAGCCGAGCCGGTGGTGGAGGACGCGCCGCCTCGGGTGGGCACCGTCATCACCGTGGAGGACCTGTTCTTCAACACGCCGGCACGGCGCAAGTTCATGCGCCGGGAGTCCACCGAGCTCCAGCACGCCGAGGAGGCGGTCATCCGGCTCGCGCTGGCGCACCCGGACGTGTCCTTCTTCGTGGATCACGCGGGCCAGCAGCTCTTCACCAGCCCGGCGAGCCCGGGAGACCCGCGCGAGCGCATCGCCGCCGCGCTGGGGCCGGGGGTGCACCCGCATCTCGTGCCGGTGGAGGAGCGGCGGCTGGGGGTGACGGTCACCGGGCACATCGCCTCGCCCGAGTACACCCTGCCCAACGCGCGCGGCATCTACACCTTCGTCAACCGCCGCTACATCCGGGACCGGGGCCTCAACAGCGCCATCCAGCGCGCCTTCCAGGAGTTCCTCGCCGCCGGGCGCCAGCCGGTGGTGGTGCTGTTCATCGACATGGACCCCCGGGCGGTGGACGTGAACGTGCACCCGCAGAAGCTCGAGGTGCGCTTCGCGGACGCCAAGGGCGTGGGCGACACGGTGAACGCCGCCATCGTCCGCGCGCTCCGGGCCGCGCCCTGGCTGAACAGCAAGGGGGACGGGCTCTCTGCCGAGCAGCCCCGGCAGGCCGCCCACTACGCCATGGCGGTGGAGCGCTTCCTCACCCGCGCCCAGGAGGCCTCTTGGGGTGGGCCGCTGCCGCTCCCGGGCACCCAGGACGCTCCCGGGCCCGCCCCATCTCCCTTCGCCCCCGGCTCCACGCCCCCGCCCGGCTCCTCCTTCGCGCCCGTCCTCCCGCTGCCCCCGGGGCGCTCGCCCGCCTTCGGCCAGGCCCAGCCCCAGCTCAACGAGGCTCCTCCACCGGGCTACTTCGGCGCGCTGCGCCCCATGGGCGTCCTCGGTGAGCGCTTCCACGTGTGCGAGGGCCCCGGCGGCACGCTGGTGGTGCTCGACGCCCACGCGGCCCTGGAGCGGGTGCGGCTGATGACCTTCCAGCGCGCGCTGGAGCAGGACAAGCCGCCGGTGCCCACGCTCTTCGGCGCCACGGTGGAGCTGCCGGTGTCGGTGGCCAAGGCGCTGGTGGAGGGGCGCGAGGCGCTCGCCCGGCTGGGGCTGGAGGTGGAGCCCTTCGGCGGCACCACCCTGGCCCTCAAGGCGCTGCCGCCCGCGCTCGTGGGGGCGGATGCCCGGGCGCTGCTCGAGGCGCTCGCTCGCGCGCTGCCGCCGTCCGGCTCGGCGCTGGACGCGGTGTCGCTCGCCGAGGCCCTGCGCGTGCTGGCCTGCCATGCCGCGCGCCATGCCGAGGGCCAGCTCAGCGACGGCAAGCTGCGGGCGCTGCTCGGCGAGCTGGACGCGGCCGACTTCCACCCCTCCTGCATCCACGGCACGGTGGTGGTGCTCGAGGTGCCACTGCTGGAGCTGGAGCGGCGCGCGCTGCGGCCTCCCGGCCCGAAAAGTTGACCCCCCAGGCTTCACTGCTACGGTGCGCCCCCACCCTGTAGCACCGGGGCGGACTGACAGTCGCGCTGCGCCTGAAGGACTCCTGACCGATGCGTCGTCTCGTCTTCCTCGCGTTCCTGCTCGCCGCCGGGAGCGCCTCCGCCCAGGAGGAGCTCGCGCCGCTCAACGGGGTGGGGCGCATCTCCATCCAGGCTGGCTGGCGGGTGTCCTCGAACGACACCTTCTACGACAGCTTCTACGCCCTGCCGGGCTTCCAGGGCGTGCAGCGCGCCCCCGACTCCCCGGGCGGGCCCTTCCTCGCGGGCTCCTTCGCCTACGCCGCCACGGACTTCATCGAGCTGGGCATCGATCTCTTCGCCACCGGCGAGCAGCTCCGGCTCACGGGAGCGCCCACGCTCACCAACGTCACCTATGGCGCCCTGGTGGGCCTGCGCTTCCAGACGCTGCTGGACTTGCTGACGCCCGAGGGCGTGGTGCCCTTCGTGGGCCTCCAGACGGGTCCCACGCTCGCCTACTCGATGGCCGAGGGGGTAGGGCGCAAGGAGATCCTCACCCAGACCTGGGGGGGGACCGTGGGGGCGACCTTCCGCTTCTCCGCCCACTGGGGCCTCACCGCCGAGTACCGCCTGGCCTTCGTCCGCGGCCAGAGCGCCTTCAACACGAAGACGGAGTTCGCCCAGCTCGCCTCGTACAACGGGGGCGGCAACTGGTTCGCGCTCGGGGTGACGTACCTGCTGGCGCCGGATCCGACCCGCCCGTTCTCCTCGCCCTAGCAACGGGCCGCTTCCCTGGCCCCCTGCCCTCGAAGAATGTACCGGAAATTCATCGGGGCTCGAGGCCTGTTTCCGGGGCCGACACATGACGGGTGTCGAAACTCCACGACCCGCCCGATGGGAGCCCCTGACGATGCGTGAAGAGGCCGAGATCATTTCCGGGCCCAATAGGAAGATGTCCATGGCTGCTGAGACGAAGCCGGAGCAGAGCAACAAGGAACTGAGCGAGATCCGTAAGGAGGTCATCGAGGCCCGCAACCTCGTGATCAAGACGGACAGCCTGCTGAAGAACCTGCATGCCGAGGTGAAGGCCATCGGCAAGCGCCACGAGGATCTCCAGAAGCGGCAGTTCCTCTCCTCGGGCGTGGCGTACGCCATCTTCGCGGCGCTGTGCGTGGCGGGCGCGGTGGTGGTCAGCTCGGCGCGGACGTCCACGGCGGGCGCGGAGCGCGAGCGGCTGGAGAAGACGGTGGCCGAGCTGTCGGCGCAGCTCGACAAGCAGCGCACGGAGGCGACCGCGATGCAGACCTCCCAGCGCGCGGCGGCCGAGGTCTTCCGCCTGATGACCACCCTGCCGGGTGACGAGCGCCTCAAGGGCGTGGACGAGCTGGTGAAGCTCGACACCTCGAAGCTGACGGCCCTGGAGCGCCAGGCCCTCACCGACAAGGCGGCGCAGCTGCGCCGGGAGATTGGTGACTCCGCCTTCGAGCGTGGCAAGACGGCCTTCCGCCGCAACGACATGAAGGCCACCATCGAGGAGATGTCGCGCTTCGTAGCGATGAACCCGCCGCAGGAGCAGCTCCTGGACGCCTCGTTCTTCCTGGGCGTGGCCTACAACATGGAGAAGAAGCACGACCTGGCCGTGCCGCTGCTCTCGCGCTTCGTCGAGAACGACAGGAAGGCCAAGAACCGCGACTACGCGATGCTGCTCCTGGCGCAGTCCCTCCAGGAGACCAACCAGCTCGACAAGGCGATGCAGATGGCGCATGACGGCGTGGCCCAGCATCCGGCCAGCGAGTTCATCCCGCAGTTCCGCGGCCGTATCGCCACGGTGCGCCGGATGCAGCAGGGCGGAGACGCGGCGACCGCGGCGGCTCCGGCGGCCCAGCCCGCGGCCCAGCCCGCGGCCCCCGTGGTGGTCCCGGTTCCGATTTCGGTTCCGGCCATCACGGCCCAGCCCGCGCCGCAGTAGTCCCCGCGTCCCCACGGAACCAAGAAGGGCCTGGGCCACATGTGCCCGGGCCCTTCGCCGTTTCCGGGCCCGGGAGCGCCCGTGGGAGACGCTCGGCCCCACCTGGGCGTTGCCATGGGGGGCTCGCGGTCGTAAGACGGGGGCCCGTGTCCGAGCCCGATCCCCGGAAAGACTCCCGTTACCGCCCCTTCCGCGCCGCCGCCTACGGCCTCTACATCGCCGTGGTGTCCGCCTTCTGCCTGGCCATCATCATCAGCGTGTCGCGCTCGGTGGCGGCGATGACGCCGGAGCGCAAGCCCTCCGCGGAGCCGGTGCTGTCCTACCGCGAGTGCCTCGACGCGGCGGACCGCTTCTGGTCGGAGCTCGAGGCCGAGCGCGAGAAGCTGGTGCGCACCACGCCCGCCAACAAGGCGGACCGGCAGTGGGTGGAGTTCCGCACCACCTGGCTGCAGCGGCTGCGCGACGAGGAGGCGCGGTGCGCCCTGGAGTCCAGGGACCGCACGAGCCTCAAGGACGTGTTCCGCCGCCTGGAGGAGGTGCAGGACCTCTACACCATCCACGCCGTGCAGTACGCGGGCGAGGTGGGCGGCGCGGTGGAGGCGCTGCGCGGGGCCTTCTCCACGGCCCGCAAGAACCAGGCGGCCGGCCGCTTCTAACCGTTGCGCGAGTGGGGCCTCGCGGACCTCGAGCTCGCGAGCCGGGCGTGCAACGTCTCCGTCAGCAGGTACCAGAACTGAACGTTGCCGAAGCTGAGGATGTCCCCGTCCTTCAGCGTCGCCTCGCGCGTGCCGAGCGAGCTGGCGTTGAGGAAGGTGCCGTTGGTGGAGCCGACGTCTCGCACGGTGCAGCGGCGCTCCGGCTCGTTCCAGCGCAGCACGGCGTGGCGCTTGGACACCGAGGCGTCGTCGATCATCAGCTCACAGTCGGGCAGCCGGCCCACCGCCAGCTCCTCGGAGCCCACGAGCGGGGGGAGGGTGGTGACGAGCAGGTCCTCGAACTCGAAGAGCAGGGAGACCATGCCCCGCTCGATGTCCTCGGGCGAGGCCACGCGGGTGGGGGCGAGCACCTCGGTGGTACGGCCCGGGGGACGCTGGATGAGGACGAAGGGGCCGAGCTGACGGCGGAAGGCCCCGCTGGACAATGACGCGCCGAGCGCGCGCAGCTCCTGGATGGACAGCACGGCGCGGCAGCATGCCAGAAAGAAGTCGGGCGGGCCGGGCGTGCGGGAGTCACGTTGTCGCTTGTGCGACGCGCGGGTTTCGTTGACCCAGCAGTCAAACGTCTCCTACAGTTTCCCTTTCGGCCCGGCCGCCGCCATCGTCAGCAGGGCGGCTTGGAGCCTCGGCGTTCACCTTTTGGCGTGGGAAGGAGCAGTGTCGATGAGTGGGAGCGGGAACATTCCGATGACCCCCTCGGGTCTGCGGAAGCTGAAGGCGGAGCTGAAGCACCTTCAGACCGTCGAGCGCGGGAAGATCTCTCGGGAGATCGAGGTGGCGCGCGCGCACGGGGACCTGCGCGAGAACGCCGAGTACCACGCGGCCAAGGAGAAGCAGTCCCACATCGAGGGTCGCATCCTGGACCTGAACGATTGGATTGCCCGGGCCGAGGTCATCGACACCAGCAAGCTGGGCGGGGACAAGGTCGTCTTCGGCGCCACCGTGGACCTCGTGGACGTGGAGACGGACAAGCCCGTCTCCTACCGGATCGTCGGCGAGCTGGAGGCGGACCTGAAGAAGCGGTGGATCGCCGTCACCTCGCCGGTGGCGCGGGCGCTCATTGGCAAGAAGGTGGGCGACGTCGCCACCGTGCAGAGCCCTGGCGGCGTGCGCGAGTTCGAAGTGCAGGAGATCCGCTTCGAAGATCCCCAGGACGAGGCGTCGCAGGAGGGCTGAGCCCACCACGAGGCCGACCGGGCGGGGGAGCGGGCATCAGCTCGCTCCCCTGTGTCGTTCTCATGGCGATGGGACGAATGCGCCTTAGGATGAAGCGCTCGGATCCCCTCTGTGAACCACCCGCTCGCCAGCCTCGTCGGTCCCCTGCGTTATGCCTGCCGCGGTGACTTCGCCCATCTGTCCACGGTGAAGGACCTGCGGGGTCTGCTGGAGCGCGCGATCGCGGGCGCCACGGGCGTGGACGCGGAAGCCCTGAAGCACCTCCGGGCGGCGCTGCCGCACGTGGACCACCCGACGCCGGATCGCCGCAAGGCCGCGTTGAGGCGCGTGGTGGCGGGACTGAAGCTGAGCGGGGTCTCCCTGCCCGAGGAGCTCGCCCAGGTCGCGACCTCGTCTCCCCTGGAGCCCACCGCCGCGGCCTCCTCGGGAGAGGGTCGGGGAGAGGCGCTCCCCGAGCGCGTGCCCGAGTGGAAGTCCACGGCCCCCGTGCCTCCGCCGCCGGGCACCCGGACCGACGCGCCGCGAGCGGTCGTGGAGGGCTACCTGTCGCCCCAGGCGCCCCGCCCGGGTGCCGTCCGAAGGCCCAACGGGCCCATGCTCGCCTCCGCTCCGGCCCACGCCATCCCCCCGGCGAGAGCGCCCGCCGCTCCGGCCGCCCGCGTGAAGCCGGCCCCGGCCCCGGCGCCCGAGGAGAAGCCGGCCGGCAAGCGGAAGAAGCGCACCGCGAAGGGCCAGGAGGAGTCGCGCGCGGAGGCGAAGCTGCTGTCGATCGCCCCTCGCTCGGGGCCGCTGGCCATTCCGCTCAAGACGATGGGCAAGAGGCTGGGCCCGCGGCTGCTGGCGGCGCTGAACAAGAAGGGGCTGCGGCGGGTGGGGGACATCCTCTTCCTGCTGCCGCGCTGCTACGAGGATCGGCGCAAGCTGCAGACCATCGCCGAGCTCATGCCCGGAGAGCGGGGCGTGACGGTGGGCGAGGTGAAGATGGCCGACTTCGTGCCGGGCCGCACGGGCAAGCGCTACTTCCGGGCGGTGGTGGCGGATCGCTCGGGGAGCATCGCGGCCACGTACTTCAACGCGGGCCCGTGGCTCAAGCAGCGCTTCCCCGTGGGCAAGCGGCTGGTGCTGTCCGGCGAGGTGCGCGCGTCGCTGTCGGGGCGCGAGATGGCCCACCCGGAGATCGAGCCGGCCGAGGATCTCGAGGGCTCCTCGGTGCACTTCAACCGCATCGTCCCGGTGTACCCGGGCTTCGAGCGGGGAGACCAACGCTCGTTCCGGGAGCTGGCCTCGGTGGTGAGCGAGTCCTACGCGGACAACCTGGAAGAGCCCCTGCCCGAGGGCCTGCGCAAGAAGCTGGAGCTGATGACGCTGCCAGAGGCGCTGCGCTTCATCCACTTCCCCCCGGGGGACGCGGATCCGGAGATGCTGGATCGGCACCTGAGCCCGGCGCATCGGCGGCTGGCCTTCGACGAGCTGTTCTTCCTGCAGCTCGGCATGGGGCTCAAGCGGCAGGGGGTGAAGGCGGAGAAGGGGATTACCTTCGACGTGTCGGCGCCGCGCCTGGAGAAGGCGCGCGGGGCGCTGCCGTTCCAGCTCACGGGCGCGCAGTCGAAGGTGATTGGGGAGCTGTGCGAGGACATGGGCCACCCCGAGCCGATGAACCGGCTGGTGCAGGGCGACGTGGGCTCGGGCAAGACGGCGGTGGCGGTGGTGGCCTCGCTGCTGGCGTTGCAGGACGGCTACCAGGTGGCGGTGATGGCGCCCACGGAGCTCCTCGCCGAGCAGCACGAGCGCACCTTCCGCAAGCTGCTGGAGCCGCTGGGCTTCAAGGTGGCGCTGGTGAGCGCGTCGGGGCCGGCCAGGCGCAAGCGGGAGATCCGCGAGGCGGTGGCGCGCGGGGAGATCCACCTCGCGGTGGGCACGCACGCGCTCATCCAGGAGGGCGTGGCCTTCGAGAAGCTGGGCTTCGTGGTGATCGACGAGCAGCACCGCTTCGGCGTGCTCCAGCGGCAAACGCTGATGAGCAAGGGCGTGTTCCCGGACGTGCTGGTGATGACGGCGACGCCCATTCCGCGCACGCTGGCGATGACGCTGTACGGGGACCTGGACGTGTCCGTCATCGACGAGCTGCCGCCGGGCCGCACGCCGGTGAAGACGCGCGTCTTCAACGACAAGCAGCGGGCGCGCGTGTACGAGTCGGTGGCGTCCGAGGTGCAGAAGGGCCACCAGGCCTACGTGGTGTACCCGCTGGTGGAGGAGTCGGAGAAGCTGGACCTGGAGGACGCCACGCGCGGGGCGGACAAGCTGCGGCAGGTGTTCCCGGGCGTGGAGGTGGGCCTGCTCCACGGGCGGATGAAGCCCGAGGAGAAGGACCTGGTGATGGATGCCTTCCGCGCCGGGAGCATCCAGATCCTCGTCTGCACCACGGTGGTGGAGGTGGGCGTGGACGTGCCCAACGCCTCGGTGATGGTGATTGAATCCGCCGAGCGCTTCGGCCTGTCACAGCTCCACCAGCTGCGCGGCCGGGTGGGGCGTGGGGCGGCGGTGAGCTACTGCTACCTCGTGGCCAACCTGGCGCGCTCGTCGATGGAGTCCTCGGAGCGGCTCGGGGTGATGGAGCACAGCAGCGACGGCTTCGTCATCGCCGAGAAGGACCTGGAGATTCGCGGCCCGGGCGAGTTCCTCGGCACGCGGCAGAGCGGCCTGCCCGAGCTGGCGGTGGCGAACCTCGCGCGGGATGGAGACCTGCTCTCGCTGGCGCAGCAGGAGGCGCGGCGGATCCTCGCGAGGGATCCCCGGCTCGAGGCCTCCGAGCACCAGGGGCTGGTGAAGGCGCTCGAGGAGCGCTGGGAGGGCCGGCTGGCCCTCGCCCGGGTGGGGTAGGGCTCAGCTCACGGCGGCGAGGAGGGGTGGGTACTCGAAGCCCTCCGGGTCCATCCACACCCAGTCGGTGATTTCCGCCGTCCGGGCGGTGCACAGCTCGTTCGGATCCAACCCGAACTCCTGGCACCGGGCCAGGAAGTACGTGTCCCCGCCCACCCTGCGGCAGTAGTTCACGAAGTCCAAAGCCGTTTCGATTCCAGGGCTTTGCTTGAGGAAGCGCAGCAGCGCGAAGTTGGTGGTGGTGGTGCGCGCCTCATCCATGGACACGTTCCGCTGGGCCGTCATGCGTCCTCCAGGTTCACGCGAAGTGTAGCTTTCGCGCCTCTTGCCTTTCCAGAACTCAATAC
>NZ_DASVSO010000647.1:0-4118 GCF_036388035.1 Archangium sp.
AACGGGGTCCGCCGCTACCAGCACCCGGGCCTGTGGGCCGCCTTCGAGCTCATTGGCGACTTCCGCTGAGCGGCCCCGCCACGTAGATGACCTTGTCGCCGGACCAGGCGGGATCGAACCGATCCCAGGTCCCGCCATCGGCTACGGGCTGGAACTCACAGAGCTTGCGCTTCGGCGCTCCCGGCTCGGTGACTCGCAGCTGCCGCGGGCCGCACAACTGCCGGGCGGGCTCGATGGTGCTCAGCTCCTGGGTGCCCTTGACGGTGGCGGGTTGGAGGGTGCGCAGCGCGTTCACCTCCTCTTGCGTGGTGGGCTGCGTGGCGGCCTCGGAGAACCCACCACTGCCCAGGTCGGCGAGTCCGATGAGGGGCACCCCTCCATCCGTGCGCTCGCGTACGACCACCAGGTGCCGCGCGCTGCCCGGCGTGAGTCCCAGGAGGGCGCTGAACCCCGAGCCCTCCACGAGCCTGCGGGCCTTCTCCGGGGCTTCCACCAGCCAGAGCCCGTCCTCGCGGATGACGACGATTCCCGCATCACCCGCCTGGAGGGGAGAGCGGCACCCCTCGCAGTGCCAGAGCACGGACTCGGTCCCGGTCGCGCAGTCCAACCGCATCAGGTACGCCCCCGCGGGCCTCTCACAGGAGCGGGGCCTGCTCAGGCTCCCCATCGCGCGCTTGTCCAGACCGAGCAGCTTGCCGAGCCGCTCGAGAAACCCCGGACCCGCGGCCAGGGCCTGAAGGGCGAACAGGGTGACACCCGCGCAGACTCCGAGGCGGAGGAGGTTTCGGTTCATGGGCCACCCGTCGAGCAGGCTTCGGCCAGATAGCGCTCGACGCTCAGGGGCCTGCTGGCGGGAACGCCCAGCCGGTGGGCCGCGAGCTCCAGCTGCTCCTGCCACGAAAGTTCGTTCGATGAGTTCGATGCCATGGGCTGTGCTTCCCTGGAGGCGTGGGGCGGTCAGCGCCTCGGCTGGCCGAAGGCACCCGGCTGCACGGGCGCCGCGCCCATCAAGTCGTTGACGGCGACGGGGCAGCGGTCCACGACGTTGGGGTCCGCCAGCAGGGCGCCCTGGGACCAGTCGCGGTCCTGGAAGATGAGCGCGTCGCGGAGCTCCACGTCCTCCACCGCCTTCTTGAAGGCCCAGAAGCGCCCGCGTACCATCAGCCGGCTGCCTTTCGGGATGCGGCTCAGGTCCAGGTACTGCTGGGGCGCGAGCCGCGCGGAGATGTTGACGACGGGGCGCTTCGTCGGTGTGCCCATGATGTTGAGCTGCCCGGCGTTCGGGTCTTCCGGGTACCACACCATCCTGGCCACGGCGGTGAGCGGCTCCTCCTCCACGGGCTCGCCCTTGCGCTTCTTGGGCTTCTTCTTCGGCTTGTCGAGCTGCACGTCGAGCAGCTCCACGCCCCCGAAGGCCACCTGCCGGTCGAGGTAGTTCTCGCGGAACATCTTGTCGGCGGAGGCCGCGGCGGTGGCGTTGGCGCGGCGGACCTCGATCTCATAGCGCTCGCGCAGGGCGGGGAGGGTGAGGAAGAAGCTGTCGAGGGGCTGGAGGCCCTCGGAGATGAAGCGCAGCTTGCCCACGTCGATGGTGAGCACCACGGGCCCGAGGGCGGACGCGGTCTGGAGCCAGGGCTGGGGCAGCTTGCGGTCGATCAACACGCGCCGCACCATGGCCACGAGGTAGGCGTTGGCCTGGAAGCGCGGGGTGCTGAGCTGCGTGTTGAGCGCCTGGACGAGCTGGGGATCCAGGTAGAAGTTCTCATCGCGCTTGTGGAGCATGGGCGCCGTCTCCCCGAGCAGCGTCAGCAGCCCGCCGAGGAGCTGGGCACAGCTCGGGTCGTTCGTCCCTTGCGAGAGGGCGCGGTACAGGCCCGTCTTGAGGAAGCGGCGGTCGAAGTCCTCTTCCTTGAGGTTGGGCACGTCGTTGCCGGGTCCGAAGAAGACCTCCGGCTGGGCGGCGGCGGGCAGGGCGAAGAGGCAGAGGACGAGTGCGAGGAGGGAGGATCGCATCGCGCCGCAGGTTATCACGCCGGGCGGCCGGGCTCCTCGGGAGAGATGAGGAGGATGAGGGCGGCGGCGACCAGCTCGAGGCCGGCGGCGATGGCGAAGAGGCGGTGGCCGCCGAGCCAGTCATAGCCGGCTCCGGCGGTGGCGTAGCCCACGAGGCCCCCGAGCCCGAAGGTGATGGCGGCGAAGAGGGCCTGGCCGGAGGCGCGCAGGTGGGGCGGAACGCGGCGGGACACGAAGGCGATGCTGGCCACGTAGAAGGCGCCGAAGGACATGCCGTGCAGGAGCGAGAGGGCGGCGATGACGGTGGGCGAGGTGGCCACGGCGAGGCCCGCCCAGCGCAGGGCACTGCTGGCGAAGGCGAGGGCCAGGAGGTGGCGGGGGGTGATGCGGTGCGCCACGTGGGGGTAGAGGAACATCACCCCCAGCTCGGCGGCGACTCCGAGCGCGGCGGAGCTGCCCACCACCGAGGGCGGCAGGCCGAGCGACACGACGAAGATGGAGAAGGTGCCGTGGTAGGGGGCGAGGGCGATCCAGTGGAGGGTGGTGCCGGCGAGCAGCCAGCACAGGTCGCGGTTGGCGAGGAGCTGGAAGCCAGCGAGCGGGTGGACGGGCTCGGCCTGGGGACGGGGGCCGTCGCGGAGGGTGAGGCTCCAGAGGGTGAGCAGGGCCAGCAGGACGAAGGGGACCCGCACGGTGGCACGGCCCACGGAGTCCACGGCGAGGCCGAAGAGGGTGGAGGAGAGCACGAAGCCGAGCGAGCCGAAGAGGCGCAGGTGAGCGTAGGAGCCACCGGCCCGGGCGACGTGCTGGAGGGCGAGGCTGTCCACCAGGGGGGTGATGGAGGAGGCGAAGAAGGCGTAGGCGACGAAGGTGGCGACGAGGGCGGGGAAGCGGTCGACGAAGAGCAGGGGAGCGAAGCCCACGCACGCCCCCATGGCGAGCAGGGTGAGGACACGGCCCGCTCGCCCGGTGCGATCGGCGAGATGACCCCAGAAGTGGGGGGCGACGAGTGCCAGCAGGGGGCTGATGGAGAGCAGCAGGCCCACCTGGGTGACGGAGAGCGTAAGGGATTCCAGGTACGCCGGGAGGAAGGGCAGGACGATGCCCGTGATACTGAAATAGAGGGCGTAGAAGCCGATGAGGGGGAGCCGTCCGGCGGCCTGGACAGGAGGCATTGCGTCGAGGGGGCGCTTAGCACGTCGGAGTGCCTTTTGGTCTGTCTGCCCCGGCGGCTTTTGTGTACGTTGCCCGGGCCATGTCGAACCCGGAGAATCCACAGCCAGTCACCATCGCTCAAATCCAGAGCGAGGCTGATCTGTTTCAGGCGCTCGCCATCCGCGAGGTGGTGTTCATCGAGGAGCAGCACGTCCCCGAGGGCATCGAGCGTGATGCCGAGGACGCCAAGGCGTACCACGTGCTGGCGTTCCAGGGTGGGCACGCCATCGGAACGGGGCGTCTGGTGATGTTGAACGAGCCGCCGTCCGGAGAGATCGGGACGTGGGCGCAGATCGGCCGTATGGCGGTGCTGAAGGCCCACCGCAAGGCGCGGGTGGGCGCGCTGCTGTTGACGACGCTGGAGGACGAGGCGCGTCGGCGGGGCGTGAACGGCATCCTGCTGCACTCGCAGCTCTACGCCCTCGAGTTCTACAAGAAGCAGGGCTACGAGCCTCAGGGCGCGGTCTTCCAGGAAGCGGGCATCGACCACCTGGAGATGCGCAAGAAGCTGTAGCCCCGGGCCGACCGCTCAGCGCCTGCGGGCGCGGAAGAGCGCGTAGCCGACGCAGCGGGTGCTGATGTCGATCGCCTGGCGCCAGACCGTGTCCAGCATCTCCAGGGGAATGCCTGGCAGCTTCTGCCGGATCTCGTCCATCCTCGCGTTCAGGGCCTCGCGCGTCAGCGGCGTCGTCCTCGCGGTGTTCGAGGAGATGTCCATCGTCTCCTCCAGCTCGAAGCCACTCGAGCGGATGAGCTCCTGGTGGTCCTTGAGGGAGAAGAGGTACCCGGCGTGGAACACCTGCCGGTAGAACTGCTCCTCCTCGGGCGACATGGGCTGGGTGGTGATGAAGTTGGCGACGAGGAGCTGCCCCCCCGGCTTGATGCAGCGG
>NZ_DASVSO010000648.1:0-3686 GCF_036388035.1 Archangium sp.
TTGCACCCCGGCGCCAGCGCCAGCACGAGCGCCAGCGATGTACCCCGTAGGGCCCCTGCCCACCCTCGCATCCTTCTCATCGGCTCCCCCTTCATCCGTGTGTGGAAGACGTACGTGGCACAGGCACTGGCGAGCGCGCCAGCGACGAGGACGAGGCACAACTTCCGGACACCGTGCATCTGCTGACCCCCCATGAGCAGCTGTGGAGACATGCCACTCTACGCCTGCGCGGGCGTCGGTTCATCACATGACTCCGGCGTCTCTGGCCGCTGGTGCCGTTGGAAGCTCGCGGCGAGGATGCCATGTACTCCCATGGCCGCCAGCCCCCAGGCTCCTGTCTACGTCCAGGCGCTCATCTTCCTTGGCGCGGCGGTCATCGCCGTGCCCCTCTTCCGCCGGCTGCGCCTCGGCTCCATCCTCGGCTACCTCGCCGCGGGGCTCGTCATCGGCCCCTTCGGCCTCGGCCTTTTCTCCGACTCCACCTCGGTGATGCATGTCGCCGAGCTCGGCGTCGTGCTCTTCCTCTTCCTCATCGGCCTGGAGCTCAACCTCTCGCGGCTGTGGGCCATGCGCCGCGACATCTTCGTGCTCGGCACGGCGCAGGTCGTCATCTGCGGCCTGCTCACCATGATCTACCCGCTCCTCTTGGTGGGACGCCCCTGGCGGGCCTCGCTCATCGCGGGGCTCGGGCTCGCGCTGTCGTCCACGGCCCTCGTCATGCAGCTGCTCGGCGAGCGCGGCGAGGTGCAACACCCCCACGGCCAGAAGGCCTTCGCCATCCTGCTGCTCCAGGACCTGGCCATCGTTCCGCTGCTCGCGCTCGTGGCGTTGCTCTCCCCGGTGGAAGCGGCCGGGAGCGACCCGGTGTGGCTGTCGGCGGCGAAGATGCTGGGCGGCGTGGCCGCGGTGGTGCTCACGGGCCGCTACCTGCTCAACCCCTTCTTCCGCCTGCTCGCGAGCTCGGGCGCCCATGAGGTGATGACGGCCGCCGCCCTGCTCGTCGTCATCGCGGCGGCCACGCTGATGACATACGTCGGGCTGTCCTCCGCGCTCGGCGCGTTCCTCGCGGGCGTCCTGCTCGCCGAGTCGAGCTACCGGCACGAGCTCGAGGCGGACGTCGAGCCCTTCCGGGGGCTGCTGCTCGGGCTCTTCTTCATCTCCGTCGGAATGACGGTGGACCTCGGGCTCATCGCGCGCAGCTGGCCCCTGCTGCTCGGCGCGGTGGTGACCGTCACCGTCATCAAGACGACGGTGGTGTACGGGCTGATGCGGCTGCTGCGCGACGGGCACGAGGTGGCCATCCGCACCGCGCTGCTGCTGCCGCAGGGCGGCGAGTTCGGCTTCGTCCTGTTCTCCACCGCGGTGGCCGCCAAGGTGATGGAGCAGGAGCAGGCCACGCTGCTCGTCGCGCTCGTGACCCTCACCATGGCGCTCACGCCGCTGCTGGCCGCGCTCGCCCCGCGGCTCGCCCGCACGCGCGCGGCCCCCGAGCGCGAGGAGCACTTCGAGGGGGCGCGCGGCTCCGTGCTCGTCATCGGCTTCGGGCGGTTCGGGCAGATCGTCTGCCAGCTGCTGCTGCCCGAGGGCATCGACGTCACCATCATCGACAATGACGTGGAGATGCTGGAGGCCGCCGAGCGCTTCGGCTTCAAGCTCTACTACGGCGACGGCACGCGGCTGGACGTGCTGCGCTCCGCGGGCGCGGGGCGGGCGCGGCTCATCTGCGTGTGCGTGGAGCACAAGGAGGCGGCCACCCGCATCGTGGAGCTGTGCCGGACGTCCTTCCCCCTCGCGCGGCTGTACGTGCGCGCGTACGACCGCGTGCACGCGCTGGAGCTGGTGGAGCGCGGCGCGCACTTCCAGCTGCGCGAGACCTTCGAGAGCGCCATCGCCTTCGGGCGTGCCGCGCTGGGGGAGCTGGGGCTGTCGCCCGAGCGCGTGGCGGAGGTGGAGGAGGACATCCGCCGGCGAGATCGCGAGCGCTTCGCCTTGCAGCAGCAGGAGCAGGGCAAGAACCTCCTGGCGGGTGGCGACAGGCTCTACACCCGCCCCGTCCCCCGCCCCGAGCCGCTCACCCACCCCCAGCGCCCGGGGGTGGCGCTCAACCCGGCCGAACGGGCGGAGGGGGAGGCCGAGCGGAACGACGAGGGGGACACGGAGCGCTAGCGCAGGCGCGGGAGGATGGCGCGCAGGCTCGGGTCCATGCCGCCGCGCGAGCCGAGCGCGGCGATGGCCTGGCGCTCGTACTCCAGCGTGTTGGCGCGGGCCACGAGCTGCACGCTGGCCCCGAGCGCCGCGGGCATCGCCAGGTCCAGCTCGTAGATGTCGCCGGCCACCAGCGTCGTCTCCGGCGAGGTGTCCGTCTCGTCCCAGATGCGGCGCAGCGCCTCGTAGTAGCGGCCGCGGCGCAGGTGGATGGGGCGCACCAGCGGGGCCGCCCGCGTCGTCTCGGACAGGGCGGAGAAGACGGCATCGGGCGTCGCCGGGTCCTCGATGAGGAACTTGCGCGCGTCACCCGACACCCGCAGGCGCTCGCGGCCGCGCGGGGCCAGCTTCGTCAGCTTGGCCTCCACCGTGTCCGTGTGCGCGTTGGTGACGACGTGCACGGGCAGCCCGGTGTCCAGCAGCGCCTCCAGCACCTCCTTGGCCTCGGGCTTGAAGGCCATGCCCACCTGCGCGTACGCCTCGCGGTAGAGCGTGTCCAAGAGCTTCGCGCGCTCGGCCTTGTCCGGCAGCACCCCGAGCCTGTCGCACAGCCGCCGCGCCACGAAGTTGGCCAGCAGGTACGGGTCCGCGAGGGCCGGCGCCACGATGCGGCCTCCCACCTCCCAGCCGTGCTCCTCGGAGCTCGTCGCCACCTCGTGCTCCACCTGCGCCCAGCCCGCCTCCATCACGTCGCGGCCCAGCACCTCGGACAGGCGCCGACGGAAGTGCTGGACGAAGGGCGTCCCTTCCGCCGTCGCGTCCGTGAAGGTCCCGTCGAAATCCAACACCACGCATCGAATCGCCATCGTCCTGAGTCCTCGCTGTCGCAGGAGGTGCGCAATAGGCCCCCTCCCCGCCCCGAATCAAGCCAGGGCGCGTCCCCGACGGCAAGGGAACCACCGGCAGCGCGGGCGTGTCAGACCCTCCGTGTAGAACGAAGGCTGGCGGTTGGCGGAGGAACCGTGGGCCCCGGCGCCGGGGAGACGCCGGGGCCCACGGGCATGTCAGACCCTCCAGCTATACCCAAGAGTGTCGGCGCGAAGAGGCGCCGCGGGTTGCGGTGGTTCCCTGGGAAGACCACCGGAGCCTACATCGCAGTAGGGCTGCACTTCCGCCAACCACCCGTGTGGGTGCGAGGCGGCGGAGGCGGCGCGTCCGGATCCCCTCCCCGGGCGCGCCGCCTCATCTTTTTTTCAGGGCACCTGCTGCACCGGTTGGAGCGCGGCGTGGAGGCCTGGCAACGTCACGAGGAAGGTCGCGCCCTCGCCGGGGGTGCTCTGGGCCTCGATGGAGCCTCCGAGCGCCTCGACGATTTGGCGCGTGATGTAGAGCCCCAGCCCGAGGCCCCCGTAATGCCGCTCGGACACGGCGCGCTCGAAGCGGTCGAAGATGCGCGAGAGGTTGCCGGGCTCGATGCCGATGCCCCCGTCCCGCACGGTGAGCAGCGCGTGTCCGTGGTCGGCGCCGACGGACAGCTCGAT
>NZ_DASVSO010000649.1:0-4687 GCF_036388035.1 Archangium sp.
ACCGGCGTCACCTTGCGCCCGGGGCCCACCATCCCCGGCTGGGTGGTCGGCTCTTCGAAGTACTCGGGGCCGCTCACCACCATCGTCGCCCCGGACTCCTCCTCCTCCGGGACAGGCGGGGCCAGGGGCGCGGGGGCCGTCAGCTTGGGCAGCGCACCGAGCGTGGGCGAGCGGCGCACGCCCGTGGGGCTGGGCGGCGGCGGCGGGGCCTCCACGGGCGGCAGGCTCGGCACCGGCGGGCTGGAAGGCACCTGCGGGGCCGAGGACGCGCCGCTGAAGCCCATCTCGATGGCGGCCATCATGCCCTCGGGGGGCCGGATGTCCGCGTACTCCTGCAGCCGCAGCTTCTCGCGCTCCACGTCCTCCGCGAAGGTGGACTTCATGTACTGCATGAGGTCCTTGCGGCTGAAGATGGACTCGGAGGTGAGCAGGAAGCGCTGCAGGTCATCGCCCAGCTCGTTGGCGTACTGGTAGCGCTCGTCCACGTCACGCGCGAGCGCCTTGAGGACGATCTTCTCCAGCGCCTCGGGGATGCGCTTGTTGTACGTGGAGGGCGGGGCCACCTCGGCCTTGCGCACCTTCTCCAGCACGCTGAAGTCGCTGTCGCCCACGAAGAGCCGCTCGCCGGTGAGCATCTCGTAGAGACACACGCCGATGGCGAAGATGTCGCTGCGCCGGTCCAGCGGCAGGCCGCGGATCTGCTCCGGGCTCATGTAGCCGAACTTGCCCTTGAGGATGCCGGCCTGCGTCTTGGTGGCCTTGCCCGCCGCCTTGGCGATGCCGAAGTCGATGACCTTCACCTCGCCCTCGAACGAGATGAGGATGTTCTGGGGCGAGATGTCGCGGTGGACGATGTTCAGGTCCCGCCCCATGTTGTCCTTCTTGCGGTGGGCGTAGTCGAGCCCCTCGCACATCTTGGACACCATGAAGGCCACCAGCGGCACGGGCGCGGGCTCACCCTTCTTCCGGCAACGGTCGAAGATGGCCCGCATGTCCTTGCCGGGGATGTACTCCATCGCGATGAAGTAGCTGTTGGAGATCTGCCCCAGCTCGTAGATCTGCGCGACGTTGGCGTGGTTCAGCTGCACGCTGATCTTCGCCTCGTCGATGAACATCGAGATGAACTCGTCGTCCTCGGCGATGTTGGGCAGGATGCGCTTGATGGCGACGAGGCGCTCGAAACCTCCTGCGCCAAACATCTTGCCGCGCCACACCTCCGCCATGCCGCCAATGTTGATGCGGTCGAGGAGGAGATATTTCCCAAACGGGATGGGTTGCCGCTTCGGTTGAGTGGTCGTCACGGGGGGTACGTGGCTCGGTGTTTGACAGCCGAGCCTAGCGACCGCCCCTCCATAGGGTCAACCATGGGGCGTCACCTTCCTCCCGGGACCCTCTCAGGGACTGGGAGCCGGAGCCACTTCCCCAGCGTCCAGGGCCCCGGGGGCTTGCTCGGCCGCTGAGGTCTCTTTCCCCCCCCGGAAGGGCTCCATCCCAGGGCCAGCCGGCGTTTCTTCCTCGGGGAGTGCGGGTTGCACGACCGCCACGTGTGGCTCCCCGTCCACGGACAGCACGGCGGGATGGCCGAAGCGCTCGCCCGCTGGCAGACCGACCAGGGTAACCCAGGCGGCGTCGCGCTGGGGGGCCACGCAGTAGAGGATGGTCCCCACCTCCAGGCCCGGCGCCTCCGTGACGGGCCCCTGGCAGTCCCGGCGCACCTGGAGCGACCACGCCAGGGCGCGCGTCCCCCGCACGAGGTACGGGGGCTGGCCCATCTCCTCCACCAGCGGACGCAGCACCGCCGGGTCCGAGGGCACGGCGCGCTCGTTGGCCAGGGCCTGGGCCTGCTGCTGGAAGCGGCTCACCGACATGAAGGCCACGTCCTCGGGGCGCAGCGGCACGCGGCTCTCGAGGAGCACCATGTCGAAGAAGAGCGCGCACACCAGGACGATGGGCAGCAGCCGGTAGCCCTTGAAGTCCTCGGGCCGCCCGCGCCCCACGCCCCAGGCGACCACGCCGAGCACCCCCAGCGTGACGACCAGCACCACCGCGGGCCACACCATCGTGGGCGGCTCCAGGAAGGCGGACACCTCGGCGCTCCGGGCGCGAACGGCGTCCAGCAGGTCTCCCCCGTAGAGCCACAGGAGGGCCAACAGACAGGCCACGTTGGCCAGGGTCGTCTTGGTGGAGGGCAGCTTCATCCGGCGAGCGTGCGTGCGGGGTCGGTGGCGGCGGCGCGATGGCTGGGGAACCAGGCCCCGGCCAGCGCGGCCAACAACCCTAGCATCACTCCCCCCACCACCACCGGCCAGGGGAAGGAGAAGAAGCTCTCGGGCTTGAAGGGGAACTGCGGGAGGTAGGAGGTCGCGAGCCGATCCATGACCAGCGCGAGCACGAGGGCGGCGAGGGTGCCCAGGAGCCCGCCGGCCAGCCCCACCACGCCCGCCTCGGCCAGGACGATGTTGCGCACGTCCGAGCGCGAGGCCCCCACCGCCTGCATGACGCCAATCTCCTTGGCGCGCGCGCGCACCGAGGCGCTCAGCGCATGGGCGATGTTCACCGCCGCCAGCACGCAGATGAGGATGGACAGCAGCGCCAGCGCGGACGTGGTGAGGGCCACCGCCGCCCCCACGTTCTCCGCGAGCCGCCGCTCCTGGTCGTCGATCTCCAGGCCCATCTCCCTCACGGACTCGATGAGGCGAGGCACCGCGCCCGGGCTGGAGGCCACCAGCGTGACGCCGGAGTACGTCTCCGTGTCCTGGCCCAGCTCGCGGTTGAGGCGGATGGCCGTGTCCAGCGGAATGGTGACGCCCGCGAGCAGCGCGCGATCCGACGCGCCCACCACCTGCACCTGGGACGTGATGACCGGCACATCCGGCAACGGGGCCGCCACGTAGGAGCGGTTGAAGTCCACCGGCACGGTGAAGCCGACGAGCATGCTCGGCGCCAGCCGCGGCAGCTTCCGGGCCGGGGCGAAGGTGTTGTTGTAGATCTCCAGCAGCCGCGTGGAGATGAGGCCCGGGATGGGTTGACCCGGCCCCGCGTCCACGAACTTGCCCAGCTGCACGTCGCCCTCGACGAGCCCGGGCTCCACGCCCACCGCGAGCACGTCCATGCCCATGCGCAGCTTCCGGCCGAAGAAGTCGCCGTTGTAGAGGCTCGCGGCGGGGGCGCGCACGCTCATCTTCCGGTACGTCTTCTCCACGTCGGGTAGCGCCTGGAGCCGCTCCACCATGACGGCGTCCAGCTTGCCGCCGCCGAGGAACGAGCCGAGCGACACCGCGGGTGGCACCACGTCCACCAGCCGCGCGTCGTTGGGGAAGATGCGCTCGCGGATGACGCGGCCCACCCCCAGGCCCAGGCCCAGGAAGAAGACGAGCGCCCCCACACCCATGGCCACGCCGAAGGCGGAGAAGAACGCGCCCCGCCGCTCGCGCGAGAGGCTCAGCCGCACCAGTTGGGCCAGCGCCGCGCCCCTCATGACGCACCTCCCGCCAGGGCCGGCCGGGGCTCCTCGACGAGCCGGCCTTCCTTGAGGCGCAGCACGCGTCTGGCCGCCGAGCTCATCCGCTCCTCGTGGGTGACGGCGAGCAGGGTGAGGCCCTCGCGGTGCAGCTCCTCGAAGAGCGAGATGACACCGGCGCCCGTGGCGGCATCGAGGTTGCCGGTGGGCTCGTCACAGAGGAGCAGCCGGGGCCCGGTGAAGAGGGCGCGGGCGATGGCCACGCGCTGCCGCTCGCCGCCAGAGAGCCGCACCGGGGAGCGGTCCTTCTTGGCCAGCAGCCCCACCCGGTCGAGCAGGGCCTCGGCGCGCTTGCGGGCCTCCAGGTTGGCGGCGCCGAAGTGCGAGGGCATCAGCACGTTCTCCACCGCGGACAGGTTGGGAATGAGGTGGAAGGACTGGAAGACGAAGCCCACGTGCTGGTTGCGAAAGCGCGCGAGCGCCTTGTCCTTCAGGCCCGACAGCTTCACGCCGGCCACCTCCACGTCGCCCTGGTAGTGGACGTCCAGCCCGCCCAGCAGGTGCAGCAGCGTGGACTTGCCACTGCCCGAGGGGCCCACCACCGCGACGAAGTCGCCATCCGCCACGTCGAGCGACAGCCCATCCAGGACGCGCACCTCGGTGCCATCCCCGTCGCGGTACTGCTTGACGATGTCTCGTGCGCGGATCACTTGGGAGGCACCAGCCAGAGGGTGAGCTCGGCCTGCACGGCCTTCTCCTTCTCGGAGAGGCCCAGCGTCACCGCGCGGAGGTCATCCGTGGCCTCCAGCCAGCGCACCGTGGTCGCCTTGATGGCGAAGCCGCCGATGCCCCAGGCCTCGGAGGGCAGCCCCTTCACCGCGTCGGAGAGGCGCCGCCAGTCCAGCACCGCCCCCAGCACCGGACCCTGGAGCACTCCGCGCAGGTCCTCGGCCACGGGATTCTGGCCCGCGGGGCCCTTGAGTCCCGTGAGCGCCGCCTCGAGGCGGGACTGCGGCGCGGCCATCACCACCTTGTCCCCCACCGCGGCGAAGTGCGCGCCCTCGCCCTGCCGGTACGAGGTGAGGTAGACGCGCTGGCCCCCGAGCTCCGAGGGCTTCACCTCGGCACCGAAGCGCGGGGCGATGGCGGGCACCTTCTCCAGGGTGGCGGGGATGCTGGTGGTGTCCTTCGACTCGCCCACCACCACGAGGTGCACATAGCGGAAGG
>NZ_DASVSO010000650.1:0-30578 GCF_036388035.1 Archangium sp.
CCGCCAGGACGAAGTAGCCCTGCACCGCCGCGAAGAGGCCCGCCGCCACCGCCCGGGCCCTCCGGCGGCCGATGACCGCGCCGACCAGCTCCTCCAGGAGCTCCAGGTCCGCGCGCACCACCTTCTCGTAGGCCGCGCGCACCTCGGGCTGCCGCACCGCCTCCGCGCTGATCGTCACCCACGCCGCCACCGAGGCGGGGTCCGCGTCGTCTCCCGTGGCCAGGAAGGCCTCGAGGAAGGCGTCCACCTGGGACCGCGCTCCGCCCCGGCTCCGCTCCACTCGCGCCTTCACCCGCTCGCGCACGCGCGTCGCGAGCTGCTCCACCAGCGTGAGGAGGATCTCCTGCTTCTCCGTGAAGTGGTAGTGCACCAGCCCCGGGCTCAGCCCCGCCGCCTTCGCGATCTCCGCGATGGAGGCGCGCTCGTAGCCACGCTCGGCCATGACGCGCAGCAGTCCCTGGACGATCTGCTGGCGGCGCTCCTCCGTGTTCGATGGGCGGGCCATCTCCGGTTCCATTTCTAGGTTGGTTGACCAATTTATAAGGCGGCCGACGGGCGGTGTCAACCGGAGCCCCCGGTTTCCGTGTGGGTTCGTGAGCGGAAGGCGGGTGTGCGGGCTCTCAGTAGGAGAGGAGCGCGCAGACCTTCTCGCGGCCCAGGCGCTCGCGCCCGGGGAGGAAGTCGAGCGAGATGAGGACGCTGAAGCCCACCACCTCGGCACCGAGCTTCGTCACCAGCTTCGCGGTGGCCTCGGCCGTGCCGCCGGTGGCCAGCAGGTCGTCCACGATGAGCACCCGGTCCCCGGGCCCCACCGCGTCCTCGTGGAGCTGCAGCCCGTCGGCGCCGTACTCCAGCGCGTAGCGCTCCGTCACCGTCTTGTAGGGCAGCTTCCCCGGCTTGCGTGCCGGCGCGAAGCCCGCGTGCAGCGCGAGGGCGATGGGGGCTCCCAGCAGGAAGCCGCGTGCCTCCACGCCCACCACCTTCGAGATGTGCCGGCCGCGGAAGGGCGCGGCCATCGCGTTCACCACCCGCCCGAAGAGGTGCGGGTCCGCCAGCACCGGCGTCACGTCCTTGAAGACGATGCCCGGCTTGGGGAAGTCCGGCACGTCGCGGATGCGCGCCTTCACGTCCTCGAGGAGGTTGGAGTCGTGGCCGGGGATGAAGGGGGAAGGGGAGTTGCTCATGGGAAGAGCTCCGGGTTGACGCAGTGGGGAGGCTTGTGGCCCGCCAGTGCGGCGAGGAGGTTGTCCACCGCCATGGACGCCATGCGCCCACGGGTGGCGTGGCTCGCGCTCGCGATGTGCGGAGCGAGCAGGACGTTGGGCAGCTTCAACAGCGGGCTGTCCAGGGGCAGGGGCTCCGGGTCGGTCACGTCGAGCGCGGCGCCTCCCAGGTGTCCGCTCGCCAGGGCCTCCGCCAACGCGGCCGGGTCCACCACCGGCCCTCGTGCCGTGTTCACCAGCAGTGCCCCGCGCTTCATCGCCGCGAACTCCGCCCGCCCCAGCCAGTGCCGGGTGCCCGCGTTCAGCGGCACGTGCAGCGAGACGAAGTCCGACTCGGCCAGCAGCGTGGCCTTGTCCACGCGCGTGAGCCCCAGCTCCGCCTCCAGCGCTGGTCGGGGCTGGCGGCTGACGTACAGGAGCCGCATTCCAAAGCCGCGTGCCCGCCGGGCCACCGCCGTCCCGATGGCGCCCAGCCCCACGAGGCCCAGCGTCGCCCCGTACACGTCCGTGCCCAGCAGCAGGCCGGGCTCCCACGTCTTCCAGTGGCCCGCCCGGACATACGCGTCCGCCTCCGCCACCCGCCGCGCCAGCCCCATCAGCAGGGCGAAGGCGAAGTCCGCCGTCGTCTCCGTGAGCACCCCGGGCGTGTTGCCCACGGGGATGCGCCGCGAGGTGCATGCCGCCACGTCGATGTTGTCGTAGCCCACCGCCACGTTGCTGACGGCCCGCAGGCCCGGCGCCGAGGCGAGCAGGGCCTCATCCACCCGGTCGGTCAGCAGGGTGATGAGCCCCTCCACCTCCTGGGCCTGGGTGAGCAATACCTCCCGTGGAGGAGGCAGCGGCTCCTCCCATACGCGGAGTGAGACCTGTCCGGCCAGCCGGGCGAGCGCGTCTCCGGGGAGTTGTCGTGTGACGAAAACTCGGGGGCGGGTGGAGCGTTCCATTTCGACGGCCGATGCTCGCACAGGTGTGAGCCGTGCGGTGGATGACCGAGCAACCGATGCCCGGCCACCCCATATATTATTCCCACGGCGGCGGATCCCCGTCTGTGGTAATCGAACGGATTCCCCTCGTACCGGGGGGACCCAAGGGACTTGCGAGAACGTGCCTTCCATCGCCGACACACGAGAAGCCCCTTTTCCGCCTGATGGACAGTGGCTGCGCGCCCTCAAGGCGGAGGTTCAGCCCACCACCTTCCAGAAGGGTCGCGAGGCCGCGGAGACCCGTCGCGTCTTCGGGCTCCAACGCGAGGGCAACCTCATTCGCGCCCAGGTGGCCGGGGTTCCCCCGAACGAGGCGCGCTACGAGGTCGCGATCGAGGTGGGAGAGGGCCGGGCCACCTCCAAGTGCACCTGTGCGTCCTGGAACGTCTCGGGGCCTCACTGCCAGCACGTGGTGGCCGCGGCCCTCGTCTACGCGGCGCGCCTGCGTGCCTCCATGAACGCCGCCGCCGCGGCCGCCGCGCCTGCTCCCACGCCCGCCGCGGCCGCCGCGCCCGCCGCCGCGCCCGAGTTCCCGCCAGACGAGGAGATGGACGCCGACTCCGAGGCTCCCATCGCCATGGCGGAGACTCCCCTGGGGGACGGGGTGAGCCTCCCCGCGCTCGCCAAGGTGGAGAGCTGGCTCGGCCTCTCCGCCCAGCCGGACTACGAGTTCCTCTACCGGCTCACCCCTTCCAACACGGGCCCTGGCGGACGCCACTGGCTGGTGGACGTGCGCCGCCAGGATGCGCAGATGAAGGGGCCCGTGCATGTGAAGCGCATGCTCCAGGCCGGCACCCGCATCGCGCCGGCCGATGAGCGTGTCTTCATCATCCTCGCGAAGCACGAGCACCGGTACGACTCGCGCATCGTCGTCTCCGACGAGGACCTCTGCGAGCTGCTCGAGCTGCTGCGCCAGCGCCGCGTCATCTACCGGGGCACCGCGCTGCTCTTCTCGGAAGAGCCGGTGCGGCCGCAGATCCACCTCGAGTCCCGCCCGGATGGCGCCACCGCCCGCATCGAGCTGCTCATGCCGGACGGGACGAGCCTGGCCCTCAAGGACGTCATCCTGCTCGCGGGCATGCGGACGTGGATCCTCTCCGGCCAGTCGCTCCACCAGGTGGAGCCGGACCTGCCGCCCCGTCTGGTGCGCAAGTGGTTGCTGGAGCCCACCATGTCCTTCCCGGTGGGCCAGCTCGACCGGGTGCTCACGTTCTTCGCCGCCCACCTGCCACGCTTCCGCATGGCGCTCAAGGCGGACGACATCGACGTGGACGAGTCCGTGGAGCCCCACTTCGTCCTCACGCTCGAGGGCACGCCCGAGCGCGTGAAGGTGCAGCTCGCCGCGCGCTACGGGCAGACGACCGTGCCCGTGTCCCCCACCGCCTCGCACCTGGGCTACGCCAGTGGTGTGGGCACCGACGGCCGCAAGCTGTACCGGCGCCGGGAGGAGCTCGAGCGCGGCGCGGGCAAGCGCCTGCTGGAGATGGGGCTGCGCTACGACAACCACACCCACGCCTACGAGGGCAGTGGTGACAGCGCCATCGAGTTCTGGGCGCGCGGCCTCGCGTCGCTGCCCGATGAGTGGGAGCGCTACGGCGTACAGGCCCCCAAGGTGCGCCTGCGGCCCAAGCTGCGTCCGCGCATCCGCGTGGGCATGAGCGGGGTGAGCTGGTTCGAGCTGGACGCCGAGTTCGTCACCGATGACCAGGCGGTGGACCTGGGCGCGGTGCGCATGTGGCTCGACTCGGGCCGCCGCTTCATTCCGCTCAAGGACGGCACCTTCGCCGAGGCGGACATCGCGGAGATCAAGCGCGCCGCGGACCTGTTGGAAGAGGCCGGTGCCATGCCCGGCCGCACCCGCACGCGCCTGCCGCTGCACCAGGCCGTCGCGTTGGACCTGCTGGTGGAGCTCGGCGAGTTCACCGAGGTGGAGGCCAAGGCGCGCAAGGCCATGACGGAGCTGCGCGACACCAACGGGGTGCCCAAGGCAGGCGTCCCCGACGGCCTCCAGGCCACGCTGCGCCACTACCAGGAGGCGGGCCTGTCCTGGCTGTGGTTCCTCCACCGTCACGGCCTGTCCGGCATCCTCGCGGACGACATGGGTCTCGGAAAGACGATCCAGTCCCTGAGCCTCCTGCAGAAGGTGGCCAACGAGGAGGGGCGCAAGCCGTCGCTCGTGGTGGCTCCCACCAGCGTGCTCGCCAACTGGGAGCGCGAGGCCGAGCGCTTCACCCCGGGCCTCAAGACGATCATCTGGCACGGCCAGGACCGCAAGGAGCGCGTCGAGGACCTCAAGGGCGCGGACCTCGTGCTCACGTCCTACGCGCTGGTGCGGCGCGACCTGGAGGCGCTCAGCGAGGTGGGCTTCCGCTACGTCATCCTCGACGAGGCGCAGAACATCAAGAACGCGGACAGCGCCACCGCGCAGGCGTGCAAGTCGCTGCCGAGCGATACGCGCCTCGCGCTCACCGGTACGCCGCTGGAGAACCGGCTCAGCGAGCTGTGGAGTCTCTTCGACTTCCTCATGCCGGGCTTCCTCGGGAGCGCCGAGGGCTTCAGCGACCGCTTCGAGCAGCCCATCCAGGTGGCCAACGACGCCACCGCCAGGGACCGGCTGCGCCGCCGCATCCAGCCCTTCATCCTGCGCCGCCTGAAGACGGAGGTGGCCAAGGACCTGCCGCCCAAGACGGAGAGCGTGGCCTGGTGCGAGATGGAGCCCGGTCAGGCCGCCCTCTACCGCGAGGTGCTCGATGAGAGCCGCCGCAAGGTGAGCGAGTCCATCGAGAAGATGGGCTTCAAGCGCAGCCGCGTCTCCATCCTCGCGGCCCTCATGCGGCTGCGTCAGGTGTGCTGCGATCCGCGTCTGCTCAAGATGCCTCCGGGCACGCTGCTGCCGAGCAGCGCGAAGCTGGAGCGCTTCGGCCAGCTCGTGGACGACCTGGTCGCCGAGGGGCACCGCGCGCTCGTCTTCAGCCAGTTCACCGAGATGCTGGAGCTGCTCAAGGGCGAGGCGGATCGGCGCGGCCTGAGCTACCTCTACCTCGACGGCCGCACCAAGGACCGCATGGGCAAGGTGGACGAGTTCAACCGCCCGGACGGACCGCCGCTCTTCTTCATCAGCCTCAAGGCGGGCGGCACCGGCCTCAACCTCACCGCGGCCGACTACGTCATCCACTACGACCCGTGGTGGAACCCGGCGGTGGAGGATCAGGCGACGGACCGTACCCACCGCATCGGCCAGACGCGCGCCGTCATCAGCTACAAGCTCATTACCCGCGGCACTGTGGAGGAGAAGATTCTCAGCCTCCAAAAGCGCAAGAAGGACCTGGCCGCGGGGGTGCTCGGCGCCGACAGCGACATGGGGAAGATCCTCACCGAAGAGGACATCGCGGACCTGCTGCAGGGCGAGTGACCCTGGAGGACTACACGAGAGTCCGACGGCTCACATCACCCTCCGTGCATGCAAGCTGCCGCACGAGCCACGGGACGGAACGCTTGTGCAGTGTCAGAGGCCACTGCTAGGTTGTTCAGGTACGGTCCGAATGGCGAAGGAGGGCACCGTGCTGCTGGGCTTGCGCATTTCGAATGTGGCGGTGATCGAGGAGGTGGAGGTGACGTTCGGGGCCGGCCTGACCGTGCTCACGGGCGAAACTGGCGCGGGTAAGTCCATCTTGGTGGACGCGCTCGGGCTTTTGCTGGGCGGGCGGGCGGATGCCGACGCCATTCGCGCCGGCTGCGACGAGGCCTCGGTGGAGGGCGTCTTCGAACGCACCCCCGTGCTCGCCGAGCGGATGGAGGAGCTGGGGCTGCCGGACCTCGGCGAAGAGGTGCTGGTGCGCCGGGTGGTGGGCCGCAACGGCCGCGCCAAGGCCTACATCAATGGCTCCCTGATGACGGTGGGCGTGCTGGCCCGCTTCATGCGCGGCGCGGTGGACATCGCCGGTCAGCACGAGCACGTGAGCCTCTTCGACTCCGGGCTGCACCGGGCCCTGCTGGACCGGTACGGGCGGCTGGAGGAGCAGCTCGCCGCCTATGGGCGCGACTACGCGGCCGTGGCGGAGGTGGTGTCGCGCATGGAGGCGCTGGGCGGGGACGAGTCCCGGCTGCGCGAGCGCGCCGAGTTCCTGCGCTTCCAGTTGGATGAGATCACCCGCCTGGACCCGGAGTC
The DNA here is from genome assembly GCF_036388035.1 of Archangium sp. Classification (GTDB taxonomy): domain Bacteria; phylum Myxococcota; class Myxococcia; order Myxococcales; family Myxococcaceae; genus Archangium. Next base: position 6,375 of record NZ_DASVSO010000650.1, read on the forward strand.
GGGCGAGGACACGCGGCTGGACGCCGAGCGGCGCCGGCTGGCCAGCTCGGAGAAGCTCAAGCGGCAGGGCTCCGAGGCGGAGCTGCTGCTCGGCGGCGAGGAGTCGAGCGCCGTGGAGAAGGTGGGGCGCGCGCTGGGGCTGGTGAACGAGGCGACGAAGTGCGACGCCTCGCTGGCCCCCGTGGCCGAGGCGTTGGGCTCGGCCCTCTCGGAGCTCGAGGAGGCGCAGCGCCGGCTCAGCCGCTACGTGGAGGGCCTCGAGTCCGACCCGGCGCGGCTGGGTGAGGTGGATGACCGCCTGGATGCCCTCAAGCGGCTGTGCCGCAAGCACGCCACCACCCTGGACGGCGTGTTGCAGAAGCGGGACGCGCTGGAGACGGAGCTCTCCACGCTGGACAACCGGCAGGAGGTGCTGGAGCAGCTCGCCCGGGAGCGCAAGGCCGTGGAGGAGCGGGCGCGCCGCAGTGGCGAGGCCCTGTCCCGGGCGCGCGCCTCGTGCGCCGTCACCTTCGGCACCCAGGTGCGCGAGGGGCTGGGACTGCTCGCGCTGGGCAAGGCGGCCTTCGAGGTGCGGGTGACGCCCGGCACCCAGCTCAAGTCCGAGGGCCTGGACGACGTGGAGTTCTTCTTCAGTGCCAACCCGGGCGAGCCTTCTCGGCAGCTGGCCAAGGTGGCTTCCGGCGGCGAGGCCTCCCGCCTCCTGCTGGCCCTCAAGCGTGCATTGGCGGACAGTGATGGCTGCGGCTGCTACGTCCTGGACGAGGCCGACTCCGGGGTGAGTGGCGCCATCGCGGACGTGGTGGGACGGATGATCAAGGACGTGAGTGGGCACCGTCAGGTGCTGTGCATCACCCACCTGCCCCAGGTGGCGGCCTATGCGGACGCCCACCTGCTCATCCGCAAGGGACTCAAGGGCGAGCGCACCGTTTCCGAGGTGGTGGCCCTGGAGGCCGGCGCGCAGCGGACCCAGGAGCTCGCGCGGATGATGTCCGGGGTGGAGGTGACGCGCGAGGCGCTGGGAGCAGCGGAGGCCCTGGTGCGCTCGGCCCACCGGGTGTCCGGACCCCCCCGGGCCCGCAGGGAGCCAGCCCCGGAAGGTGGCTCGAGGGGCAGGCTGCGCCGCACCGCGTAGCGAGGAGGCATGCAACGCCTCCTTGCTCCGACACGTCCCGTCACATAGCATCCCCCCCGTGTCCAGAACCGCAGGGCAGACCGCGGCTCCCCGTATGAAGGTCGTCTCGGCCGGCCTCACGGACGTGGGGCGTAAGCGCAACCATAACGAGGACAGCTTCCTCATCGACGATGAGCTCCAGCTCTACGTCGTTGCGGATGGTATGGGTGGCCATGCCGGGGGCGGTACCGCCTCCCGCATCGCCGTCGAGACCATCGACAAGGAGCTGAGACGGGCCCGCGACAGCCGGGACAACCCGTTCGTCACCAGCCCCAACCTGCAGGACGCGCTCCTGCCGGATGCGCTCCGCACGGCGGTGGAGAAGGCCTGTCTGGCCATCTTCACCACCGCGCAGGAGGATCCGCGCCTGTCGGGCATGGGCACCACGGTCATCTCGCTCGTCGTGCGCGACAACCTCGCGTTCTTCGCGCACGTGGGCGACAGCCGCGCCTACCTCGTCCGGGGTCCCCTCATCCAGCAGATCTCCGAGGACCACTCGCTGGTCAACGAGCAGATCAAGGCCGGGATGATCACCCCCGAGGAGGCCAAGCACTCCCGCTACAAGAACATCATCACGCGCTCCGTGGGCTTCGAGGAAGAGGTCCAGGTGGACGTGATGGGGGTGGTGGCGGAGCCGGGTGACGTCTACCTGCTGTGCTCGGACGGTCTCGCCAACATGGTCGAGGACCGGGAGCTCCATGAGGTGGTGCAGGCCACGGCCAACCTCGTGGACGTTCCCAAGCGTCTCATCGACCTGGCGAACGAGCGTGGCGGCGACGACAACATCACGGTCATCGTCGTGCAGATGTCCACCTGACGCCGGCCCCTTCGAGAGGGCGGATGGAATTGTTCCACGGCACTGGACGTGGGAAGTCGGGTGTCGTGTGTCCTTGCTTGACACCCTGAGAAGTCGGGTGGTAGCTGCCCAAACGATTCCCGTGTGTTGAGACGCACGGTGGATGACGGAAGGATGGGCGGCGGGGTAGGGGAGATGAAATGCGCTCGGGGAAGACCTAGTTTCTCGCCCCGAGTTCGCACGCCGAAGCGCTGAGGCGCACTTAAGGGAGCTGGCATTGGCGAAGGCGAAAAAGTCCTACACCCTGATGGTGATCGCGGACCACAACTCCCCGGTCCGGCGGTTCAACGTCCCGAAGTCACTCATCCTGCAGGTGAGCGGGGGTGTGTTGCTGCTGGCGGGCCTGGCCCTGGGTGCCACCCTTCACTACTTCCAGGTGGCCCGGGACGCGGCGGAGAACCGGATTCTGCGTGAGGAGAACCTCACCCTGCGCGGCCAGCTCAAGTCGGTGCGCGAGCGCATCGAGCACATCGGCTCCACGTTGGACCGGGTGGAGCGCTTCGACCAGAAGCTGCGCGCCATCACGCTGCTGTCGGATCCGCAGCGCAATCTGGCCATGGGCCCGGTGGAGCAGGAGCCGGGCGTCGGCGCCCCCACCGCGGAGACGCAGTTCACCGAGCTCACCAGCATGGAGTCGCCCAAGGCGCTGGCGGGCCGGTTGGATCGGCTGAGCGCCGAGGCCACGCGCCAGGAGCAGAGCCTCCAGGAGCTGCAGGCCTACTTCCAGGACCAGAAGTCGCTGCTGGCCTCCACGCCGTCCATGTGGCCCACGCGCGGCTGGGTGACGAGCGACTTCGGCCAGCGGCTCGACCCGTACACGGCGGACCGCGTGTCGCACGGCGGCATGGACATCGCGGCCCCGCACGGCAAGGAAGTCAACGCGCCGTCGGACGGCACGGTGGTGTTCGCGGGGCTCGAGGGCGGTTACGGCAACGTCATCGTCATCGACCACGGCTACGGCATCAAGACGCGCTACGGCCACCTGTCGAAGATGCTGGTGAAGGCGGGAGACCGGGTGAAGCGCGGCTCGACCATCGCGGCGGTGGGCAACACCGGGCGCTCCACGGGTCCGCACCTGCACTACGAAGTGCGCGTCAACGGCATCCCGCAGAACCCGCGCAAGTTCATCCTCGAGGAGTAACCCTCCCGGGGAGCGGGCCTCCCAGGTGGATGCGAGTGAAGGGGTGAAGGCCGAGCGCCCTCGCCCCTTTCGCGTTTTCAGGGCTCGCTGGCGCCGGGGACGAAGCCCCCGAGCTGGAGCCGCCGGCGCTGAAGGCCCCCGGCGTTCCCCATCCGCTCCAGGGTGTAGGCGCGCTCGAGCTCTCCCCACACGAGCGGCCCCAGCACCTGCCAGTGGGTGGGCTGCTCGATGGTGAGCTCCAGCAGGGCGAGCGTGAAGTCGGGGGCCTCGGCGCCCTCGGGCAGCGCGGCGCGCGCGTCCGCCATGAGCCGGGCCCGGGTGGGCTCGCGCAGCCCCTCCGTCACCGACAGCCCCGAGGTGGGCACCAGCAGCGCGGCGAAGTTGTCCCCCTGCAGCCGCACCAGCTTCGCCCCGGGGAGCTGCGCCTGGAGCGAGGCCACCACGGCGCGCAGCATCGCGTCGCCCGCGGGGAAGCCGTGGCGCGCGTTGACGTGAATCATCCCCTTCACGTCCACGAGGAGCGCGCCCACCGTCCAGCCCGCGTGGTGGGCGTGCGTGGAGAGGTCGAACTCCTCCTTGAGCAGCATGCCCTGGGTGAGGGCGAGCGGATTGAGCGCCCCCGTGGCGTCCGGCACGCCCCGGCGTGCGTGCTCCTCGTCGAGCAGGCGCTGGAGCGCGACCGTCACGGGCTCGGGCGAGCGCTGCACGAGCCGCGGGTAGAGGGCCACCAGCGCGGTGGCCAGGGCTTCGTCGATGGCGTAGGGCATGGGTGTCAGAGCGTCCGGTGGGCCGTCACCGTCACCTCGTCCCGGTCATGGTAGAGCTGCCGGATGGTGAGGTTCTGCCAGCCGCCCTCCTCGGTGAGGATGTGGCGCACCCGCACGAGGATGGGGTTCTTGTCCTTCATGGGCAGCTTGATGTTGGCCACCAGGTGCGTGGCCCAGCCGCGCCGGCCCCACTTGGCCAGCAGTTGAGCCACCTCGAGCGGCCGCCAGGCCATGTCGCAGAAGAGCCAGTCAGCCGGCTCCTCGGGGGCATAGGTGAAGGCGCTCTCCTGGACGTGCTCGACGCGTACGTTCTCGGCCAGCTCCGGCAGCAGCTTCGCCGGATCCACGGCAATCACCCGCGCGCCGCGCGCCATCAGCCGCTGCGTCCACCCACCTGGCGCCGCACCGAGGTCGATGCACACCTCGCCGCGTCCCGGCTCGAAGGGGAGGTTGATGAGGGCCTCCTCCAGCTTCATCGCCGCGCGTGAGGGCGCATCTCCCGGACGCCGCATGCGCTGGCGCCCACCGGGGGACAGGGAGAGGGCCTCGCGGGCGGGGACGGAGCCGGCCACCACCACCCCGGGCGCCACGCACAGCTCGACGAGCGTGGCCCCGGCCTCGCGGGCGCGCCACGTCTCCTCCAGCTGCCGCTCCTTGGGCAGTCGGATTCGCACGGCTTCCAGCAGGGCGTCCGCCTCGTCGGCCAGGCGGTTGCCGGCCGGACTGTCGGGCGTGAAGGCCTGAAGCACGAGCGAGCCGGAGGGCAGCGACTCCTTCACCCGGGCCACGACGGACTCCGCGAGCTGCTCGGGTGTCTGCCCGGAATCGAAGGAGGCGATCACCCGGATGCCCGTGCGGGCGAAGACGGGCGGTTCGGCCGGGCGCTCCTCACTCTCCACCAGTACCTCACCGAGCATGCGAGGCGAGGCACCCGCCCACGCCAGCTCCTCGTACAGGTGCTGTTCGAAGCCGGCGCGGCAGGTCCACAACCATCGCCCGGGTTGGGCGGGGAGGGTGTCCGCGGGGAGGGGCGGAGGCTTCACCCGCGGTGGAATGGGAGGGAGCGGGGTGGTGGGTTGCTTCGGACCCCGGGAGGAAGTGCCCTTCTTCTGAGGGCGGGGAGCAGGGCGCTTCGTGGGGCGCCGGTCATCTTTTCGACGAGAGGGCATTGCGTGGTCTCGGTTCCGCTTTACTCTGTCCTGCCGCGCGCACGGCAGCCTGCCAGGTGGAATGACGCCGGGGAAACACATGGTTTCCTTCCTGCATCCCCCCTACACTCCGGGGATTTCCCTTCACTCGCCGCTTCCCTTCGAGGATTCTCGGGCGAGAGAGTCAGAATCGCATGATCGAATGGACGCTGAAGAAGATCATCGGGACGAAGAATGAGCGCGAGCTCAAGAAAACGCTCCCGAAGGTAGCCCGCATCAACGAGCTGGAAAGCAAGATGCGGGCGTTGAAGGATGAAGATTTCCCCGCCGCCACCGCACGGATGAAGCAGGAGGTGCAGAACGGCCGCCCTCTGGACGAGCTGCAGTTCGACGCGTTCGCCATCGTGCGTGAGGCCGCTCGCCGGGTGATCGGCCAGCGGCACTACGACGTGCAGATGATCGGCGGCATGTTCCTCCACCAGGGGTGCATCGCCGAGATGCGCACCGGTGAGGGCAAGACGCTCACCGCCACGCTGCCCTCGTACCTCAACGCCCTGTCCGGCCGCGGCGTGCACGTGGTGACGGTGAACGATTACCTCGCCCGGCGCGACGCCGAGTGGATGGGTCGCGTGCACCGCTTCCTGGGCATGACCACCGGCTGCATCCTGCACGAGCTGAACGATCGTCAGCGCCAGGAGTCCTACCGGGCGGACATCACCTACGGGCAGAACAACGAGTTCGGCTTCGACTACCTGCGCGACAACATGAAGTTCCGCCTGCAGGACTACGTCCAGCGCGAGCTGAACTTCGCCATCGTCGACGAGGTGGACTCCATCCTCATCGACGAGGCCCGCACCCCGCTCATCATCTCGGGCCCCACCGAGGACACCACCGACAAGTACTACCGCGTCGACCAGGTCATCCCCGGCCTCATCCCCGACCAGGACTACGTCCTGGACGAGAAGCACAAGTCGGTGTCCCTCACCGACAACGGCATCGACAAGCTGCAGAAGCGCCTCAACATCGACAACCTCTACGACCCGGGGGAGATCGAGACGCTCCACCACGTGGAGCAGGCCCTGCGCGCCCACACGCTCTACAAGCGTGACCGCGACTACGTGGTGCGCGACGGCGAGGTCATCATCGTCGACGAGTTCACCGGTCGCCTCATGGCCGGCCGCCGCTGGTCCGATGGCCTCCACCAGGCCGTCGAGGCCAAGGAGGGCGTGAAGATCGAGAACGAGAACCAGACGCTGGCGACCATCTCGTTCCAGAACTACTTCCGCATGTACTCCAAGCTCTCGGGCATGACCGGCACCGCCGACACCGAGGCCGAGGAGTTCGCGAAGATCTACAACCTCGAAGTCCGGGTGGTGCCCACCAACCGGGCGATGGTCCGCAAGGACCTCGAGGACGTGGTCTACAAGACCGAGCGCGAGAAGTTCGAGGCGGTCGCCAAGGACATCGTGGAGCTGCACAAGAAGGGGCAGCCGGTGCTGGTGGGCACGGTGTCCATCGAGCGGAGCGAGAAGGTCGCCACGTTCCTCAAGAAGGCCGGCATCCCGCACAACGTCCTCAACGCCAAGCAGCACGAGCGCGAGGCGGACATCGTCGCGCAGGCGGGCCGCAAGGGCGCCGTCACCATCTCCACCAACATGGCCGGTCGCGGTACGGACATCCTCCTGGGTGGCAACCCGGAGGTCATGGCCAAGAACGAGGTGGGTCCCGAGCCCCAGCCTCCGGCGTCGATGACGGGCCCGGAAGGCCAGACGGTGGACCTGACCGAGTACCAGCAGGCGCTCGCCGCGTACAAGCAGCGCTTCGAGGAGACGCTGGCCCGGTACAAGGCCCAGACGCAGAAGGAGCGCGAGGAAGTGGTGGCCGCCGGCGGCCTCTACATCATCGGCACCGAGCGTCACGAGTCGCGCCGCATCGACAACCAGCTGCGTGGCCGCGCCGGCCGCCAGGGTGACCCGGGTGGCAGCCGCTTCTACCTGTCGCTCGAGGACGACCTGATGCGCATCTTCGGGTCCGAGCGCATCTCGGGCCTGATGGAGCGCCTGGGCATGGAGGAGGGCGAGGTCATCGAGCACGTGTGGCTCAGCCGCGCCATCGAGAGCGCCCAGCGGCGCGTCGAGGGACACAACTTCGACATCCGCAAGAACCTGCTCGAGTACGACGACGTGATGAACCAGCAGCGGCGCACCATCTACAAGCTGCGCCGCAAGGTGCTGGCCGCCGGTGCCGGCCTGCCGCTGGTGGAGTTCGAGGAGGACAAGAAGACGCGCGTGAAGCTGCGCTCGGAGCACACCGTCTCCTGGGCGGACTTCAAGGAGGGGGTGCTGGACGCCCTCGAGGACGTCATCGTGTCCCTCACCGACACGTACTGCCCGTCCAAGAACCCGGCCTCCTGGGACCTGGAGGCGCTCACCCGCTCCCTCAAGGAGACGCTCAACCTGGAGATGGGCTTCACCGAGTTCCGGGGCACCCGCGAGGAGGTCCAGGACGACATCTACAAGGCCGCCGAGAAGGTCTTCCTGGCCCGCGAGGAGGAGTTCGGCGAGGAGTTCCTGCGCTTCCTCCAGGTGCGCTACCTGGCCACCATCGACACCCTGTGGAAGGACCACCTGCTGGCCATGGACCACCTGCGCCAGGGCATCGGCCTGCGTGGCTACGGCCAGAAGGACCCGAAGCAGGAGTACAAGAAGGAGGGCTACAACGGCTTCATGCAGATGCTCGGCGTCATCAGCACGCAGTTCGTCAGCCAGATGATGCGCGTGCAGGCCAAGGCGGCCACCGCCGAGGAGGCGGCCCGGTTGCAGCGGCAGATGGCCCAGCGGCAGCGGCAGATGCAGGAGGGTCGCGCCGACGCCGAGGGCAAGCTGGCCGAGCCCGCCCCGCGTCCGGCCACCCGCCAGCAGGCGGCCGCCCCGGCCGGCGGTCCCAAGGTGGGCCGGAACGATCCGTGCCCCTGCGGCAGTGGCAAGAAGTACAAGAAGTGCCACGGCGCCGCCGAGGCCAGCGTCTAGGCCCTCACGGTTGACCGGGCGCCGGCTCCCCCGGCCGCCCGGCACCCGTCCACCACCCTTCACCCGGCGTGGCGAAGCTTGCACCGCCTGGAGGGGTTCTGTTAGAGAAGCGCGCCCGTCACCTGCCTACATCGGTGACGGGTTCGCTGTTTCAGTCCACCCACTACGCACACGCCCCGTGCCGGTCCTCGGTGCCTCCCTCGGGAGGCCGCGACTGGAAACAAAACCACGGACGTGGAGGAAGAACCGAAATGGAAACGCAGGATACGACTCAGCAGCAGGCCATGGCCGCCGCCGGCGGCATCACGATGCGGCAGCTCCTGGAGGCCGGTGTTCACTTCGGCCACCAGACCAAGCGCTGGAACCCGAAGATGAAGCCCTACATCTTCGGCGCCCGCAACGGCATCTACATCATCGACCTCCAGAAGACGGTCAACATGGCCCGCGCGGCCTTCCGCTTCGTGGCGGACCTGACCTCGCGCGGTGGCACGGTGCTCTTCGTGGGCACCAAGAAGCAGGCCCAGGACGTCATCCAGGAGGAGGCGCGCCGCGCCGGTCAGTTCTTCGTCACCAGCCGCTGGCTGGGTGGCACGCTGACCAACTTCAAGACGATCAAGCAGGGCATCGACCGCCTCAAGACGCTTGAGAAGATGGCCGAGGACGGCACCTTCGAGCGCCTCCCCAAGAAGGAAGTCGCCTCCCTCGAGCGTGAGCGCGAGAAGCTGGAGAAGAACCTGGGCGGCGTGAAGGAGATGTCCAAGCTGCCCAAGTGCCTCTTCGTCGTCGACCCGAAGAAGGAGCACATCGCCATCCACGAGGCCAACCGCCTCGGCATCCCCGTGATCGGCGTGGTGGACACCAACTGCGACCCGGACGGCATCGACTTCGTCATCCCGGGCAACGACGACGCCATCCGCTCCATCAAGCTCTTCACCTCGAAGATCGCCGAGTCCTGCATCGAGGGCGGCGCTCGCTACCGCGCCAGCGGGGCGGCCGACCGTGACGAGGACGAGGCTCGCGAGGGCCGTGACGACCGCCGCGACCGCGACGACCGCCGTGGGCCGCGTCGCAATGACCGTGGTGGCGACCGCCGCGGTGGCGATCGCGGGGGTGACCGGGGCGGCGACCGCCGCGGTCCTCTCGTGGAGATGAAGGGTGGCACGGCTGCTCCCGCCGCCGCGGGTGAGGCCACCTCCGAGGGTGGCGAGGGTGGCGAGCCCGCCGCCGAGTAATACCGCCGCGCTCCTCGGGGCGCGATGAAGTCCAGCCGGGCGGCGCATGTCGCCGTCCGGCTTTTCCTTTTCAACCCTGGCAGTACCTTCAAACCTGAACGCCCCGCCCGGCGCCCGCCGCTCGGAGAGGGCCCCTGGAGACGAACATGGCCGAAGTCAGCGCCTCGATGGTGAAGGAGCTCCGCGAGAAGACCGGCGCGGGCATGATGGATTGCAAGAAGGCCCTCGGCGAGACCGGTGGCGATTTCGCCAAGGCCGAGGAGTGGCTGCGCAAGAAGGGCATCTCCCGCGCCGAGGGCAAGGCCGCCCGCGTGGCCGCCGAGGGCATGATCGGCACCTACATCCACGGTGGCCGTATCGGCGTCATCGTGGAGGTCAACTGCGAGACGGACTTCGTTGCCCGCAACACGGACTTCCAGGACCTGGTGAAGGACGTGGCCATGCAGATCGCCGCGGCCGGCCCCAAGTACGTGCGCCGCGAGGAGATCCCCACCGAGCAGCTGGAGAAGGAGAAGGAGATCCAGCGCGCGCTGCTCAAGCAGCAGGGCAAGCCCGAGGCCATGTGGGACAAGATCCTCGTGGGCAAGGTGGAGAAGTACTGCGAGCAGGTGTGCCTCGTGGACCAGCTCTGGGTGAAGGACGACAAGAAGAAGGTCGGTGAGATGATCACCGAGCGCGCCGCGAAGATCGGCGAGAAGGTCGCCGTGCGCCGCTTCGTCCGGTACGAGGTGGGCGAGGGCATCGAGAAGAAGAAGGACGACCTCGCCGCCGAGGTCGCCAAGACGCTGGGCCAGGCCTAGTCGTCGCGCCCTCCCTCGAGGGCGTCTCCAGAGGGCCGCACCGTCCGGGAGCTCCCCGGGTGGGGCGGCCCTCGCCGTTGCGGGGGCCTGGAAGGCAGGGGAGGGGACACTGGCCGCCGCCGGAGTCAATCCGGCGTTGATCGCCGCCGGGGCCAGGGATAGAAGCGGAACCAATGTCCGCTCCCGCCATCCCGCACCGTTACAAGCGCATCCTCCTCAAGCTGTCGGGTGAAGCCCTGATGGGCGATGGAAAGTACGGCATCCATCCCCCGACGCTGTCGCGTATCGCCTCGGAGATGAAGGAGGTGGTGGACGCGGGGATAGAGCTGGCCGTGGTCATCGGCGGCGGCAACATCTTCCGCGGCGTGGCCGGCTCCACCGAGGGCATGGACCGGGCGAGCGCCGACTACATGGGCATGCTCGCCACCTGCATCAACTCCATGGCGATGCAGGACGCGCTGGAGAAGCAGGGCTGCCACACCCGGGTGCTCTCGGCCATCAAGATGGAGCAGATCGCCGAGCCCTACATCCGCCGGCGCGCGGTGCGCCACCTGGAGAAGGGCCGCGTCGTCATCTTCGCGGCGGGCACCGGCAACCCGTACTTCACCACCGACACGGCCGCCAGCCTGCGCGCCATGGAGATCAACGCCGAGGTCATCCTCAAGGCGACCAAGGTGGACGGCATCTACAACGCCGACCCGAAGAAGGACCCCACGGCGCGCCGCTACCGGTCGCTCACGTACATGGACGTCCTCAAGCAGAACCTGAACGTGATGGACTCGACGGCCATCTCGCTGTGCATGGACAACAAGCTGCCCATCATCGTCTTCGACCTCACCACCACCGGAAACATCCGCAAGGCCGTCTTCCGGGAGGACGGCGACATCGGGACGCTGGTGGGTGGCAACGAGACCGCCTGGGCCTGAGCTGAGAGCAGCACGGACACTTCACAAGGGGAGACCCGCACATGGCAGACGCCCTGACCGAACTGAAGAGCCGTATCGACAAGACGCTCGATGACCTCAAGAGGGACCTGACCAAGGTGCGCACCGGCCGGGCCAGCCCCAACCTGCTCGACGGCATCCGGGTGGACTACTACGGCACGCCCACGCCGCTGAGCGGGGTGGCCAACATCACCTCGCCCGAGCCCCGCCTCATCGTCATCAAGCCCTGGGAGCGCACCGTCCTCAAGGAGATCGAGAAGGCCATCCGTGAGGCCAACCTCGGCATCAACCCGATGAGCGACGGCGAGGTCATCCGCCTGCCCTTCCCCCCGCTCACCGAGGAGCGGCGCAAGGAGATCGCCAAGCAGGTGAAGACCAAGGGCGAGGAGCACAAGGTCGCCATCCGCAACATCCGCCGCGATGCCAACGAGGCCATCAAGGCGCAGCTCAAGGACAAGAAGATCACCGAGGACGACTCCAAGCGCCTGACGGACAAGGTGCAGAAGGAGACGGACGACGGGGTGAAGAAGGTCGACGAGATCATCTCCAAGAAGGAGAAGGAAGTGATGGAGGTCTGAGATGGCCCTCATCGTCGTCGCGGAACCCGCGGCCCCGGTGGCCGGGGCGTTGCGCCGCTTCCTGGAGAGCGCCGGCCACGAGGTGTTGGTGACCGGTGACCTCGAGGAGGCCACGGCCCGGGTGCGCGAGCTGGCACCCGCGGTGGTCATGGCTTCCGTCGCGGAGGGCTTCGACGGCGAGGCGCTCTGCCGGCTGGTCAAGGAGGAGGCGCCGGGCATCCCGGTGCTCCTGCTGTATCTGCCGGAGGAGGAGTACCCGGAGGCGCGTGCCGCGTCCGCGGGCGCGGAGGCGTGCCTGGTGGGGCCGCTCAAGCGGGCCACGGTGGTGTCGTGCGTGAGCCTGATGATGCAGGTGTCCCAGGCCCGCGAGACGGTGACCCAGGTGCGCTCCGAGCTGCTGATGCAGCAGCAGCAGTCCAGCGGCCGGCGCGAGACGATGCCCCCCGGGGCGTCTCCGGACCTGGACTTCCTCAAGCGGCTGCTCTTCATGGAGGTGAAGCGCAGCCGGCGCTACCGCTACCCCATCTCGTTCCTCATCCTGGAGCCGGACGGGTTCGCGGAGCGCCTGGTGCCGCTGCCGGGGACGCTGCGCACGTCTACCATGGCGGAGCTCCTCCGGCGGCTGACCGAGTCGCTGCGGGACATCGACCTGGCGGTGCCGTTCGCCGAGGGGCGCTTCATCATCTTCCTGCCGCACACGCCCCAGGAAGGGGCGCTCGTGGTGGCGGAGCGGCTGCGGCAGCGGGTGAAGGAAGTGGAGACGGTGCAGGGGCTGACCGCGTCCATGGGGCTGGCGGTGTTCGAGCCGGCGGCGGTGAAGGGGCTGGCGCAGGTGAGCTTCGGCAGCCTGATGAAGGAGGCCGGGGACGCGCTGCGGCGGGCCCAGGCCGCCGGTGGAGATCGCATCGAAGGCAGCCACACGGCTCCCCCCGCCGAGGTGTAGCCCTCGCGCTAGCGGGGTGGGGTACGGGGCTCGGGAGCCCCGGATGGGAAGGGGGCTCCCGCCGTCACGCCGGGTACTCGAGCGCCTCGCCGCAGATGTCGCGGACCACGTCCGCCACGAAGCGGAACAGCTCGAGCCCCTTGCCCTTGTCGTCCATCCAAGAGCCGCTGGCGGGGTCGTAGGTGAAGTGGATGCCCTGCCCGCGACCGGCGACCCAGATCTGCCGCACGGCGCGCTGGGTGTTGACGATGCACTTCTCTCGCGAGGCGGCGGTGAGCGTCACCATGTCGCCGGTGCTCTCGGCCTCCAGCACGTCCGGATCCAACCCATCCGCGGCGGCGAGGATGCGCTTGAAGGCCGTGGCGATGAGCTGGTTGTAGGTGGCCTCGTCCAGCATCGGCTACTGGATGGACTCGAGGACCTGCTGGCCCGGGGCGGCGAAGAAGAGCAGCCGGGCCGGAGCGGGCGCGGCACCGGGCTCGGTCGAGTCCGGGCGCTCCAGGGCGATGACGGTGCCCGGGTTCACCTGCTTGGGGAAGGACTGCATGCCCAGCAGGTGGGCGGCCAGGGCCCCCATGGAGGGCTGGTGGCCCACGAGGACGATGGTCTCGCCCGTGTGCTCGTCGAGGACCGGCGCCACGGCTCCCACCGGCATGTCCGGCAGGAGGCAGCGGTGCGCACGCAGGGTCCCCTCGTGCTTGAGGGTGGTGGAGAGCAGCTGGGCCGTCTGGATCGTGCGCACCAGGGGGCTCGTCAGCACGAGCGAGACCGTACCGATGCGCTCCGCCAGCGACGCGAAATGCGCGGCCGTGCTGGCTCGGGCCTTGGCAGTGAGCGCGCGCGCCTCGTCGCCGAGTCCCTCGGGGGCCTCCGCGTCCGCCTCGCCGTGCCTTACCAGGAAGATCCTCAAGGTGCCTCCACGCTGCCTGAACGGACCGCGGTTCGTACACGACCGCGCCCGGGTTGGTCAAAGGTAATGCGGCGATTGTTGGCTGCTAGCGGCCTCGTCCGCCGGGGGGCAGGCAGCCGGGTCGTTCCGCTCCCAGCGGACGCGTGCCCGGCCGTGACACCCCGGGGGCGGACGTATACTCCGTGACGTCTCTCGACCGGGAGAGTCCTGGAGGAGCGTGGATGCGCAAGCTGTTGTGGGTGCTGTTCGTCGCGGGGTCGCTGGGCGGGTGCAAGAAGGAGGAGGCTCCCACGCCTGTCCGGGACCTCGCCGGGGCAGCGGCCGATACGGGCCCGGAGGAGGCCCTGGCCGAGGAGGGCGTGGAGGACGGCAAGCCCTACGTCCTCACCCAGGCGAAGCTGGACGCCTATGTGGGCTACCAGCGCAAGGTGCTGGACGCCTACGCGGCCATGTCCAAGCAGCTCCAGGTGGTGCAGGCCCGGGCGGCCGCGCCGGGCAATGATCCGGGCCTGAGCGACTCCATGAAGGCCATCGAGAGCAAGGCCGAGGCGGAGGCCAATGCGCGCCGCGAGGGCGGGCTCACCGAGGAGGACGTCAACCGCATCGGCGGGGTGGTGACGGACGTCATCACCCAGCGGCACATGGCGGCCATGCTGGACCTGGCTGGCGAGCTCCAGAAGCTGGAGGCCATGCAGGCCCGGCTCAAGCCCGAGCAGCAGAAGGAGCTGGCGCCGCAGATCGAGACCATGCGCCAGCGCGTCCAGGAGACGGAGAAGCTCGTCGTCGTCCGCAAGCAGCACGGGGACGCCAACGTGGACCTCGTGCTCACCCGCGAGCAGGAGCTGATGCGCAACTACCAGGACATGCTCCGGTCCTTTGGCGGCAAGGCGCAGTAGGGCCGCTGAAAAGACGAAGGGCCGGGGGAGGATGACCCTCGCCCCAGCCCTCTTCCTCTCCCGTCAGGGGAGGGGCGCTACACGCGACGCAGGCCCGGCACCTTCTTGAGCAGCTGCGCCAGGTACAGGTCCGCCACCTTCTCCAGCACCGTGTTGCCGCGCAGGCGCTGGTTGAGGTTCACGAAGTCCACCTGGTCCAGCCGCTGGTCCTGGTTGAAGCAGGAGAACACCCACGTCTCCTTGCCCGTGCGCGGATCCACGTGCCGCTGGAGGCACTGCGCGCAGATCTCCTTCATCATGCACTGCATGGGCGAGTTGATGGAGCCGATCGCCTCGTGCTCGGGGTTGAGGTACGGCTGGAGCACGCCGTGCCGGGCCTCCTGCACCGCCCGCATCATCCGGTCCGAGCCGATCGCGATGATCCGGTTCACGTCCTTGAAGGACGCCACCGGCGCCACGCCCAGCTCCCCCTTGGCGTAGGCCAGCATCGCCTGCACCACGTTGCCCCGGAAGGCCGTGTCCTGCGGGCGCCGCGCCTCGATGAGGTCGCCAGCGTCCACCGACCACACCACCTGGTCCGTGGCGGCCTCGATCTCCTCGCGCTTGAACATGTCCGCGCGCTGCCGGAAGCCGGCGAAGTACACCACCTTGCACCCGGCCGCCTTCAGCGAGCGCGCGATGGAGAAGAGCACCGCGTTGCCCAGGCCACCGCCCACGAGCAGCACCGTCTCGTTGTGGCCGATCTCCGTGGGCGCGCCCGTGGGGCCCATGAGGACCACCGGCTCGCCCGGCTTCAGGGCGGCGCAGAGACGGGACGAGGAGCCCATCTCCAACACGATGGTGCCCATCAGCCCCTTCTCCTTGTCCACCCAGGCACCGGTGAGGGCCAGGCCCTCCATGGTGAGGCGCACGCCGTCCACCACGGGCGCGGTGCGCTCGAAGTTCTGCAGCCGGTAGAACTGGCCGGGCTCGAAGTGCTGCGCGGCGAACGGCGCCTTCACCACCACCTCGACGATGGTGGGCGTGAGCCGGTTGACCGTCACCACCGTGGCCAGCAGCGCCTCGTCGAGCTGCTTGAAGTGCGCCACCAGCTTCTCGTCGCGCCGCACCTGCGCCAGCTCGTCGTCGAAGTCCATGGCGGCCACTTCCTTCGCGTACAGACGGGCCACCTCGGGGTAGCCGTCCTTCGCGCTCGCCATGGCCTTCACCACGTTGCCCGCGTAGGTGGGGTGGTTGTCGCCGAAGTACGAGATGAAGTGCCCGTCCTTGCGGTACGAGGTGAAGAAGCCCACCTTCGCGCCGATGTCCTCCACCGGCTGCACCGGCGCCAGCTCGAAGCCCTCCGCCTGCTCCGCCAGCTCGTAGCTCTTGAAGTACTCGCGGTTCTCGTCGAGCTCGAAGGTGCCCGGGTACTCCTTCTCGTACGTGACGTTGGGCGCCGTGCCCGCCGCCACGCACACCGTGCGCGCCGGCAGCTCGAAGAACTCGCCGCTGCCGCGCAGCTTGCCGTCCTTCGTCACCATGCGCTCGAAGCGGATGGCCTTCACCGCGCCCTTCTCGTCCGGCAGCGCCTCCACCGGGCTCATGCGCTCGATGAAGCGGATGCCCTCCTCCAGCGCCTTGGCCACTTCCTCATGGTTGAGGCGGTAGGCCGGCGACTCGGTGAGGCCGCGACGGTACACGAGGCTCACCCCGCCCCAGGCCCGCACCAGCCGGATGAAGTCCGGCGCCCGGCCCTCGGTCTGCGCCTCCTGGCGCTCGGCACGCACGGCCCGGCCGTGCTCCAGGAAGGTCTGGTAGGTGGCCTTCTCCTCGGCGTCCATGCGCGCGAAGATGGCCTCCTCGCCCACGTCGGCCGCCAGCTTCTCGTGGCGCTCGAGCGTCTTCTCCACCTGCACCGGGTAGTACGCCAGCAGCTCCGTGGCGGTGTCGATGCCCGTCAGGCCGCCACCGATGACGATGGCCGGCAGCTGCACCTGCAGGTTGGCCAGCGAGTCCCGCTTGAAGGCGCCCGTGAGCTGCAGCGCCATCAGGAAGTCGCTCGCCTTGCGGATGCCCCGGATGAGGTTGTTCTTCATCCCGATGATGGTGGGCTTGCCCGCGCCCGCCGCGATCGCGATGTGGTCGAACCCCAGCTTCCACGCGTCCTCGATCGTCAGCGTGCCACCGAAGCGGATGCCGCCGTAGATGCGCTGGTTCTGCCGCCGCTCCAGCGTCAGGTGGATGAGCGTGAGGAAGTTCTTGTCCCAGCGCACGGTGATTCCGTACTCGGACACCCCGCCGAAGCCCTCCAGGATGCGCTCGTCCAGCTCGCGGGTGAGCGCCTTCCAGTCACGGATGGGCTGGAGCGCCTTGCCGTTGCGGCCCACCAGCTCGTCCGGGAAGGGCTCGATCTTCAGGCCGTCGATGCCCACGACGCCGAAGCCCTCGTTGAGCAGGTAGTGCGAGAGCGTGTAGCCCGCCGGGCCCAGGCCCACCACCATCACGTTGCGGCCCACGTACGGCAGCGCGTACGGGCGGCGCACGTTCAGCGGATTCCAGCGCGTGAGCAGGCCGTAGATCTCAAAGCCCCAGGGCAGGTTCAGCACGTCCGTGAGGGCGGCCGTCTCCACCATGGGGATGTTCACCGGCTCCTGCTTCTGGAAGATGCAGGCCTTCATGCAGTCGTTGCAGATGCGGTGGCCGGTGCCCGGGCACATCGGGTTGTCCACCATCACCACCGCCAGCGACGCCAGCGAGTTGCCCTCGCCCTTGAGCGTGTGCGCCTCGGAGATGCGCTCGTCCAGCGGGCAGCCGGTGAGCGGAATCCCCAGCGGGTTCTTCTTGAAGGTGTGACCCTCGATGACCGGGTCCTTCGCCTGGAAGCCCTTGGAGCACGAGTCCTTCTCGCGCTTGTGGCAGATGACGCAGTAGTCCACCTCGCCCATCACCTCGCGCGGGGTGCCGCGCGGGTCCGTCAGCTTGAAGCCGTCGCGGTAGCGCAGGTGGTGGTCCGAGCCCTGGGTGATTTCCGGCAGCTTCTCGTCCGGCCGCTCGAGCTGCACGAGCTGGTCGAACACCAGCGGCTTGGGCACCCGGTGCGTGGGCCACTTGTGGAACAGCTCCTTCATCTCCGGGTGCAGCGCGCGGGCGTACGTCCAGCGATCCGCCAGCGACAGCAGGTTGCTCACCGCCTGCAACTCCGCCTTGTCGTCACCGTGGGTGACGAGGCTGGAGCCGAAGGCCTCCTTGCCCTCGGGCGAGGACAGCAGGGCGGCGCGGATGCCCGTCCATTTGGCGCGCAGCTCCTCGCCCCGCTCCGGGGTGAGGGGCGCCAGGTTGCCGGCGTTGCCGGAGAAGAGCCGCTCCAGGTCCATCAGCGTGAGGATGGACTCGGCCAGGGCGCGCTCGATGTCGTCGCTGGCGATGGCCTCGGGGAAGGCGAGCGACAGCATCAGCCGCATCCGCGCGTCCAGCGAGGGGTACTCGGCGAGCGCGGGCCGGTCGCTCGCGCCCTTCTTGAAGACGCGGCGGGTGATGAACTCGCGCTTGAAGTCGAAGAGCGGCAGCTCGCCCTTGAGGTGGCGGGCCAGCCGGTCCACGTCCGTCTCCAGGCCGAAGAGCCGGGTGATGAAGGCCGACACGTGCCGCGACACGCGGATGAGCAGCTCGGACTCGGCGGGGCCGGTGAGGCTCTTGCCGCCCGACTTGCGATAGGCGTCGAACTCCTGGAACAGCTCGGGCGCATCCGCGGCGAGCTGCTCGTCGAAGCGCTCGGACAGGCGGCGCAGGCCGCGCGGGCGGTACAAGTCCTCGAAGCTGAAGCCAGGGAGGCCGAGGGTCAGCGAGGGGCCGTCGTTGGAAGAAAGGGCGTTCAAGGGACGCATGTCACTCGCAGTGAGGGAAGGCAACCAGAACAAAACGGTCGCCATGCGGCCCCTATTTCGCGGCCCGCCGACTGGAAAGCAAGCGGACTCGAACAGGGCAGCTACTGGGGCCGGTACAGCCGGCGGTGCATCTTCCTCAACCCCCAGAACATTTTCGCCGCATCCAGGCCGAATCGGACTTTCGAATCGCCGGCATCAGCCCAATCAATGGGGACCTCCAGGGCCCGGGCGCCCTGCTCGCGCAGGAGCACCAGCAGCTCCACGTCCAGCAGCCACCGCTCCTCCTGGAGCCGGTCCAGCAGCGGCCGCAGGAGCGAGGCCCGGAAGAGCTTCGCCCCGCATTGGGTGTCGTAATAGCCCAGGTGGAAGTGCAGGTCGGTGAGGGTGGCGAAGACGCGCCCCTGGAGGTGGCGGAAGAGCCGGCGCTCCACCCGGCGCCCGGCCATGAGGACCCGCGAGCCGGCCAGCACGTCCACCTCCTCGGTGGTCGTCATGGCGGCCAGGCGCAGGAACTCCTCCGCGCTGATGGAGCCGTCCGCATCCAGGAAGGCCAGCCAGTCAGCCTGGGGGTCGGCCTCGCGCCAGCCCCTCCGGATGGCCGAGCCCTTGCCGCCATTGCGCTCGGCGGCCACGTAGCGGAAGCGGTGGGGGGCGCCGGCCTCAGCCAGCCGGGCCTGGGCCCTGGCGACGCTTCGCCGCTGGGGCTCGGCGTGGTCCGGGGCGCTCCCGTCATCCGAGACGATGAATTCCAGCACGGTGTCCCGGTGCGCGAGGCTGGCCCGCGTGAGCCGCTCCACGAAGGCGGGGAGCCGCGCGCCCTCGTTGTACGCGGGAATCACCACGCTGACGGTCGGCGGCGTCACGGCCGGACCTCGCCGCCCACCGCGCTACCCGCCCTTCTTCGAGCCCCGCCTCGACGGGGGCTCCGGCGGGGGAGGCGTGGCCTGGGCGGCGCGCAGGGTCTCCACCTCGGCGCGCAGGCGCATCACCTCGGCGGAAAGCTGGGCGTACGAGTCGCGCACATGGCCGTTGAAGACGCGCTGGCGGCCGAGCGTCTCGTTGATGAACACCTGGCACGTCTTGCGGAAGGCCCACTTGGCCACCAGCACGAGCTGGCCCGCGCCGCCCCGGTGCGTGTGCAGCGGCAGGGGCTGCGTGGCGTCCGCGTTGGCCTCCAGCGCCTCGAGGTAGAAGGAGAGCGGATCCACCCGCGGCTCCACGCCCTCCTCGGGCAGCTCCACCGACTCCGAGGTGGGCAGCCCCCGCGTGCGCAGGCGCTCCTCGATGCGCGCGAGCAGCTCGCGCGCGGGGATGTCCCGTCCCAGCAGCTTCATCGGCTCTTCTCCCTGACGATGCGTTCCATCTCTTCCCGGTAGGCGTCCACCACCTTGGGCCACGTGTACTGCGCGGCGTAGGTGCGCGCGCGCCGGCTCATGGCGCCGCGCTGCTCGCCCACCACGCGCAGGCCCTCGATGAAGGACTCCAGGTCCGTGTACGTCTTGCCCGCCTGGCTGCGCGCCACCTGGCCCACCAGCACCTCCGAGTGCCCGTTGACCAGCACCGGCGTGCCCGAGGCGAAGGCCTCCAGGGTGAGCAGCGAGAGGCTCTCGAAGCGCGAGGGCACCGTCACCGCCAGCGCCCCGGCCAGCGCGTCGTGCTTGTCCTCCTCGTCGATGCGGCCCACGTGGCGCACGCCCTCGCCGCGCAGCTCCATGTGCGCCTCGCCGGCCAGCACCAGATCCGGCGCGTCGTGGAAGCGCGAGCGCAGCTCCCGGTGGTGCGCGAGCAGCTCGGGGATCCCCTTGCCGGCCTCCAGCCGCCCCACATAGAGGAGGTACGGGTTGCGCACGCCGTACTTCTCGCGGAAGCGCTTCGGGTCCACCTCCGCCGGCACGTCCACCCCCACGCCCACCACCCGCGCGGGGGAATGGTTGGGGTAGTACCGGCCGATGAGCTCCACCTCCTCGGGCGTGTTGCACAGCAGGGCCCGGGGCCGCTCGAAGACGTCCGCGTACACCCCGAAGCGGATGGGCGGCTCGTCGTGCGCCGTGGGGACGAGCAGCGCGCGCTCCGCCACCATGGGCACGCCCCACACCGTCGGCGCGTACAGGTAGGTGAAGAAGACGAAGCCGTCGTAGTCCGCCCCGTGCGAGTCCAGGTGCTCCAGCAGCCCGGGCACCAGCGGGCCCTGCTCGGCCACCCAGTGCTCCTCGCGCAGCCGCTCGTTGGGCTTGTCGAAGACCTGCTTGGACAGCGTGTTGAAGGGGCGGATGTTCCGCACGCGCGTCACCGGGAAGCGCAGCACCTGCACGCCCTCCACGTTCGCGTCCTGCTCCTCGCCCGCCGGGAAGACGTTCTCCCAGGTGAGGTGGTTTCGCGCGCTCGTGGTGAGCACCGTCAGGTCCCAGTGCGGCGCGAGCTGCTCCACCACCTGCTGGGCGTGGCGCTCGGCGCCGCCCGTCACCTCGCCATAGCGCTGCACCACCACGCCCACCCGGGGCTTCTTCTTCGCCGGCAGCGCGCGGCGCTTCGGGCGCCTGCTCTCGCCCAGGGCCTTCGCCAGGGTCTTCTGGCTCGCCTCGGCGGAGAAGTCCTCCAGCCGCCGGGCCTGGCCCGCGAGCAGGCGCTCGCGCAGCGACAGGTCCTCGCACACGTCCACCACCAGCTCGGCGAGGAAGTCGAAGCGCTTCTGGTCGAAGGCGATGCCCGCGCCCCCGAGCGTCTCCGGCACCGCCGCCGCCGCGTAGGCCAGCACCGGCACCCGCGCGGCCATGGCCTCGATGAGCGGCACGCCGAAGCCCTCGTGCTCGCTCATGGAGACGAAGACGTGGGCCGAGCGGTACGCCGCCACCAGCTCCGCGTGGTTCAGCCGCCCGAGGAAGTTCACCCCGGACAGCCCGCGCGCCGTGCGCTGGAGCGACTTGAAGTAGCGGCTGCCCGCCTCGTACCCGCCCACCACCAGCAGGCGCGCGTCGGGCCGCAGCCGCAGCAGCTCCGTGTGCAGCGCGAGCAGGTCCTCGAAGCGCTTGTGCGGCGCCACCCGGCTCACCGAGAGCACCACCGGCCCCGGGCCCGACAGGCGCTGCAACATCGCCTTGTCCGCGTTGGCCTCGGAGAAGCGCTCGGGCTCGACGAAGAGGGGGACGGTGTGGACGTTTCGGTAGCCGGCCTCGCGCAGCTCGGCGCAGTTGAAGTCCGACACGCCGAGGGCCACGTCCACGAAGGGGGCCATGGCGGCGAGCTGGGCCCGCCCCGTGACGAGCGCCTCGGCCAGCGGGGTGCCCGCGTAGAAGCGCGCGGGGCTGATGTTGTGGAAGACGACGCCCCGGCGGCAGGGCAGGTGCATCAGCCGGCTGCTCAGCGGCGAGGCGATGCCGTGGTGGTAGAGGACGAGGTCGTCCGGGGCCGGGCGCAGCGCCGAGGCCGGGTGCGCGAGGGACCCGAGGCCCGCGCCCACCTCGCCCGCGTACAGCTCGCCGAAGTGGCCCAGCCGGCGCAGCAGCAGTTGCAGGTGCAGCGCCGCCTGTCCGGTGGCGTCGCCCGCCACGAAGCTCGGAATCAGCTGATGGACCGCCATAGGGGCACCTTGCCTATCACAGCGGCATGGTATGAGGCGCGCCGTGTCCATCGGTCCTGTCGCTTTCGATGCGAGTCTGTGGGACGAGCCCACCACGGGCATCGGTCTCTACACCCGGTGTCTGGCCTCGGCCCTCCAGACCCGGGGCGTGCGCCTGGAGCGGCTGGGGGCGCGGCTCTCCGGAGAGGACCCTCGCGGCCGCATGGGGCGCACGGCCTACGTGTTGGGTCGGCTGCCCCTGGCGCTGCGGCACTCGCAGGCGCTGCTGTACCACGCGCTGGGCAACTTCAACCTCCCGCTGGCGCGCACCCCCGGCAAGCCCTACGTCGTCACCGTCCACGATCTCATCCCCCTGCTGATGCCCGAGACGGTCTCCCGCGCCTACCGCTGGCAGTTCCGCCTGTGGCTCGCTCGCAGCGTGCGGGTGGCCGACCGCATCGTCTGCGTGAGCGAGTGCACCCGGAAGGATCTCCTGGCGCGCCACCCCGAGGCGGCGGACAAGGTGTCGGTGGCGTACAACGGGGTGGACCATGTGGATGGCCACGTGCCGGACGCCACCACCGAGGACTTCCTGCGCGCGCTCGCGCTGCCCCAGCGCTTCGCCCTGTACGCGGGCTCGCTGGACGTGCGCAAGAACGTGAGCCTCGTGCTGGACGCGCTCGAGCGGCTGAAGGCGCGGGGGCGGCCCGTCTCGCTGGTGATGGTGGGGCAGAGCTGGTTCGGCTCGGGCGCGGTGGAGCAGCGCATCGTGCGCCTGCGCTCCGAGGGCCATGACATCCGGACGCTCGGGTACCAGTCCGAGCCCGTCTTCTACGAGCTGATGCGGCGGGCGGCGCTGTTCGTGTTCCCCTCCCGCTACGAGGGCTTCGGGCTGCCGCCGCTGGAGGCCATGCGGCTGGGGACGCCGGCCATCGTCTCCACGACGGGGGCCACGCCGGAGGTGTGCGGCGAGGCGGCTCCGGCGGTGCGGCCGGATGACGCCGAGGGGCTGGCGGAGGCGCTGGACCGGCTGATGCGCTCGGACACGGATCGGCGGCGCTGGGCGGAGGCGGGCCGCAAGCAGGCGGCCCGGTTCACCTGGGCGCGCTGCGCGGACGAGACGCTCGCGGCCTACGAGGCGGCACTGTGGCGGTGAGGCTCTCCGCCAGGGGAGGACAGGAGCCCATTCGGGGAACGAGGGCTCACGCCCGTGCGGCTTCTTCCATCTCCACGCGAGTGGGCTCGGTGTCATTCGCGCCCTTCTGGCCCAGGACCTCGGGCAGGCGGTGCTTCGCGATCCATGCCTGGAAGTCCCACCTCTCGATGAACCGCCTCGCCGCTTCCCGACCCGCGCCGTGAAGCGCCTGGGTCTGCTCGCGGCGGATGCCGAAGTCCGTGGTCCCCACTCCCAGCGTGGGGATGGCGATGGTGCGGTCGAAGTTCTTCTGCTTGATGTAGCGCGCGTCGTGCGCCTCCAGCATCGTGGAGAACATCGCCCGGAGCAGCGAGACGGGGCCTCGGATGCGGTTCGGTTTCTCCTCCACCCGGCCATCGTCCTGGATTCGATCCACCAACTTGAAGCCGAAGGTGGGCCAGGGCGGGTTGGCCTTGCCGTTGTCGAGGATGTCGACCGGGAAGTTGCTGAGCACCCCACCGTCCACGATGAAGCACGTCTCACCCCGCGTGTCCTGGACCTGCACGGGCTCGAAGAAGAAGGGGATGCTCATGCTCATCCGCACCGCCCGGGCCACGTCGAGCTCCTCGGGGTCATACCCGTAGTCGCGGATGTCCCAGGGCAACACGAGCATCTTGCGCCGGGTCAGGTCGGTGGCGATGACCTGCAGCCGGTAGAAGTACTTCGACTCGGGCGTCTCGCCGTCCATATGCAGGTCGCGGAAGGTGCGGACCTTGCGAGGGGACTCGGCCAGCAGCTTCCGCAGCCAGTTCTCGAAGTAGTTCCCCTCGTAGAGGCCCTTCTCCTTCAGCACGCTCAGCGCGGGTCCCAGTAACGGGATCCGATCCAGCGTACTCATGTCCTGGAAGCGTCGGTAGTCGAGGCTCTCCATGATGGCGCGCAGCTCGGCGGCCGAGTACCCGGCGGCCACGAGGGCCGCGACGATCGCCCCGGCCGAGGTGCCCACGACGTTCTGGAGCTGCAGGCCGACCTCTTCCATGTATTCGACGGCGCCGACCAGTCCGATCCCCTTCACCCCTCCGCCTTCGAATACCGCGTCTGCCTTGTCGAGCCGTGCCATGTGTCATCTCTCCTAAAAGGAAGGAGAGCGGGTGGCCCGGATGTGACGGGCGTCGTCGGTACGGGCCCCAGGGCAGGCGAGCGGCCAGCCGCTCAGCCAGTCATCCGCCCCA
>NZ_DASVSO010000651.1:0-4672 GCF_036388035.1 Archangium sp.
CTGTCGCAGCAGTCGGGAGTGTCCGCGGAGGTCGCCCGCAGGGTGCTGATCGTCGATGCCGCCCGGGAGCTGCGGCTGCACCTCGTCCCCCTGCTGCGCACGGTGGGCTGTGAGGTGGTCATGGTGGACAGCCTCCTGGCGGCCCGCGTGGAGCTGGGCCGCTTCCGCCCGATGCTGGTGCTGGTGGACTGGCGCTCCCTGCCGCCGGAGGGCGGGCCCGGCTGCACGGTGCTGCGCAGCCACCCCCACAACGGGGACGTCCCCATCCTCATCGTCGTGGCGGACAACACGCCCGCGGAGCTGCTGGAGGGCTGCGTGCGCAGCGGCGCGGAGGACTGCGTGCTCGGCCCGGTGCGCATCACCGAGTTGCAGTCGCGCATCGACGTGCTGCGCGACAAGGTGCCCTCGTCCGCGCCCCGGTTGATGGAGCGGCGCATCCCGCGCACCGTGCTGCTCGTGGGCGAGGAGCCGGGAATGCCCGACGGCCTGGGCGCGCACCTGGAGGCGTGCGGCCACCACCTGCTGTACGCCCCCACCTCCGAGCGCGCCGTGGCCCTGGCCGCCGAGCACGGCGAGCCCATCCACCTGCTGCTGGTGCGCACGGGGGTCACCTCGGCCGAGGAGATGCTGCGCGTGGAGCGCCTGCGCACCGAGACGCGCCTGGGCCGCGTCCACACCGCCGTGGTGACGAGTGGCGAGCCCACCGACATCCAGTCCTTCGGACAGGTGTGGATGAGCGCGCGCACCCTGGCGCCCCGCCACCTGCTGGCCCGCATCAACGGCCTGCTGCAGCGCAACCACCTGGCGCTCCTGGTGGACGAGCGTGTGCCCTTCGTCTGCCCCGTGGAGTTCCGCGAGGTGGGCACCTTCTCCTGGAGCTCCTGCTTCTCCAGCGCGCTCAGCCCGGGCGCCCTCTTCGTGCGCACCCTGGTGCCCGCACGCCCCGGTGCCGCGCTGGAGCTGCGCATCCACCTGCCCACCACCCGCGAGGTGCTCGAGGGGCCCGGCCTCGTCTCCTGGTCCAACCCCTACGCGCCTCGTCGCATCGCCTCGTATCCGCTGGGCATGGGCATCCAGTTCCTGGGCCTGAGCCCCCGACGCCTCATGCAGCTGCGCGAGCTCATCCGCGCCAGTGGCTTCTGAGCCGTCCCCCTTCACCCGCCGTTCGGAGGAACGCCATGCCCAAGAAGAAGATCCTCCTCGTCGACGACTCCAGCACGGTGCTGTTGCTGCACCGGATGATGCTGTCCCACTGCGGCTATGAGCTGCTCACCGCGCGCGATGGGCAGGAGGCCCTCGACAAGGCCGCCGTCGAGCGCCCCGACCTCATCTTCCTGGATGTCCTCATGCCCCGCCTGGATGGCTTCCAGACGTGCCGCGCCCTGCGCTCGCGCACGGAGACGAAGGAGGTGCCCATCATCCTCGTCACCACCCGGAGCGAGCCCCACTACGTGCGCCAGGGCTTCGAGAGCGGGTGCACCGACTACATCACCAAGCCCTTCGACGGCGAGGAGCTGCTGGCCAAGGTCCGCAGCCATCTAGAGGAGGCTCGGCGGGTATGAGGGAGCAGCTTCGCTGGGACACCGAGTCGCTGCGCACGGAGGTGGCCGCCCTGCGCGCGGAGAACGAGCAGTTGAGGGCCTCGCTCGCGCGGAGCCGGGAAGAGGCGCAGTGGCAGGAGCAGCGGCAGGACCTCGTGGAGACGCAGCTCGCGCACCTGGTGCGCCTGCGCGTGGCCTCCCAGCGCCTGCACGAGTCGCTCGACCCGCGCGAGCTGATGGACATCCTCCAGGACCTGCTCGTCAACCTGGTGGGCTCGGAGATGCTGGGCATCTTCGAGCTGGACCCCGGTGGGCCCGCGTTGGTGCTCCAGGTGTCGCTGGGCATCGACGCCGAGCGCTTCCGCCGGCTGCCGCTGGGAGAGGATCCGATCGGCCGGGCGGCGCGCACCGGCTCGCCCTGGCTGGCGGACCTGGTGGAGGACGGGGCCGCGGTGACGCGGGCCGAGGGGCCCCGTGCCTGCGTACCCCTGTGCCTGGGAAATCACGTCCTTGGGATGATGGTCCTCTTCGAACTGTTGCCCCACAAACAGCGCCTGGAGCCCGAAGACCGGGAACTCCTGGCCCTACTGGCGACCGAGGGGGCCCGAGCCCTCTACTGCGCGCGTGGCCTCGCTTCCAGGACTCCTTCCTGAGCGGTTGGCATTTCGAGGAAGGGGGACACGGTGGATTTCGACCGGGAGCGACTGCTCGCGACCTTCGCCGAGGAGGCGGAGGAGATTCTCACCGAGATGGAGGAGACGCTCGTCGGGCTGGAAGCCCACCCGGACGAGGAGCGGATGCGCTCCATCTTCCGAGGCGCGCACACCATCAAGGGCGCCGCGTCCGCGATGGGCTTCTCCGGCATGACGGACATCTCCCACGTGCTGGAGGACGTGCTGGAGGCGCTGCTGGAGCGACGGCTGCCGGTGGCCGACGAGCAGGTGACGCTGTTGCTGGAGGTGGTGGACCGGCTGCGCGAGCTGCTGGCGGCCGCCCGGGTGGGCGCGGAGGAGCCCGGAGAGGGCCACGAGTCCCTGTTGGAGCGGCTGCGGGTGTTTGGCGCGATGGTGCGCTCACGGCAGGCGCTCCCGTTGCTTCCCGCGCTCCCGGTGGATGCGGAGGCGGAGGAGGCGCCAGCGGCGGGAAGGCGCGGGCGCTCGCTGCGCGTGGATGTGGAGAAGCTGGACCGCATCGCCACCCTCACGGGCGAGCTGGCGATCGCCCGGGGACGGCTGGCGCAGGTGCTGGCCTCGGGCTCGGCGCAGGAGGCCCTGGAGCTGCACCTCGAGTCGGACCGCCTCTACGAGGAGCTTCAGGAAGAGGTGATGCGGGTGCGGATGGTGCCGGTGGGCCCGCTCTTCCGGCAGCAGCTGCGCACGGTGAGGGACCTGGCGCGCACGGAGCGCAAGTGGGTGCGGCTGGTGCTGGAGGGCGAGGACGTGGAGGTGGACACCGCGCTGGTGGAGGGCCTGCGCGAGCCGCTGCTGCACCTGGTGCGCAACGCGGTGGACCACGGGCTGGAGCTGCCGGAGGCACGGCGGGCCGCGGGCAAGGAGGCGTGTGGCACGCTGGTGCTGCGGGCCTTCCATGAGCCGGGCTCGCTGGTGGTGGAGCTGAGCGACGACGGCCGGGGGCTGCGCTACGACAGGCTGAAGGAGAAGGCGCTCGCGCTGGGGCTGGAGCCCGAGCGGATGACGGTGGAGGAGCTGCAGGAGCTCGTCTTCCTGCCGGGGCTGTCCACCGCCGAGGAGGTGACGGAGGTATCCGGGCGCGGCGTGGGCATGGACGTGGTGCGCCGCAGCGTGGAGGGCCTGCGCGGCATGGTGACGCTGCGCAGCGAGGAGGGCCAGGGCACCACGGTGACGCTGCGGGTGCCGCTGACGCTGGCCACCATCCAGGGCTTCGCGGTGGGCGTGGGCGAGGAGACGTACGTGCTGCCGCTGGAGGCGGTGCAGGAGTGCCTGGAGCTGCCGGTGGAGCGGGTCGGGCAGCCGGGCGGTGGCGTGCTGAACCTGCGAGGCCGGGTGCTGCCCTACCTGCGGCTGCGCGACGTGCTGGGCGTGGAGGGCCTCGGGACGGGCCGGGAGAGTGTCGTCGTGCTGGGCCAGGGCGGTGGCCGGGCGGGGCTCGTGGTGGACGCGCTGTACGGCGAGGGCCAGCACGTCCTCAAGCCCCTGGGCCGCCTCTTCCGCAACCTGCCTGGGGTGTCCGGCTCCACCATCCTCGGCAGCGGGCGCGTGGGGCTCGTCCTGGACGTGCCGGGCCTCCTGCGCACGGCCCTGCGCCAGCGCGCCGCCGTGGCGTGAGCGCCCCGTCCTTTCCTCCTTCCCATCGTCTCTAGAGGGACCCGCGTCATGCTCGAGAAGCTCACCATCAGCCGCAAGCTGCAGCTCGGATTCGGCGTGCTCGTCACGCTGCTCGCCACCGTCATCTGGGGGGCCTACTTCTTCTTCATGCTCATCGTGGGCAACGACGGGTACTACCGCGCCCACAACACCCGGATCGAGCTGCTGTCCATGGACACCGCCCTGCTGGACATGGAGACCCGCGCACTGGGTTTCGCGTTCACGGGCGATGAGTCCTTCGTCGAGCCGATGCCGCAGCGGCGCGCCCAGGTCCTGAAGGCGCATAACGGGCTGAAGGAATTGACGGCGGACAACCCCCGCCAACAGGAGCTGGTCCAACACCTGGTGGACCAGTACCAGCAGCAGTTCCTCCCGCACATCGAGCACGAGGTCGCGCTGCGCCGGGAGGCGGACGCGGGCCGCGGCTCCATGGAGGGGGTGCTGGCCTACGTGAGGAGCGGCAAGGGACGGAAGCTCCTGGAGACCATGCAGGCCACCGAGGACGTTCTCCGGCAGGACGTGATGGCGCAGCGCCAGAAGCTCGACGATGCCACCGCGATGCAGGTGGCGTCGGTGACGCGGATGCTGGTGACGGGAGGCGTGGTGGGCCCGGTGCTGGCGATCCTGCTGGCATGGGCGCTGGCACGCAGCATCGTCCGGCCACTGCACGAGGGTGTGCGGCTCACGGGCCGGCTGGCCGTGGGAGACCTCACCACGGCCATCGAGGTGCGGGGGCGGGACGAGACGGCGCGGATGATGGAGGGGATGAGGGAGATGGTGCAGCGC
>NZ_DASVSO010000652.1:0-4393 GCF_036388035.1 Archangium sp.
GGCGTCGGAGGCGGGCGGAGGGGACAGGCCCTCCTCGGGCGAGGTGACCGCGAGCACGGCCAGCCCGAGCGCCACCACGTGCTCGCAGATGTTGGACTCGCGGAAGCGGGGGCACTGGCACTCGCCCAGCAGGCCCCGCTCGTCCGCGGACAACGCCACCGGCAGGTGGACGCGGTTGCGGCCGAGCACCTCCCCTCGCACCGTCTCGGGCGTCGCCACCCAGGAGAGCACGCGCCCCCGCCCCATCATCCCCTGCCCCTTGTCGTAGACCCAGGCCCCCGCGAGCTCGAGGAGTCGCGGACGGGTGAGCCAGCGCCGCAACCACTTGCCCGAGGGGGGGGGCGACTTTTCCGGTCGTGTCTTCGACATGACCTTTAAGATAGCCCCCCGAGGCGCGCCTGTCCGCTTTCGTGTTCACGACCTCGCGGTCAGCGGCCATCCGTGCGGCCGCGAGAGCGTCCGCTCCGGGCGCGAGGTAGCGATGGGATGGCGAGGAAAGGGAAGGCAACCGGGACAGGTCCGGGGCACCCAGGCGGGGCGCTCCCGCGGACCCGTGCGACGGGCACGGCCCCACCGAGACGGCGGGGGGGCCGGAGGGCACTGCTCCCTCCGGCCTCGGGACGACGACTAGCCGCTCACCTTCTTCCACGAGGGCCGGGTGCTGATGCGCTGCCACCAGGACTTCACGTGCGGACGCTCGGTGATGAGGGTGCCGTGGGGCGTAGCCGAGAGGTACTGCAGGTAGGGCATCCAGCAGATGTCGGCGAGCGAGAAGATGTCGCCGGCGAGGTGGCCCTGCGTCATGAGCGCCCGGTCCACGACGTCGAGCGCCTTGGCGGTCTCGTCCCGGGCCTTGCTCACCTTGTCCAGGTCGGGCTTGCCGCCGCGCATGGGCTTGAAGAACATCTCCATGACGATGGTCATGCAGTGGGGGCTGAAATAGGACTGCTCGACGCTCATCCACTGCTCCATGCGGCCGAGCGAGGGCAGATCGCTCGGGACGAGCTTGGGCCCCGACAGCTTCGCGTCGAGGTAGCGGCTGATGGCGCGAGACTCGTACATGGTGAAGCCGTCATCCTCGAGGAAGGGGATGACGCCGAAGGGGTGCTTCGCCATGTACTGGGGCGACTTCTGCTCGCCCTTCATCAGATCCACCAGCACGAACTGGGCCTCGTGGCCCTTCTCGGCGAGGGTGGTGAGGACCTTCCGGGTGCAGGTGCTCATCGGATGACCGTGGACCTTCATGCGCTGATTCCTCCCAGGGTGGGGTTGAAGTGGCGCGAGGGTATAAGACGGGCCTTCCGGTTGCGCTACCCTTGCGTGCCATGGATCGGAAGCGCACAGTCGGGCTGCTCGTCGTCGTGCTGGTGCTCGTGGGCTGCGTCCTCCTCGTGCTGAGGGGTGGCGCGCGGGAGCGGGAGACCGCGGTGTCCCAGGGTGGAGGCAAGGCGGCCCCGGGGCCCACCGCGCCGGCCCGGAAGGACCCGGAGACGTCACCCGGACGCGAGCCGACGCACGCCACCGCCACCCCGCCCTCGCGTCTCGTGCCCGCCACCGGAGCCGAGGACTCGGCCGAGCCGCAGGGAGCCTTCGAGGGCCGCATCATCTCGGCCACCACGGGCGAGGGCGTGGAGGGCGCCGAGCTGACCTTCGCCTCGGCGGAAGGCGCCGTGTCCGCGCACTCCGAGCGGGGCGGCCAGTTCCGCTTCGTCCCGCACACACCGGGCCCGTGGCAGCTCGCGGTGGTGACGGCCCGGGGCTACCTGCCCTTCGGCCCCGATTGGGGACAGAGCCCCATCCGCCTCAGGGCCGTGCCCGGCCAACGTATCTCGGAGATCGTGCTCGCCCTGACGCCCGAGGTGGAGCTGCGGGGCCGGGTGGAGGGCCCGGACGGACAGCCCGTCGCGGGAGCGCAGGTGCGCGTGCTCACCGGGCGCGGGGGGGAGTCGGTGCTCTTCCCCACGTCGGACCGCTACGAGTCCGATGCGCGGGGCGAGTTCCGCTTCCATGCGCCCGAGGGAGCCACCGTGGAGGCCCGCCACCCCGCCCATGCCTCGGCCCGGGCCGAGGTGACGCCGCCGGTGGCCATGGCGCGCCGCCTGGTGCTGAGGCTGGGCAAGCGCGAGGGCACCGCGGTCACCTCGGGACAGGGGGTGGCGGGACGCGTGGTGGACGGCAACGGCGCCGCCGTGCCCGGGGCCCTGGTGGCCGTGGAGACAGCCGCGAGCGCCTGGCCGCGCACGTACGGAGATCCGCTCGGCTACGAGACGGTGACGGACGCGGAGGGACGCTTCGCGGTCGAGGGCCTGGAATCAGGAGCCTATGACGTCACGGCCCGGTTGATGGGGCTCGCGCCCGGCGAGCTCCGGGACGTGGCCTCCGGGCGGAAGGACCTGGTGCTGAAGCTCTCGCAGGGGGTACGGCTGGCGGGCACGGTGCGCGATGCGGCCACGGGCAAGCCCGTGCCCTCCTTCACCCTGGGCGTGGACACGAAGCGCGGCCCCCTCCAGCGGGTGCCCTTCGTGCAGCTCTCGTTCATCGACGCCCAGGGCCACTACGAGCTGGCCGGAGTGCCAGCCGGCAGCTACGTGGTGCAGGTGGCCGCGCACGGCTACGCGCCCTCCGAGACCGACGTGGGGGTGACGGAGGGCGCCGCCGGGGTGGTGACGACGGACGTCTCGCTCTCGCGCGGAGCGAAGATGACGGGGCGCGTGGTGGAGGACGGCTCGGGCAAGCCGCTGGAGCGCGCGCGCATCTTCGTCGAGGGCCTGGGCATGGGTGGCTCGCTGTCCGTGCGCTACGACGCCCTCACGGACGCCCGAGGCCACTTCACGCTCGAAGGGCTGCCGCCGGGCGAGGTGTCCCTGTTCGTCTCCGCCGAGAAGCACCACAGCCGCCTCTTCTCGGGCCTCGTCGTACGCCCCGAGGGCACGCCCGCGCAGACCATCGAGCTGCGCAAGACGGAGGAGGGCGAGGAGCCGCAGGTGGAGCTGGTGGGCATCGGAGCCGTGCTCTCCGCGCGAGAGGACGCGCTCATCCTGGGCGAGGTCATGCCAGGCGGAGGCGCGGCCGAGGCGGGGCTCACCGTGGGAGACGGCATCGTCCGCATCGACGGGCGGCCGGTGGCGGAGCTCGGCTTCGCGAACGCCATCCAGCAGATCCGCGGCGCCGAGGGCAGTCGGCTGGTGCTCGGAGTGCGCCGGGGCTCGGCGGCGGAGGTGGAGGGCAGCGCGCCCCCCATCGTGGACATCACCGTGACGCGGCGGCGCATCCGGCGGTAGTCCCTTGCGCCGCGTGGCCAGCGTCTTCTCAGGAACAGCAACGCGATAGCCAACTTATAATGCGCCACTACCTCTTTCAAATGACCGGTCATAAGCGGCATCTGCATGAGGAGGAGAGCCACACGATGAACGTCACTCGGTCTGACCAGTCGTTGAAGGGGTGATCCTTTGTCAACTTATTCCTACAGACGCACTTCCCTGGGGATGGGCCGTGCGCCTTCGAGGGAACAACGACTGTAGGATTAGAGACTGTTTCGCCAAGCGCTCTCGTCCTCTCCTCGACCGAGGAGCAGCCGGTCAGGGGCGAGGCCTACCGAAACTGGCTCTTAGCATTTCACTGGAGTCACGCGCCATGACGCAGCATAGCGCAGCTGGTGATGGTGGCGAGGCAACATTCCCCATGTAGACGGGACACTCATCCACCACACCCAAAAAATCCCATGGAGCGGTGTACCTATCCCAAGGTATGCTGTGACTTGGTCGCCATTCTCCACGCCCACAACAATCTCACACACGATCAATGTCAAAAAAATCGGAAGCAGAGTTGGAACGAGTGTTTCCCGACAAGGCAATGAGGGAAAAAGCTGCAAGATGTGCGGCCGCACGCGTAATATACATCAAAGGAATCATCACCGAAAAGCTTCAGCCCCCTGCAAATGTACCCGACATAATATCACTTAGCGACGTTGGTCAGACGGTTGCTGAAGAATTGACCGAAGAGTTCCCTGAGAGTTCAGCTGCAGAGAGGGTCTTTGCGCTCTTCCTCGCGTTCTCCCACCATGAATTACTAGTGGACCCAAGTGCAACAAACATTGATGCAGTCGAACTCATGCTGCATGAGCACCTGCTCAGTGGGGAACTAAAACTTCCTTGGGTTTACGGACGCGCATTGTACGATAGATTCTTTGAGCGATTCGCACACCACACCGACGATCATTTCTCCCACGAGGAAACGTTGGAGTTCCTAGACGCACCCCTTTCAAGGTGTAGGAGCGGGTGCCTTCTGGAAGGACTTGCAGGAGGCGCCCGGGACAAGAAAACGCCTTATTCCAAAGCTGGGGACTGCGCTCCGAGGCTTCTGGCCTTCCAATCCTTGTCGGAATGGCTGACTG
>NZ_DASVSO010000653.1:0-2818 GCF_036388035.1 Archangium sp.
CGTCCCCTCCCGCGCGTGCCTCAGCGCGTTGGACAGCAGGTTGGAGAGCACCTGGCGCATGCGCGGCCCGTCCCACCACCCCTCGCACTGCGCTTCGGCCTCCAGCTGGATGTCCCGGCTCGCGTGCGTCACCGTGAACTCGTCGATGACCTCGCGGCACAGCACCACCAGGTCGTTCGGCCGGCGCTCCAGCGGAATGCCTCCGCCCAGCCGCCCTCGCGTGAAGTCGAGCAGGTCGGAGATCATCTTCCCCATGACGTCCGCGCTCGCGCCGATGCGCCCGGTCATGCGCAGCAGCACCTCCGGGGTGGGCCGCTCCAGACGCTGCAACGTGCGAGCCCCCAGCGCGATGGCCTGCAAGGGGTTGCGCAGGTCATGGCTCACCACCCCGAGGAACTGCTGCTCCAGCTCCTCGCGACGCCGGGACTCCTCGTAGAGCCGGGCCCGCTCCAGGGCCTGCGCTCCCAGTCGGCAGAGCGACTCCAGGTGTGCCTTCTCCCTCGCGCTGAAGCGGCGCGGCGTGGGGAAGCTCAACCCCAGCACCCCCACCACCCGCTCCCCACTCACCAGCGGGAGGCAACCCCAGGAGCGACTCCGGCTGTCGCCTATCCGCTGAGCGAGCTCGGGCCACTCCCGTGCGAAGGCCTCGAACGATTCGACCCACACCGCCCGCCCTGTGCGCGCCGCCACCCCGAGAGGCGCGGGCACGGAGAGCGGCGTCCGGCCGTAATCGCGGACGAGCGCCTCCGAATACCCGAGGCTGCCCAGCACGAGCAGCTCCTCGCCCACCACCTGATTGACGGTGCCGGCGTGGGCGTCCAGGGACTTCAACCCGTGCTCCACCAGCGCCTCGGCCACCTGCTTCGGGGTGAGCGCGAGGGAGAGGGCGGCGGTGGTGGCCTGGAGGGCCACGGCATGCTGCTCGGCCAGCTTGCGCTCGGTGATGTCCAGAAAGGTGCCCAGCAGGCGGACCCGTCCATCCGCACCGACGCGAGCCCTGCCCCGCGAGGACAACCACCGCAGCACGCCCCCATCCCCCTGCCCCACGGCC
Source organism: Archangium sp. (assembly GCF_036388035.1). Lineage (GTDB taxonomy): Bacteria > Myxococcota > Myxococcia > Myxococcales > Myxococcaceae > Archangium. Next base: position 1,052 of record NZ_DASVSO010000653.1, read on the forward strand.
CGGTACTCGGACCGATAGACCCCACCGTTCTCTCCGGAGAAGGCACGCCGGGCCTCCGCATCCACTCGCACGAGGTCATCCGGATGGACGCACTCGAGCCACCTGTCCAGGTTCGCTTCCGCCTCGGGAGGCAGCCCGAACAGCTCCTTGGCGCGAGTGTCCCACACCAGCTCCTTCGTGCCCGGGTCGTAGCTCCACACCCCGAGCGCGGTGGCATCCAGCGCCAGCCGCAGCCGCTCCTCGCTCAACCGCAGTGACTCCTGCGTGGCCTTCTGCTCGGAGATGTCCTCCAGCATCAACACGCCGGCGACGACATGACCCTCCGCATCCCGCACGGGCGCGGCACACGCCTGGGTGAGCCGGGTCGAGCCGTCGTCGCGACGGACGACGAGCTCCTCCGTCACCGCCTCGCCCTGGCGCAGCGCGCGCACCAGCGGCAGCTCCTCGCGCTGATAGGGGCGGCCGTCCAGGTGCTCGACGAGGTGCATGCGCAAGGCCTCCAGGCTCCGCTCCGCCTTCACCCCGAGGAGGGAGGTCATCCGCTCATTGCTCAGCAACGTCCGCCCGGAGGACGCCTCGGTAATGAGGACTCCCATGGGCATCTGCTGGAGCACGGCGTTGAGCAGCCGCTCCTTGGACTCCAGCTCCCCCATGAGCTGCGTCAGTCGACGCTCGGCCTGCTGACGCGCGGTGACGTCCACCACCAGCGTCACCCCCTGCTGGGGTGCGTCCTCGAACGCCGCGCCGCCCAGGATGACGTCCAGCCGCGTGCCGTCCTGGCGGAGGAATTGCTTCTGCCTCAGCTCACCCACGCCCCGGGCGAACAACACCTGGAGGCTCTGGCGATCCTGCTCCGCCCACTCCGGCGGCGTCATCCTCCGCCAGTCGAGTCGGCCCCGCGCCAGGTCCTCGCGCGTGTAGCCCACCATGGACAGGAAGGTGTCGTTGGCCTCCAGGATGGAGCCGTCCTCGTCCCAATAGAAGGTCCCCACCACGCCGGACTCGGTGAGCCGCCGCGCCCGGGCCTGGCTCCTGTCCAGCTCTCGCTGGAGCCGGGCCTGCTCGGCCTGGGCCTCCTCGCGCTCGCGCTGCCGGGCCTGCTCCGCGCGCCGCATGCGCACCAGGGCCCACGTCTGCGCCACCAGGTGCTTGGGCTCGATGGGCTGGGGGATGTAGCCGTCCGCCCCATCCTCGAACAGCCGCGCCTCCAGCTCCTCGTCCCGCAGGAGCGCGGAGATGTAGAGCACGGGGATGGCGGCGGTGGTGGGAGAGGCCTTGAGCTGGTGGCAGACCTCGAAGCCACTCATGTCGGGCAGGCGCACATCGAGCACCACCACGTCTGGCTTCAGTGCCGCCGCCGCGAGGGCCTCCTGGCCCGTCGACGCCTCCAACACCTGCATGCCCGCCCGGCGCAGGGCCTTGACGATGACGTACCGCTTGGCCTCCGAGTCGTCGACGACCAGGACCTGCCCCTCCAACCGGGGGGTCGATACCGGCGCCTCATGCGTCCCGTCCGGAGGAACGAGGGTCAGGTTCTTGTTGCTCGACACGGAAGACTCCTTTTCCTTCACCTGGACCTGGGGCCCCCACGGGTCCCTGGCGCTCCACTACACCGCGCGAGGCACCCGCACCGTGAAGGAGGTGCCCGCCTCACCCGTGGACACCTCCACCTTCCCGCCGTGCCCCACCACCACCTGGTGCACGATGTAGAGCCCCAGCCCCAGGCTCCCCGCCGGTCGGAACTTCGAGTTGCCCCGGCGGAACGGG
>NZ_DASVSO010000654.1:0-4816 GCF_036388035.1 Archangium sp.
CGCCGCCGAAGTCCCTGCTCCACACATGGCTGCCCGAGGCATTCCCGTTCAGCTTCGCCACGAACATGTTCTGTAGCAGGTTGGCTTGGGTCAGAGAGGTGGGACCGAAGGCGAAGGTGCCCTGGTAGCTGCCCGCCAGGACCAGATTGCCGACCGGCTCCAGGATGACATCCGTGACGGTCTGGTCCAGCGTCGAGCCAAAGCCGCGGCTCCACGAGACCGCTCCCGTGGAGTCGAGCTTCACCAGGAAGATGTCGTACCCGCCCAGGGAGGTGTGCAGAGTGTCTTTGAAGGTGACGCTCCCCTGGTAGTTGCCCGAGAGGATGATCTCCCCCGCGCTCCCCACGGCCACGGCGATGGCCTGCTGGCTGGACGAATCGCCGAAGCGCTGGCTCCACACGCAGGCCCCCGTGGCATCGAGCTTCGCCACGAAGCCGTCATCGCCGCCCGCGTGGGTGAGCGCCGTGCACTTGCCTCCGAAGTCGAAGGCCTCGCTGAAGCTGCCCGCCAGCACCAGCTCTCCCGCGCCGCTCACCGCGAGGCCGGTGGCCCGCTGGGTGCCCGTGCCGCCGAAGATGCGAGTCCATTGCTCGGCACCCGTGGACGAGTAGGAGCGGACGAAGAAATCCTGGCCACCGGCGGAGGCGCAGGAGCTGGTGGTCTTGCAGGCAAAGGTGCCGGTGACGTTGCCGGCAACGAGGATGTTGCCCGCTCCATCCACGACGACCGCCGACGGCTCGAGGAGCGTGTCCGCCCCGAACCGGGTGCTCCAGACCGCCTTGCCACTCGTATCGAGGACAGCCACGAAGCCGTCCACCGCTGTCGAGGTCAGACGGGTGCCGTCGAAATCCAAGGTCCCCTTGAAGGAGCCCACGACGACGACACGCCCTGCGGAGTCGAGGGTGATCGCCTTGACCTGCTGGTCCTCGGCATCCCCGAACGTCCTGCTCCACTGGACCGTGTTGGTGGCATCCACCTTGACCAGGAAGATGTCGTTGTTGCCCTGGCTGATGTAGGTCGTGCCGCCCAGGGAGATGCTCGTATCGAAGACACCCGCCAGGAAGATGTTGCCCTGACCATCCACGGCCACATCGCTGGCGCTCTGGGTATCCGGCTCACCGCTGGTCTCGCTGGACTGTCCGCTGAACTGGGTGCTCCAGAGCCAGTGTCCCGTGCAGGCGCTCTGGCCGTCGCAGTCCGTGTCGGTGCCGTCACACCGCTCGTACGAGGGGAGGACTTCGGCCGCGCAGGCCGTCTCCCATGCGGTTCCCGAGGTGTTGCACGACTGGGTTCCCGCCCGGCAGGCCCCCACACCGCTGGTGCCCGTGGGGCCCGAGTAGCAGGACTTCTTCTCCTGCGGAGTACAGACGCAGGGCGGGTTCTCGTTGCTCTGGCCGTCGCAATTATCGTCTCCCGAGGTGGTGCAGAGCTCCACGGGCCGGGGAATCACTTGACCCAAGCAGGTCCCCCAGTTGCCAGTGGCGTTGCACGTCTGGGTTCCCGCTCGGCACAGGCCCACGCCGCTGGTGCCCGTGGGGCCCGAGTAGCAGGAGCGCTTCTCGCCGGGCGTGCAACCGCACATGGCATTGTCGCCGCTGCAGTCCTCGTCCGCTGGCCGTGAGCAGTCCTCCGGCTTGGGAAGCACCTCGCCCTCGCACGTGGCGCTCCAGAAGGTCTTCCCATACGCGTCGAAGTAGCACCGCTGGACTCCCGCTCGGCACAGGCCCACGCCCTGGGTGCCCGTGGCGCCCGAGTAGCAGGAGCGCGTCTCACCATAGGTGCAGGGGCAGCCCTCGTTGACCTGGCCATCGCAGTTCTCGTCGGTGCTCGTGTCCCAGCAGAAATCGATGTAGTACGGCTGCACCTCCCCGGAGCAGAAGGACCAGACCGTGCCGTTGGCCTGGCAGGTCTGCGTGCCCGAGCGGCACATGCCCACGTCCGCGGTCCCCGCGGGGCCCGAGTAGCAGGAGCGCGTCTGCCCGTCCGCACAGATGGTGGGGCAGCCGTCGTTCACGGTGCCATCACAGTCCTCGTCCCAGGTGTTGGTGCACACATCCTGCTGGGGGGTGGTCTCTCCCCAGCAGGAGGTCCAGGTCCCTCTGTAGTCGCAGTAGCGGATGCCGGCCTGGCAGCTCCCCACTCCCGCGGTCCCCGCGGGCCCTCCATAGGGACAGGTCTGCCAGCTTCCCCACGCACACTCCGGCCGACCCGTCGTCGTCAGGGTCACCTCCGGGCAGGTGCTCGTGCCCGAGCAGGTGGCGGGGGTCGTGGAGGTGTCGACCTGCAAGGAGGAGCCCATGACGCTGAGCTTCACCTTGCTGTTGACCGGGGCCAGCATGCAGGTGCTCCCGTCGGTTCCCGCCGTGGCGGAGTTCCTGGCGTAGAGGCTCACCCCTTCCAGATCGATCCACGCGTTGGGCACGGGAGCGCCACTCGAATCGACGACCTTCACCTTGATGCAGGTCGTCAGGTTCCAGGGCTTGTCCGCGTTCCACGAGGTGAAGTGGCTGACCTGCACCGTCCACAGCCGCTTGCCCGGCTCGGACTCGGTCACGAGGCCAGCGCCCTCCTCCCGCCAGATGCCACTCTGCGTGTCGAACCACCAGGCCGGGATGGTCGAGTCCACCGGCGCCCGGTCGTGGATGGCGGCGGGGATGGGAAACTCCAGGGTGGCCTTGACCCCCTCGGCGAGCTGCAGCGGTCGGCCCTGCTGCTGGATGTTGATCTCCGCCATGAAGAAGCTCTCCAGGCCCACCTGCTCACCCCCCGAGGCGCTGAGGCCCAGCAAGGGACCAGGAGCGGCGCGGAGGGCCTCCGTCGTTGGATCGATGGGGACGATGTACATATCCGCCTCGCCCGTCACGGGCTTCCCGTTGGCATCCCGCAGGGCGCCGGCGGGGAGGACGACCTTGACCCCTCCGCGCTGGACCTGGGACGGCTGGGTCGTGTCGAAGCGGATGGGCTCGCCCAGGGGCATCAGCCGGATGGAGGTCGCGGTGGCGGCATCTGTCCCGAGCTCGAGCTCGCGGGCATGGGGGACGAAGCCCGGCGCTTCAACCTGAACGACGAAGCGGCCGGGCGTGAGCTCCTCGAGGAGCACCAGTCCCTGCTCGTTGGCCGTCACCTTCCGGCCCTGCGCCTTCACCACGGCGCCCGGCACCGGCTTGCCTTCAACGTCCTGGAGTTCGACGAGGAAGCTCGTCCCCTTGGGAGCGACGACCTCGCCATAGGGATTGTCAACAGGGGGGGGCGTGGGCTCGGGGAGATCGGGGTGACACGCCACGAATGTCGCCGCGATCATCAACACGAGCGCACATGTGCGCCCTCCACGAGCCATGGGGCTCGCGGCTCCGGTGTTCTCGTACAAGACAGCCTCCTAGAGGGGGGTGAGCCGGACCGATCCTGCCCTAATGTCCGGTAGTCGAACAATGCGGCACTTCGAGGTTGTGGGCTGTGAGCCAGGTCACCCTCGAGCAGTGGCCGCTGTCACAGCCCGGGGGTGGAAGGTGCCCGAGGACCGCAGCTCCGTGGGCCCGGCAGGCGGGCAGGCAGGTAAAGCGGTACAGGGAGGAGCCGCGATCCGAGAGGTTGTCCAGAGGGCCCCCTCGGTGTTGTCGAGAAGAAGACTTTCGGCCCCGAGGGAGACGCTCTCCAGGCAGGAGGGTTGTCCGCGTCTCCGCCGTGGGATAGCCGTCCCCTGGATCGGGTTCGTCGTCTATCCTACGCCCGGCATGTCTCACATGATCGATTCCCAGAAGCTGTTCGACTCCGCTCCCACTCCGCTCATGGTGCTGGACCGCGAGCTGAAGTACGTCGCGGCCAATCAGGCCTACTTGAATGCCACGTCGCTGCGGCGTGAGGAGATCATCGGACGCAACGTCTTCGAGGTGTTCCCCCAGGACACGAGCCCCGCGGAGCAGGACAGCCCGCGGAAGCTCCGGGAGTCGCTCGAGCGGGTGCTCAGCCAGCGCACGCCGGACATCGTCCCGATGATGGCCCAGCCGATCTCGCGCCCCACCCAGCAGGGGACGGTGCGCGAGGAGCGCTTCTGGACCTACTCCCACAAGCCCCTCTTCGATGCCGCGGGCAACGTGGCCTTCATCCTCCAGCATGCCGTGGACGTCACCAACCTGCGCGCCCCCGATAGCGTGAAGGGAGCACCCGGGGCCCGGTTGGAGGGGGTCACCTCGGAGCAGATCGCGTCCCTGATCGGTCAGGCGTGGACGGTTCAGGAGAACAACCAGCAACTGGACCACGAGCGGCGCTTCCTCCGCCGGTTGCTCGACGTGCTCCCCGGGGTGGTGGCGGTCCTCCGGGGGCCCGACTTCGTCTTCGAGCTGGTCAACGAGAACTACCTGCCGTTCGTCGGCTTCCGGGACGTCGTCGGCCTGCCGCTGCTCACGGTGCGTCCGGAGCTCAAGGACGACAAGAACAGAGCCGTCCTCGGCCTGTTCGAGCGGGTGTTCCACAAGGGCGAGTCGGTCAGCATGCGCGGCTTCAAGGTCGCCCTCCGCAAGAAGGCGGAGGATGAGCCGCAGGAGATGTTCCTCGACTTCGACTACCGGCCCATCCGCCTGCCGGGAGGGCCCGTCCTGGCCGTCCTCGTCTTCGGCCAGGAGGTCACCGAGCGGGTGCGCGCCGAGGCGCAGGTGCGCCACTACCAGGAGCACCTGGAGGAGCTGGTGCGCGAGCGCACCCGCGCGCTCGAGGAGAGCGAGGCCGAGCGGCGCAGGACCGAGGCGCAGCTGCGGCAGTCCCAGAAGATGGAGGCCGTGGGCAAGCTCACCGGCGGCGTGGCGCATGACTTCAACAACCT
>NZ_DASVSO010000655.1:0-2776 GCF_036388035.1 Archangium sp.
AACATGGCCATGGCCTCGGCCAGCCCGTCACCCGAGGCCTGCCGGCGGCGCATGTAGCGCACCATGTCGAGTGCCACCGCGGGGCCCACCGCGCGATGGGCCAGCAGCCCGGCGGAGGAGAAGAGCTGTCGGAGCGGCACGAGGCTGCCCTCCGGGAGGGGTGGATCCATGCCCTCGCGGGTCGCATGCGTCTCGAGGAGGCGCGCGTAGGTGTCATCCTCCGGAATGTCCACGTGGAGCAGTGCGAAGCGGCGCTGTACCGCGTGGGAGAGCCGGAAGAGGGACGTCTTGTCCCAGGTGTTCATGGTGGCGATGACCCGGAAGGTGCGAGGCACCCGATGGGTACACCCTGGCTCGGTACCGATGGAGACCAGGCGCCCGTCGGCCTGGACCAGCGCGGTGTCCGTGCCCCGGCCGGCGAGCACCGTCATCAGCTCACCGAAGGCCCGGTCCACGTCGGCCCGGTTGAGCTCGTCGATGACGAGCCATTGCCAACGCTCCAGAGCGCGGAGGAAGGCGCCGGGGCGGAGCTCCAGCGAGCTGTCGCGCTGCAACGCGTACCCACCGATGGTGTCGAAGGTGGTCCAATCCGCCGAGGCGGTGGAGACGAAGGCGCCCGCGCAATAACCCTCGGTGCGAGCGGCCTCCACCAGCGCGTGGGCCAGCTCCGTCTTTCCCGTGCCCGGTGGCCCCACCAGCAACAGGTGCTTGCCGGAGGAGAGCGCCGCACAGGCCTGCTCCAAGAGCAGCCGTGGCAACTCCAGCCCTTGCGAATGGGTGGCGGCGCGCGCGGCGCTCAGATCCAGGCGAGCCGCATCCCATCCCGAGGGGGCGGTGGACGCCTGGGAGAGTGCCTTGGCCTGCCGGGAGGTGCCTTCCTCGACATCCAACTCCTCTTCCTCGCCCCCGTGCCCCGCCAGGTCCGTTTCATCGAGGATGTCCGCCAATCGGGCGCGGATCGGGTCCGCCTCGGCGGCGTGGGTGGCGAGCAACTGCCGTCCCAGCTCCGTGAGCGAATCGCCCTCGTCATCCCGCTCGGTAGCGCCGAGCGACAGCAGCCAGTTGCGCCGGAAGTTCGATTGGTTGTCGCTCTTCCAGTTCGTGCCGAGCAGCCGGGGGAGCAGGGTCCGGAGGGACGAGGTGTCCGCGCGTCCCTTCGTCTCCGCCACGATCAACAGCTCGAGCATGCCGGTGAAGGTGCGATGCAGCAGTTCGAAGAGCGCGCGCGGTTGCGGATCGCGCAGGTACTCCTCGCCCGTGGAGGTGAGCTCCAGCCGTCCCTTCCGTGCCTCCACGACCCCGAGTGCCAGGAGGACGGTGATGTACGAGTGCCGCGCGGTCGCCCCCGTCACCTCGTAGCGCTCACGCAGCAGCGCGAGGAACTCCTCTTCGCTGAGAGACTGCTCCCGAATCGTGGTCAGGAGTGCATCGAGGGTGCTCTTGTACTGTCGGACTCCACCGGGCATGGGCCCGACGCCATGACGGCGGTCCTCCCCACGCCCCTCATCCGTTTCCTCTGGGGGTGCCTCCGCGTCCTCACCCGCGCCCGTGCCCCCTGGGATGGGTAGGTCGCCGAGGTCGAAGAGGGGCTTTCCGGTGACTCCTTCCTGGGCTTCTCCACGCTGGAGAAGGAAGGGCAGCTTGAGCAGCGCCAGGTGGATGAGCCGGCGGAATGCCTCCTGGGGCGAGGGGTCCACCTCGCCACTCGGGAGCCGGACGGCGAAGGCCTCCATACGCCAGGGGGAGATGCGAGGCAGGCCCGAGCGCTCCACCGAGGCCTTGAGCCGTGGGAACATATCGGAGGTCTGAGTCTCGTCACGGCGGGCATAGCTGTTGAACGCCGCGGGGACGGCGACGCGCTCGCCATCGTCCCGGTCGCGCAAGGGGAGCGCCACCGTGATCCAGCCCAGCTCGCGATTCGTCGCGGCCACGGCCGTCCGCAGGCCGATGAGGTGCCGATAAGCGCCCTTGGTCTTCCACCACTGGGCGCTCACGAGCAGCTCGGTACGTCCCTCGGGCCAGGAACAGGTGACCCGCACCGCGGAAGGGAAGGGACCATCCCGGGTCTCATCCAGGCCCTCCAACCGGGTGGGCCAGGGCGAGGGCGGGAGACGGGACACCGAGACCTGGACGGGGCACCCCTCCACCGAGAGCTCGAAGGAGTGCGCGGCGTCGAGGATGGAGCGCACCGCGCGCAAGGCGATGCGGTTCGCATCGGGACGGTAGGGCATGCGGGGGTTCTACCCTCGACAGGCCCATGGCGTCCCGGTCTTGAAAGGCCTACCGCGTGCTACTGCTGCTCGCCCTCGTCCTCGCGGGTGCTGGTGACGCCGAAGGTGTTGGCGTCGGAGATGTCCTTGGTGGTGCTCTTGTACGCGCGGTACGCGAAGGGCGAGACGGCCGCGAACACGATGCCGGCGAGTCCCAGGGCCATCCAGGGGAAGGGCTCTTCCTTGACCTTGATGTCCCGGCCGTAGTCGTTGATGTTGTACTTCGGCTTGGCGCGCGCGGCGTCGCGCTGCTCCTGGGTCATCTCCTCACCCTGGAACTCCTGGATCTGCCGCCGCTGGGCCAGGGCGGCGCCGCCAGTGGCGAGCACGAGGACGATCATCAATCGCGAGAGGGGGGGCAAACGCATGGGGGCGCAGCCTACCACGACCGTACAGGTGCGCAGAACAGGGCTTGCGTCGCCCCCGGCGGTCCATTAGGCGCGGACCTGTGCGCCTCCTCCTCATACCCCTGGTCAACCTGCTGTTGCTGCTGCGCGCCCTGCTGG
>NZ_DASVSO010000656.1:0-14890 GCF_036388035.1 Archangium sp.
CCCCGTCATAGTCATTGTTGGGGTTTTCCGCGTCGCCCCACTGCCCCACGTTCGTCTGACAGGTGTCCTGGCGTGGCGCGGCGACGATCGCCGGCAGGTACTTGTACGCCCGGTGCGGCCGGCCCGCGCTGTCGATGAAGAAGTACTCGCCATCGAGGTTGTGCCAGGTGTTCCGGTCGCTCGACGGGAAGTACTTCGGACAATCGCTGATCACGGCCTGGGTGACGTCCCCGCGGATGACGTACCCCACTCCGTATTGCTTCATCGCCTCCTGGATCTCCTCCTCGGTGTGGCTCTCGAAGAACTCCAGGAGGCCGCTCGGGCCACCGAAGTCACGCTCGATCTGACTGGCGACGCCTTCGCCGCCCAGGTCCGTGTCCGTGGCGCCGCAACCGCCGAGCAACAGGCCAAACACCGCCACAACCGAGAGCGTGTTCAGGATGCGCATTCTTTTGGTCCTCCCACACCGGTTTCACTGCCGTCCCCAGTGTTGGATACCAAGAAAGCGAGAAGCGCCTTGCTTAAATTCTGAGAAAATTTTGCCAGAACCTGTCCAGCAGAAAACATGCCAGGAGGTTTCTACTCCTTCGCCAGGGACTCCTTCTCCAGGAGCAAATAGGTGTTGTACGCGTTCACCCGGTTGGCGGCCTGGAACGCCGGATGGCTGGAGAAGCGGCTCCAGTCGGTCTGGCGGTAGGCCTCCTCGAAGGGAACGAAGTCATCCACCGCCTTCTTCATCACCTCGCGCAGGTAGAGGAGGTAGTCGCGGGTGAGCGTCAGGTCGGCGGAGGGATGGGTCGAGGCCTCGCCATGTCCCGGGACCATCGCCCGGGGCTTGAACGCGAGCAGGCGATCGATGGCCCCAAGCCAGCGTTTGCTGTCCGCTTCGCCGACGAACGGGATGCGCCCAGTGAAGAGCAGGTCACCGGAGAACAGCACCCCGTCGGGGCTCACCTTCATCATCAGGTCCTCGGGCGAGTGCGCCGGGCCGAGGTGGATCAACTCGAACCGCACGCCTCCGAGCTCGAAGTCGGTGTCCCCTTCCAGCCATACGTCGGCGGGGACGAGCCGGGTGCTGTCATCCACCCAGGGCGCGAGCGTCCGCTTGCGCTGTTCCAGCCGCTGCCGGGCGAGGTCCGACTCGAGGTACAGCTTGCCGTCGCGGTGGGCCCAGACCTCGGCGCCAATGGCCTTGAACGCCTGGAGACCGTAGCCATGGTCGGCGTGGAAGTGGCTGATGATGACGCGCTTGATGGGCTGGCGCGTGATCTTCCGGATCTGTCGGATCAGCTCTTCTCCCAGGGGCGGCGAGCCGAGCGTGTCGAAGACGACGACACCCGCCGGGGTGACGACGAACCCGGCGTTGGACATGAAGCCCTGGTTCTTGCCCGAGGCCTCACTGGCCTGGCCCCGCACGTAATACGAGTGCGGGCCGACCTGGATTGGCTTCACCGGGACGGTGACGCGCCCGCCCGCCGAGGCCCGGGACGAAGACGTGGCCAGGAGCACCACCGCGGCGACCCACCCGAGACGCAACAGCAACGGGAGCATTCGGTTACCTCGCGAGGCCTGGATTGCCAGCGACGTTGAGGAGCTTGGGGAGCTGGGGCTGCCGCGCCTTGATGGTGCCCTGGCCGCGCAGGTAGCGCGCGACGACCTCCCAGACAGGCTCGCCGCCGCCATCCCGAGCCGCCTCGGAGACCGACGCCCAGCCCGCCACCTTGTACTTCCGGCCCGCCTCGAGCGGCTTCCCGCCGAGCCGCAAATCCTGGATGCGGTGCCCCATCCCCGCCGTGGGATCGCAGGCGTAGCTCAAGCCTCCGACGCGCACCATGTCGCCGCCCTGCTGCTGGTACGGGTCGGGATTGAAGAGGTTGTCGCTCACGTCCTCCAGGAGCGCCTTGAGCTGCTCCCCGGTGAGTTCGGAGACGGTGGTGGAGGGATAGGTGATCGCCGTCTGGTCGAGCACATCCTCCATCGTGATGTCCTGGCCGGGAAGCAGGCTCGTTCCCCAGCGGAAGCCGGGCGACAGGGCGATCTCGGTGTCCTTCTCGGCCATCAGCGCGTCCAGGATGAGCTGGTCGAACGTGCCGTTGAAGTTGCCGCGCCGGTACAGGAGCCCTTCCGTCACGGCCAGCTTCTCGCCCAGCCGGGCCTCGTGGGGCGCGCGCAGCCGGGTGATGAGCGCGGCCATCTCCGCATCGGCGGGCAGCAGGTGGGCGAAGACGGGCAGCAGCCGGTAGCGGAAATCGGAGACCTTGCCACCCTTCACGTCGAAATCGAGCACGGCGAGGAACTTGCCGTTAGAGCCCGCGTTGGTGACGAGCGTCTGCCCACCGGCGTTCTTGACGAGGACGGGGCGAGGCACGCCGTCGTGGGTATGGCCGCCGAGGATGGCGTCGAGCCCGCGCACCCGCGAGGCGAGCTTGAGGTCCACGTCCATCCCATTGTGGGAGAGGAGGACGACGACCTGGGCCCCCTTGCCACGGGCCTCGTCGATGACCTGCTGGAGGTTCTCCTCCTGGATGCCGAAGGTCCACTCGGGGACGAGGTAGCGAGGGTTCGCGATGGGCGTGTACGGGAAGGCCTGACCGACGATGGCGACCGACACGCCGTTCATCTCGCGGAGCACGTAGGGCGGGAACACCGGGTCGCCGAAGTCGCTCGTCTTCACGTTCTGCGCGACGAAGTCGAGCTTCCCCTTGAAGTCCTGGGCGATGACCTCCTGGACGCGCTCGGCCCCGTAGGTGAACTCCCAGTGGGCGGTCATCACGTCGACCCCGAGCAGCTTGCAGGCGTCGATCATGTCCTGCCCCCGCGTCCAGAGCGAGAGCCCGGAGCCCTGCCAGGTATCGCCTCCATCCAGCAGCAGCGCACCGGGACGGCTGGCGCGCAACAGCTTCACCAGCGTGGCGAGATGGGCGAACCCTCCAACCCGGCCGTACACCGCCGCCGCCTTGACGAAGTCGAGGCTGGTGAACGCGTGCGCCTCGGCCGTGCGCGCCTTGAGGCCGAAGTGCTTCAACAGCCGCTCGCCCACCAGGTGCGGCGGCCTGCCCTTCGCCACGCCCAGGCCGAGGTTCACATCCGGCTCGCGGTAGTAGAGCGGCAGGAGCTGGGCGTGGCTGTCGGTGAGGTGCAGCAGGTGCACGTTGCCGAAGCGCGGCGGATCGTACTGCACGGGCGGCTGCCGGGCAGGAGCGGCCAGGGCCTCGGAGCGGAGGAGCGGAAACCCGGCCGCGGTGGCGGCGGCGAGCGTGGAGAGGAATTCGCGGCGGTTCATGTCGGAGGTCCGGATGGCTGGCCGGTCACTTGTTCACCGGCGACTCTGGATCCAGCAGGAGCGCCATGACGTCCTTGAGCTGCGCCTCGGTCAGGATGCCCTGGTGGCCGAAGCGTGGCATGTCCGAGCACGCGGTGAAGGCCTGCGCGTTCCACAGCCGGGCCCAGGTGTACTTGAGGATGGGCTCGCTGTTCCCGCGCAGCTTCCCATACTGGTAGAGGCTCGGGCCGATGGTCCCGAAGGACAGCTCCTTGGGCGAGAGCTGATGGCACGCGTAGCAGTTGCCTCCGGCGGGCTTGGAGGGATCGTCGCTGAACTGCTTGCCCACGCCGGTCTGGGCGATCTTCTCGCCATTCTCCCAGCTGCCGAGGTACTTGCCGTCGGCGGGGTACGGCACCGTCGCGAGCTGGGCCGCCTCCAGCTTCCTGGCGAGCTCCCTCGGGACGGGCTTGCTGGCGTTGTACTGCGAGCAGGTCGCCTGCACCTCGTCCTGGTTCAGCCGATCGACCGAGGCCTGCCCCTTGGTCTGGAACGAGGCCTTCATCACCTCGACGGCCGCGGCGCGGTAGTCCTTCTTCTTCTTGTCGGCGGCGATGGCCGCGCCCCCGAGGGCGAGCACCGCCACCACGGCGGCCACGGCGGGCCGGCTCACTCTTCGCTGGTGCATGGTCCTCATCCTCCGCCTACCGCTTGATGGTGGGAGCCTGGAGCTCGCCGCCGTTGGCACTGACCGCCAGGTACATGGTGAGCGCGGTGATGACGTCCGAGGCATACCGGGGCTCGGGGAAGCGCTGCTGGCGGAAGCAGTCGTACAGCCGGTGCTGCATCGTGCGGACCTCGCCCTGCGAGACGCGGTACGCGGGCCACGCGCCGTAGGCCTTGCGAGCCCCCTCGGCGGTGGTCAGGTTGGGCAGCTCCTGCAAGCGGATGCGCCTGCCCTCCTGCGAGTGGCACGTCGCACAGGCGAAGTCGTGGGGGCCGGCGCGGTAGGAGAAGATCTGCCGGCCAATCTCGTAGGCCTCCTTCTCCTTCGCGTGCGCGGTCGGGACCTTGAGCTTCAGCCCACGTGACTCCGACACGAGCCACGAGACGAGCGCCTCCATGTCGGACTTCTCCTCGGAGCCGTTGCCGAACGGGCGCTGCGTCACCTCCTCGAGGGAGAGGCCCTGCAGCGTCATCATGCAGGTGACGAGGCGCGACTCCAGGTCCTGCACCCTGCCGGTGTCGGCGAAGTACCGGGGGAGCTGGGCGTATACGCCCTTCACCACGCCCGCTCCGAGCCCGAGGTTGCACTGCTCGAGCGAGGCGTCCTTCGGCCCGCGCTTCGTCTTCCACAGCTCGGCGCCGCGGAGCACCCACAGGTCGGCCGGGTTGTCGTCCTCCAGCATCTCCCGGTACTTCGCGATCTCATCCGTGGTGGACGAGGTCGAGTCCTGGGCGGACGAGGCCGTCGCGACCAGGACGAGCCCGGCGGCGAGCAGCGGGGCGCGGGGGCGATGAATCACGTGGCTCCTCCTTCTTCTAGGGACGGATGTATGCGAAGCCCTCGCGGGCCTGCAGGCGGGCGAGCTCCACGACACCCGAGGGGACGAGCTTCACTTCGGGCAGGAGCTTCGTCTTGAGGATCCCCCGGGACTGCAAGGTGAGCTCGCAGACGCGGAACTCGACGCCTTGCATGGACAGCTCTTCCACCGCGACGTTGTACGGGTTCTTGTTCTTGTCCTCGGCGCCGTCGAGCAGGAAGTCGACCCCGCTGGCGTGGGCGACGACGACGATCTTCGCCTTGGGGTCCGCGGCCAGGTGGTTGCGGATGTACCGCAGCGCCTGGGTCGCCTGCTCCAGGCCCTCACTGAGGTGGTAGACGGTCTTGACCGGGGCTCCGGCGGGGCTCGCGGCGGAAGCGGAGAAGGCCACGAGCAGGGCCAGGAGCGTGAACAGGGCGCGAGGGGTGTGCATGGGGTTCCTGTCGCGCTTCAGGCGATGTCGGCCTCGTCCGACCGTGCCTCGCCCTTGTTGTCCACCCACTTCACGGAGACCTTCTCCCCCTTCTGCGCGCCCGAGAACCGGAAGCCGAGGAACGGGTTCTTCGAGATGGCCGGTCCCCACTGGGCCGACAGCAACGTCTTGTCCTTGTAGGTGACCGTCACGTGCTGGATGAAGTGGGCGGGAATCGTCTTGCCGCTCGCGTCCTTGCGCTGGCCCGTCTCCATCGTGTGGCTCATCAGGACCTTGACGAGCACCTTGCCGTCGGGCTGGAGGGTGGCCCGGATCTTCATTGGATCTGCCATGGGAGAGCTCCCTGAAAACGAAAGAGGTACTGGAGGACTTCGTTACCCGCCGCAGCCGCCGAGGGTGACCTTGATCTCCCGGCGCGCGAAGAAGTACTTGCCGTCGGCCTTGACCAGCGCGACCACGTGCGAGGTCTGCCCCATCTTCACGCGGGTCATGACGTAGGGGTCGGTCCCCTCGGGGAGCTCGAACTGCGCCGAGAGCACGTTCGGGTTCTTCTCCACCAGGAGCGAGATGGCCTGGGTCTTGGCGAGCTTCGACTCGATGGTGATGGGGACCACGGCACCGTTCTCGGCGATGTCGGGCGCGGTGATGTCGATGTCCTTGCTCTCGGCGGGGGCAGAGCCGCCGAACGCCGCCAGCACCTCCTCGAGGGTCTTGCCCGCGAAGGCGGTCTGGTTCCAGTCGGCGGCGAAGGCGGCTTCCGGTTGGATCAGCCCGGCCGCATACGCCAGTGCCAGGACGCCCAGGCTGCCACCCGCCTTGAGCACGAGACGACGCTGTTCGTTCATTGAGGAGCTCCTGAGAGAAGAAGAGAAGGAAGGAGGGTTATGGGGTCGGCGAGCCGGCCAGGACCCATTGGATGAGGGTCTTCACGTCCTCGTCGGACAGATGGGCCTGCGCCGGCATGGGGATCTGTCCCCAGCTGCCGGAGCCCCCGGCCTTGACCCTGGCGATGAGGCGAGACTCCGCGTCGCCGTCGCCTTTGTAGCGGGAGGCGATCTCACGGAAGCCCGGGCCGACGACCTTGTTGTCGATGCCGTGGCAGGCCACACACGCGAACCGCTTCGCCAGCTCGAAGCCAGCGCTGGTGGCGCTCGGGGCGGGGGTGGGCTTCTCGGGAACCTCGCCGAGCCTGACGCCGCGGATCGGCGCGAAGGTCCGCACCTGCTCGGACAGGTCTCCGTGCAAGTCCCGCGCATGCAGGGGCAGCTCCGAGGTGACGGTGACCTGGGCCGCGCAGTGGCTCATGCACGCGCTGTTGCGCACGTCCGGCCTGCCGCTCTTCGTCATGAAGCCGTGGTCGGTCGTGAAGCCCTGACGGTTCGGCATGCGCACCGCGAGAATGGACTTCTCGTCGAGCGTGGCCTCCGCGGGGAGGATGTCGTTGAGGTGGAGGACATACGCCGTCAGCGCGTAGACCTCGTCGGGCGTGAGCGTCTTCGGCTGCGCGAAGGGCATGGCCCGGTGGATGTAGTCCCACAGCGTCGTGGCGTGGTTGAGCTTGGTGCCCAGCGTACGGACGGGCGGGTCCGTCGAGAGGCTGGCCGCACGGCCCCGCTCGAGGTCCCCCCGCTGCACGCCACCGGCGATCGCCATGTACTGGTTGTCCTCGCCGAAGGTGCCATGGCAGCTCGCGCACTTCGCGTCGTAGAGCTCCTGCCCACGAGCGACCGAGCCCGAGCCCTTCGGCAGCCCCTGCCCGTCCGGCCTCACGTCGATGTCCCAGGCGGCGATCTCTCCCGGAGTGGCGAGCCGGCCCAGGCCGAGTCGTGGCTCGGCCGCGAGCGAAGCCCCCGGCAGGCACAGCGCCACGGTGGCCCAGAGGGCGAGGAGGCTCCCGCCGGTCGAGCCCTCAAGCGACCTGGACATTGCTCACGTCCCCGGACTCGGCGACCCGCCAGGTCTGAATCGCATTGTGGTGATAGATGGACTTCTCGCCTCGCACGGCGCGGAGCTGCTGGAGCTTCGGCTGCACGTACCCGGTCTCGTCCATCACGCGCGACTGAAGGAGCGCCGGCGAGCCGTCCCACCGCCAGTCGATGCGGAAGCGCGTCAGCGCCTTGGACAGGACCGGCTCCTGCAGCCGGGCGGTGCGCCAGTTGCGGCCACCATCGGTGGAGACATCCACCCGCTTCACCTTGCCGCGACCCGACCAGGCGAGCCCGGTGATCTCGTAGTACCCCTTGTCGAGTAGCACCTGTCCGCCCGAGGGCGAGGTGATGACCGACTTGGCCTCCTGAATCCACGTGTACTGGCGCTGCAGACCACTCGGGAGCAGGTCCACGTAGTGGAGTGACTCCTCGCGCGTGTTCCACGGCTGGTCGCCCACCTCGAGGCGGCGCAGCCACTTCACGCTGGACACGCCCTGGACTCCCGGGACGAGGAGCCGCAGCGGGTAGCCATTCTCGGGCCGCAGCATCTCGCCGTTCTGGCCATAGGCGACCAGCACGTCGTCGAGGGCCATCTCGATGGGAAGGGTGCGCGTCAGCCCCGCGCCGTCACTGCCCTCGGCGAGGATGAACTTCGCCTTCCGCTTGTCGTAGCCGGCCTCCTCGAGCAGCACCGCGAGCGGCACGCCCGTCCACTCGCTGCACGAGAGCATGCCATGGGTGTACTGCACCGTCGGCACGGCGACGTTGGCCCACTCCATCCCGGTGTTCGCGCCACACTCGAGGAAGTGGATGCGCGACACCGAGGGGAAGCGCAGCACGTCCTCCATCGTGAGGAGCAGGGGCCGCTCGACGAGGCCGTGGAGCATCAACCGGTGCTGGTGCGGATCGACGTCCGGCACCCCGGCGTGGTGGCGCTCGAAGTGGAGCCCGCTCGGCGTGAGGATGCCGAAGAGGTTCTGCAGGGGCGTGAACGCGACCGAGGCCTGCGGCGTCCGCGTCAGTCCAGGGCTCTCGCGGCGGCGGATGTTCTTCTCGTAGGGCGACGGCTGGCCATACGGCTGGGCGAGGATGGGAGCGCCGAGGATCCTGCTCCACTCGGGCACGTTGGGCGGGAGGTTCTTGTCGAGCGACTCCCGCACCGCCTGCCTGGCGGTCTCGGCCGCGCTCGCGGTGGCCGTTCCCGCCGTCGCCGCCGCACCGATCGCGGCGAGCGCCTTGCCGAAGAACTTGCGCCGGGAGAGCTCGGCGGACGAGAGGACGTTCTCGGCGGCCGGCTGGATGCGACCGCGAGGGGTGGCGAGCGCGGATGATTGCGTTGGCCCCCCCTCCGCTTCAGTGCCTGCCTTGACTCTCATCCTGGCCGGGCAATCGACCATATCGATTGCCCGGGCGTCAACGCGCGCCGCGTTGTTCCCCGGCTACTTCTTGCCCTTCTTGGGGGTGTCCTTCTGGTTCCCCTTCCCCTTCGGCCCCTTGAGCTCGAGGACGTAGTAGGTGAGCGCCCAGCGCTCCTCCTCGGGGAGGGAGGTGAAGGCCACCATCGGGGAGTTGGGCACGCCCTTGGTGATCGTGTTGAAGATCTCCTCCGGCTTCTCGCCCTGCTTGAACGGCTCGGTCTTGAAGTTGCGGGGCTTCGGCAGCAGGTACTTGCCCGTGGGGCCATTGCCATCGCCCGTCTCTCCGTGACAGGCGAGGCAGTTGCGGGTGAACGAGGTCTTCCCCTTCTCGAGCAACGCCGGCGTGGACTTCGGCGCCGCCGCCCACGCGGAGGAGCCCAGGGTCACGGCCAGCACCGTCATTCCCATCTTCTTCATGTTCATGATCGACTCTCCTTGAATGAGCTCAGGGGACTTCAGCTTCGTCCTCGGACGCGTCGGCTTTCTCCCCGCTGAGGATCTTATCGATCTCCGCGTGCGCGGTCCGGGCCTGCTCGGCATTGAGGCGCTTCACCGCCTCCATTTGTTCGATGACCCAGTGCGCCCGCTTCTTCAGCGCCTTCGAGCCCGAGCTCGGAGAGCGCTTGCGAGGGGCCGGCAGCATCGCGGCCAGGAGCGCCCCCTGCGCTGGCGTCAGGCTCGAGGCCGAGACGCCGAAGTGCTCCCGCGCGCCCGCTTCAATCCCGTAGACCCCACTCCCCCACTCCACCACGTTCAGGTACAGCGTGAGGATGCGGTTCTTCGGCAGCGACTCCTCCAGCCGGTGCGCCAGGATGAGCTCCTTGGCCTTGCGCAGCAGGCTGCGGTCCGTCGACAGCCACAGGTTCTTGGCGAGCTGCTGGGTGATCGTCGAGGCGCCTCGCCCCAGCTTGCCCTTGCGCACCGCGTCTTCCAGCGCGTTCTCCAGCTCCTTCGTGTCCACGCCCTCGTGGAGGTAGAAGCTCGCGTCCTCGGAGAGCAGCACCGCGTCGATCGCGTGCTTGGACACGTTCGACAGCCCCACCCAGGTCTGCCGCCGCCGAGCCTTGTGGCCCGCCTCCCGCGCCTCCTCGGCGCGCTGCTCCATGAGCGCCGTCGTCTTCGGGTTCTCCTTCAGCAGCGGTGTCGCTTGCGGAAGGCTCGCGTACTCGTAGGACACGAACACCACCAGCGCCAGGAAGCCGAGCAGCAGCAGCTTGCGCACGAGCCCGCCGCCCCCGCCCCCACGTGCCTTGCCCACCTGTTTGGCCTTGCCCGTGGTGCCCGTCTTCACCTTGCCGGTGTTACCCGTCTTCACCTTGCCCGAGGAGCTCTGATTCAACTTGATCGCGCGGCTGCCCATGTGGGCGACCCATCTACATCGAAGCTCCGGCGGAGGAAACTTCGCCTCCCTCCAAGAGCCCCTGACGACCCATGGAGGTCTCGCCTGCTCGCCCCTCTCCTACCGGATTGCCACTCCGCGCCTGATTTCTTTCACCCAGAGGAGGGGTTGATGTTCATCAGACTGATTTCTTGTGGCGCTCTGGTCCTGGGGGCCGCGCTCCTCGGCACGGGCTGCGCTCCCACGGCCGAGGCCCAGCAGTCGTCGGCCCTGGAGGAGCCGCAGAAGAAAAAGCCGAAGGACACTTTCTGCGGGGGGTTCGCCGCCATCCAGTGTCCCGAGGGGTACATCTTCTGCGAGCCGGGCCAGGTGCCCTTCTCCGACGAGTGCGGCTGCGGCTGCGAGCCCGAGAGATAGGGCTCGCCCCGCCTCATGTGTTCCGGGGGAAGAGCCCCCGGAGCGCGAGCACCCCTACGGGACGACTTCCACCGCGTTCCCCTCGAGCTTCACCTTCACGTCGACGGAGTTCGGCAGCACGTCCTGCTCGTCGATGATGTCGCTCGTGTCCACGCCGATGCGCAGCGTGTACGTGCCGTCCGGCACGTCCGTAACGTCCAGCCACTGGCACGAGTAGTCGCCCGCGTACACGTCCGCCCAGCCCGGCGAGATGTGCTGAGATTCATCCGCCATGTAAAGCGGGGGTCCCGCGTCGGCGCAGTAGGGCGTCAGGTCCACCAACGCGAAGCCCTGCTTGCGTCCCACCGCCAGCACCGCGTTCCGCGCGCCGAGCAGCTCATAGCTGGCGAACCCGGTCAGGTGGTTGTGCTCGTGGCAGCGGTCGAATTCGTAGAGCTCCGGCCGATCATTGGGAGACGCGATGTCGACCGCGCCCGTGCCCAGGTTGGGAATGGAGACGCTGAAGCGCAGCAGACGCCGGTCGCCGGGCGCGCCCACGCAGCGCTCCGTCACCTCGCAGGCCGTCTCGGCGAAGTTGCGCCGCTCCACGTACAGGGTGCGGGAGATCACATCCGCGTCCACCGTCACGTCCGGCTTGCCTCCGCTGCTCGCCGTCAGTCCGCACGCGGTGGGCGGCTTCAGGTAGGGCTGGGGGGTCTGGGGCGGCACCTTGCCTCCGCCGAAGGCCACCACCTGCCCCGGCTTGGTGACGTGCGTCGGGGCCAGGGCGTCATAGGGCCGGGACAGGCCGGCGATGATGTCGGCGTGGCCGTCCCCGTTGAGATCCCCGGCTCGGGCGACCGTGTAGCGCAGGAAGCCGCGGAACGAGGGCCCCACCGCGTCGCTCTTCGGCCACGCCCAGGTGGGGCGCAGCTCCGCGGAGACCTCCTTTTGAGGGAAGAACGCATACAGGCGCCCTCCCGAGGACAGCAGGAACTCCGTCTGCTTGTCGTCCTTGTCCAGGTCCCCCACGAACCAGGCCGGGGCTCCAAAGCCCGGGTAGGCCGGGTCCCCGAGCATGCTCCAGATGGGCGCCGGGGAGACGCCCCCCTCTGGCTCGAAGAGGTTCACCTGCACGCGCCCCGTGATGCCGAGCAGCACCTCGGCACGCCCGTCCCCGTTCTGATCCGGGAAGAACCCCAGCACGACCTCCTGGGTCTTCCAGGCGGGCATGGCCGAGAGGCGTCCCGCGCAGGCCCCCGCCTCTTCCTGCTTGCACCCGAGGAAGAGCAGCGACCCCTCCTGGTTGCGGACCATCACATCCGCGAGCCCATCGCCATTGGTGTCACCCGCCCGGCCGACCAGCGTCACGTACTGTGGGAACGACCGGATCAGGGTGAAGGGAACCTCCCCGCCGGGGGTGGCGCGATAGATCTCGGCCGTCCAGTCCCGCTGAACGACGAGCTCATCGAGCCCGTCCCCATCCAGGTCCGTGAAGAAGCCAGTCCGGTAGACGGAGGTGGTCGGCATGCGGAACAGCGGCGCCTGGAACACCGTTCCCAGGTCCTCCTTGCCCGCGAAGACGACGAGGCCCCCGGATTGGGCGCGGACGAGGATGTCGGCGAAGCGGTCCCCGTTCACGTTCCCGACGGACACCACGAGGCTGCGCCCGCTGGCCGAAGTCTTCTGCCAATCCATCTCGATGATGACGGGCGCGGTGGAGAAGGACGACCCGTCGCCGGCATAGAGGGCCACGTGGCCCTTGCCCGGCAGAAACGCGCACGGGGGCGCCGCCACCACCAGATCCTGGCGCCCATCCCCGTTCACGTCCCCGAGCGCGAGGGAGTTGCCGAAGCACGAGTCCCGAAGCGACTCGGGCGCATCCAGCGACCAGAGCGGCGTGTCGGACAGGAAGGGCCCCGGCTCCACCGGAGGGACCGGCTCCACCGGAGGCTCGGGCTCGACCGGAGGCACCGGCGGCTCGGGCTCTTCGTGGTGGCGGCAGCCGCCCAGCAACACCAGCAGGGCGCAGGAGACGAACACTCGACGCATTCTCATGGTGGAAACCCCCTCCGGCCATGCTCCCATGAGAGGTGGGAGCACCTGTCAGGAAACGAGGGTCTCGACGCCACATATCGAACCCTTCGGGGGGCTCCGCCAGGCCGCGGTGGCTACCGCGCCATCAGCAGCAGCGCGACCACTCCCAGCCCGAGGAACACGAGCACCACCGCCAACGTCCGCGACGGAATCGCGTCCAGCCACGTCCGCAGCGGCTCCTCGGGAGTCACCTCGGGCGGCTCGTACCGCTCCTTCGTGATGCTCAGCATCAACAGGACCGCCGGGGACAGGTCGCGGCCGAGGTCCTCCGGCCGCACGGGCTCACCATTGATGAGGAGGCGGGGACGCTCGGAAGGAGCCGGCTCGGGGGTCTCGGAGGGTGTGGGGGGCGGAGCCGTCATCTGAGGCCACTCTAACAGTCTCGCCAGGAAGCACAGCGGGGGAGGGAGCGCGGACCGGTACACCTTCCTCGCGTCACCTGCTCGACGGGGGCCGTCACATTCCCGGCGTGGGCCCGCACCCGGCGTTAATCTCGGGGCATGTGGAAGATGCTCAACCCCAACAAGCTGAAGATGCCTTCCCCGGAGGAGGCCCTGCCGGGCCGTTCCACCCGGATGCCCGTCCCCCCCAAGCACTTCGTCAACGGCGCGTCGCTCAAACCGCCCTTCCCCGAGGGTCTAGAGCAGGCGGTCTTCGGCCTGGGTTGCTTCTGGGGCGCCGAGCGCAAGTTCTGGCAGACGCCCGGCGTGTACTCCACCTCCGTCGGCTACGCCGGGGGCCACACGCCCAACCCCACCTATGAGGAGGTGTGCTCCGGCCGCACCGGCCACACCGAGGTGGTGCTCGTGGTGTACGACCCGAAGCAGGTCTCCTTCGAGACGCTCCTCAAGGTCTTCTGGGAGAGCCACGATCCGACCCAGGGCATGCGCCAGGGCAACGACGTGGGCACCCAGTACCGCTCGGCCCTCTACTGGTACACCGACGCCCAGCGGCAGGTCGCCGAGGCCTCGCGCGACGCCTACCAGCAGGTGCTGAGCTCCTCGGGCTACGGCGTCATCACCACGGAGTTGCGCGAGGCGCCCGAGTACTTCTACGCCGAGGACTACCACCAGCAGTACCTGGCGAAGAACCCCAACGGGTACTGCGGCCTGGGCGGCACGGGCGTGAGCTGCCCGGTGGGCGTGGCCGCCGCGCGGTAGCGGCGGCCCCCTGCCCTACTCCGAGCGCATGGCCTCGACCGGATCCAACCTCGCGGCACGCGCCGCGGGGTAGATGCCGAACACGAGGCCCACGCCGGAGCTCATCCCGAGCGACAACGCCACGGCCCAGCCGGGCACCACGGTGTTGAAGCCCAGCATCCATCGCGCGAGGAAGGCCAGCCCGAAGCCGAGTCCCACGCCGATGGCGCCGCCGAACAGCGACAGCATCACCGCCTCGGTGGCGAACTGCCCGAGGATGCGGCTCTTGCGCGCGCCCAGCGCCTTGCGGATGCCGATCTCCTTCGTCCGCTCCGTCACCGACACCAGCATGATGTTGAGGATGCCGATGCCGCCCACCACCAGCGACAGCAGGCACACCCCGAAGCTGGCGACGGTGATCACCTTGGACAGGTTGTTGAAGGTCTCGGTCATCGACTCGTTGGTGCGCAGCTCGAAGTCGTTGGGCTCCAGCGGCGGCACGTCGCGTCGGCGGCGCAGCAGGTTGGACACCTCGTCCTGCGCCTTCTGGAGCAGCTCCGGCGATTGCGCCTGCACGGCGAGGCCCACCGAGCGCACGTCACCGTAGACCGTCTCGTAGGCGCGCAGCGGCAGGATGACGACGTTGTCCATGCTCACCATGCCCAGGAAGCTGCCGCGCCGCTGGAGCACGCCCACCACCGTGAAGGGCCGGCCCTTGATGCGGATCTCCTGGCCGAGCGGCTCCATGCCCGGAAAGAGCGTCTCCACCACGTCCAGCCCCAGCACCGCCACCTGCCGCCCGTCCACCGCCTCCACCTGGCCGAAGAAGCGCCCCGCGGCGATGTTGATGCCGCTGGTGTCGATGTACTCGGACGTGGCGCCCGTGACGCGCACCGAGGGGCGCGTCTCCATGCTGGCGGTGGAGATCTTCTGGGCGCCCTCGGTGTCCGCCGCGGAGACCACGCCCACCGAGGGGCAGGACTCCTGGATGGCCCGCAGGTCATCCAGCGTCAGATCCTTGCGCTTGGCGAACTTCTGCCAGTTCACCCGGCCGAAGCCCGACGGCCACTTGCTCACCTGGAAGGTGTTGGCGCCGAGCTGGGACAGGTCGTTGTTCACCTTGAGGCGCAGGCCCTCGATGAGGGCCATCATCGTGATGACCGTCGTCACGCCGATGACGATGCCCAGCAGCGTCAGCAGCGAGCGCAGGGGGTTGCCCAGGAAGGTGCCCAGGGCCAACCGCAGGTTGTCGACAGCCGCCAGCAGGTTGGCCTCGAAGCGTCGGAACATGGTCGTGCTCACTCGTAGCGGAGGGCTTCCACGGGGTCGAGGTT
>NZ_DASVSO010000657.1:0-6684 GCF_036388035.1 Archangium sp.
CACAACCTGGAGCACGGCCACGCCGTCTTCCTCTACAACTGCCCCGAGGGCTGCCCCGAGATCGTGGCCTCACTGGATGCGCTCCGGCAGGACGCGGGGCTGCGCGCCGTGGTCGCCCCGGACTCGCGCATCCCCAACCGCGTGGCCGCCCTGCTCTGGCGACGCTCCTGGGTGTCGGACACGGTGGACCCGCGGGCCGTGCGCTGCCTGTTGAAGCACCAGGACGCCGAAGCCCCCGAGCCGGGGCTCTCTTGCCAGCCATGAACCCCGCCCCTCTCCAGGAGCGCGTCCGCGCCATCGACTGGCTGCGCGGCGTCGCGGTGCTGTTCATGGTGCAGTGCCACGCGCTGGTGCTGCTGCGCCCCGAGCTGCGGAAGAGCGACACGACGAGGTTCCTGCTCGAGCTCGACGGGCTGGTGGCCCCCGCGTTCCTCTTCTCGGCGGGCTTCGCGCTCGCGCTGCTGCTGGTACGCAGCGCGGCGGGAGGCAAGCGGGGCCAGCGGCTCGGGCGCAACCTGAAGCGAGCCGCCCAGGTGCTCGGCGTGGCCACGCTGGTCAACTGGATGTGGTTTCCCCTCTTCCGCGAGCCCCGCTGGCTGGTGCGCCTGGACATCCTCCACTGCGTGGGCCTGTCGCTGATGATCGTCCTGCCCGTCGCCGCCGGACTGGCCTCGCGCCCCCGGGTGCTGCGGGGCGTGGCCCTGGCCCTGGCCCTCATCACCTTCTTCCTCTCGCCGCTCGGCGAGGCCGTGACCGGGCCCTGGGCGTACGTGCTCAACAAGTCCACCGGGGCCGTGTTCCCCCTGCTGCCGTGGCTCGGCTTCACCTGGCTCGGGGCCTATGCCGGGGCCGTGGCCGGAGAGCAGGGCCGCGCTGGGCTCGTCCGGGCGCTGCTCTTCCTCATCGCGCTCGGGCTCGTGGGCAAGCTGGCCGCCGAGCCCCTCCGCGACCTCTACCCGGAGCACCGCTTCTTCGTCACCAATCCCTCCCACGCGGGCACCCGGTGGATGTGGGTATGTCTCGTGCTGCTCGGGCTGGTGGGACTGGAGTGGCGGATGGCCTCGGATGCCGCGCCCTCGCGCGTGCGCCGCTTCGTGGAGACGTTCGGCACCGCCTCCATGTCCGCGTACTTCTTCCACGAGGCGCTGCTGTACTTCCACGTCTTCGGCTTCTCCTTCGAGGTGGTGTGGGGCAACCGGAGCGGTTGGGGGCAGTACGCGCTGCTGACGGGGGCGCTCATTGGACTGACGTACGGGCTGTGCGTCGCGGTGGATCCGGCCCTGAGCGCCGTGCGCCGGGGGGTCCGCTTCCTGGCGGAGACACTCCCCGGGGGCTTCGGAGAAAAATTCGCGAGGTCCCGTTAGACCGAAGTCGCGGCTGGTGCGTTCCGAGCGTCCGTTCCCACGGAAACAACCGGAGCGCCCATGTCCTCGTCCAAGCAGAACCGCCTGTCCCGCTGGGGGAGCGCCGCCCTCGCCCTGAGCCTCGTCCCCGGGTGCATGTCCTCCCCCAAGAGCACCGGGGAGGCCGCGCAGTCCGTCGAGTGGCAGTCCAAACAGAGTGCCCCCAAGGAGGAAGGCGCGCCTCGCGCCGACGCACCGGTCCCGGAGCCCATGGTGGAGTCGGAGGTTGACGTCGACGACGCCAAGCCGGCCGAGCTCCCCGCGAGGGCCGCTCCCGCGAAGCCGGCCCCCTCCACCGCGGGGGCAGGAGGCCCCGTGGCGCATGAGGCAATGAAGCGCGCCGAGCCCATGGGCCGGGTGGCCGCCGCCACCCCCATCGCGCCTCCGCCCGCGCCCCCGCCGATGCAGGTGGCGCCGCCGAAGGACATGAGAGCGCAGCCGCCGGAGCCCGAGACCCAGGGCAACAGCTTCACCGCGCACGCCGCCAACGCCTTCACCGAGACGGCCGCGGATCGGTTCTCCACCTTCGCGGTGGACGTGGACACGGCGTCCTACGCGGTGTCGCGCCGCTACCTCAACCAGGGTGCCCTGCCTCCGCACGCGGCCGTCCGCGTCGAGGAGTTCGTCAACTACTTCAAGTACCGCTACACCCCGCCCGAGCGGGGCGCCTTCACGGTGCACCTCGAGGGAGCGCCCTCCCCCTTCGCCGCCAACCGCCACTTCGTGCGCGTGGGCGTGCAGGGCAAGGTCGTCTCGCGCTCGCAGCGCAAGCCCGCGCACCTCGTCTTCCTGGTGGACACCAGCGGCTCCATGAACCAGCAGGACAAGCTGCCGCTGGCCAAGGAGGCGATGAAGCTGGCCGTGAAGAACCTCAACGAGAACGACACGGTGGCGCTCGTCACCTACGCGGGCAGCACCCGGGACGTGCTCTCGCCCACGCCGGCCACCGACCTGGAGCGTATCTACAAGGCCATCGACGGGCTGGAGTCCGGCGGCGGCACGGCCATGGGCTCGGGCATGGAGATGGCGTACCGGCACGCGGTGAAGAAGGCGTCGGGCAACACGGTGGCGCGCGTGGTGGTGCTCACGGACGGTGACGCCAACATCGGCCCCAACGTCTCCGCGGACACCATGCTCAACAGCATCCAGGGCTTCGTGAAGGAGGGCGTCACCCTGTCCGCCATCGGCTTCGGCATGGGCAACTACCGCGATGACCTGATGGAGAAGCTGGCCGACAAGGGCAACGGCAACTGCTTCTACATCGACAGCTTCAAGGAGGCGAAGAAGGTCTTCGAGACGCAGCTCACCGGCACGCTGGAGGTCATCGCCAAGGACGTGAAGGTGCAGGTGGAGTTCGACCCGAAGGTGGTGCGCCGCTACCGGCTGGTGGGCTACGAGAACCGGGACATCGCCGACAAGGACTTCCGCGATGACAAGGTGGACGCGGGCGAGATTGGCGCGGGCCACAGTGTCACGGCGATGTACGAGGTGGAGCTGTCGGGCGAGAAGGCGCCACTGGGCACGGTGCGCATCCGCGCCAAGGCCCCCAACGGCACCGAGGCCGCCGAGCAGGCCTTCCCCTTCGAGCAGCGGATGATGCGCGCCTCGCTCGACACGGCCTCGACGGACTTCCGCTTCGCCCTGGCGGTGGCCTCCACGGCCGACGTGCTGCGCGGCAGCGCGAGCGCCCAGGGGTGGAACCTCGCCACGGTGCAGAAGCTCGCCGAGGGCGCCACCGATGGCCAGGCGGACCGCGAGGAGTTCACGAAGCTCGTGGCCCGGGCCCGCGGCCTGCTCGGCAGCGCCGTGGCTCGCGACGGCCGCTAGGCGTCACGCGGGAGGGAGTCGAAAGTGGCGGCTTCGATTCCCGCCGCCTCCAATCGAAGTTGCCCGCCGCCTTGAGTCGAACCCACTCCTAAAACCGAGCGCTGCCAGCCCTTGGCCCGGAGGCCCTGCGTGGACCGGCAGGGCCTCCGGGTCTTCTTCGCGAGCCTCGGATGGGCCCGCTACTGGAGCCGAACCCTCGGGGTGACGATGGCCGGCTCGCTGCTCTCGGGGAGGTTGGTGGTCCAGCCGGCCGGTGACGACCAGTGGGTCATGTTCGCGACGCCCACCTGGTAGGTGCCCGCGTAGAGAACGCTGTCGAAGGCGAACGTGCTCGTGGTGCAGGGGATGTCGACGTAGGAGGCGGGGCCGCCGGCAAGCTCGGTGAATGTGACCCGGACGGCGTTACGAGCGTCCGTACACGCGGCGTTCTCCTGGGGCAGGCGCCCCTCGAGCTTCACTGTGCCCGCGACGGACACCACGTCGATGTCGAACGTCTCGTGAAGCGTGGCCCCCCGGGTGACGGCGAGTCCGTCGCGCAGTGGGTAGGGAGCCGCGGAGTGCCCGAGGTTCGTCGCGAAGCCCGCTGGCGAGCCGGTGTGCTCCGTGTTCCGCACGGTGAGGACGTAGGTGCCTGGCACGAGCGTGCGCGTGAAGGCGAAGTCGGTGGCCGAGCACGGCACCACCACCGGGAAGTCCAGGCCGCGCGTCTTCTCGTGGAGGTCCACGGTGACCGCCGAGCGCGTGCTCGTGCAAGCCGCCGACTTCCTCGGGGCGAGGCCCTCCACCGTCAACCGCCCCGTGAGCTGGGCGCTCGGCACGTCGAGGACGAGGTTGTGCGTGGGCGAGCCCAGCGTCACGGACGCCACCTCGAGCTTGCTGTCCGTCTGGGGCAGGCCGCTCGTCCAGCCGAGTGGCTCCGAGACCGTGTACCGGCCGTTCTGCACGTACACCTTGTAGGTCCCTTCGACGAGCGTGGCCGAGAAGGAGAAGTCCGGTGAGGAGCAGGGCACGCTGACCTTGGATTCCACGCCACCGCTCCCCACGAAGCTCAGCGTGGCGGCGTCGCGTCCGGTGGTGCAGGCCTCGCCCTTCACTGGCACGGCGCCGTTCTGGGTGAGCTTGCCCGACACCGCGACCGTGCGGACATCGAGCGGCAGCGCGAGAGGCCCATCGGTCACGGGGAGCGCCGAGCGTACGAGCAGCAGGCCTTCCGTGGGCAGGTTCGTCGCCCAGCCGGTCGAGTAGTCCTGGTTGCCCACGTACACCCGGTAGCTCGCCGGGTAGAGCCAGGTGTCGAAGGAGAAGTCGCTGGCCGAGCAGGGAATCCTCACGTGGACCGAGTCGCTCGTATCCTCCTCGTAGAACCACAGCCAGAGCGCGTCACGTCCGCTCGTGCAGCTGGCGCTCTTCCGTGGCGGCTCCCCATTCAGGAGCACCTGTCCGGTCACCCGCACCGCCTTCACGTCGAGCGCGAGCCCGGTGGCTGGCGCCGTGAGCGGCAACCTCTGTAGCACCGGGTGGGAGTCGTCGGTGGCCGGCAGGTCCGTCCTGAAGTCGTCGAGCCCGGAGGGATTGGTGACGAGCACGTCGTAGGTCCCTGGGTAGACCGTCAGCGCGAAGGAGAAGTCGCTCGAGGAGCACGGAATCACGTGCAAGAAGCTGTGCTGCTTCGCCGGCTCCCAGAAGGAGACATAGACCGCGCTGGTGCTGCCCGTGCAGTCCGGTTTCTTCTGGGGGAGCCGCCCATTGAGGGTGAGGGTGCCACTCACCGGCACCGCCAGCACGTCGAGCGTGAGCGAGGGCATCGCTTCATGGATGGTGAGCATCTCGAACACGGTGTACGGCGTATCCGTCCGGGGGAAATCCGTGCCGTACTCATCGAAGGAGCGCTCCCAGTGCCTGACGCTCACCCGGTAGGTCCCCGGCACGACGTGGGTGGCGAAGGTGAAGTCGCTCGTCGTGCACGGCACCCAGGCGGAGAGCTCTCCCCCGCTGGTCTTGTCGGTGAAGGAGACCAACAGGGCTTCATTGTCGCTGTCGCAGGCCGCGTTCTTCTGGGGCAGCACCCCGTTGAGGAGCACCTGGCCGCCCACCGGGACGGACTTCACGTCCAGGACGAGCTCGGCGTCCGCCGAGAGCACGAGCCCCTTTCGCACCAGGATGGGCGTGCTGAGCCGTGGCAGCTCCATCGCGTAGCCGTAGGGGGACGTGGAGATGTGGAAGACGTTCTCCACCGCGACGTCGTAGGTGCCCGGCGAGAGCCGCCCGGCGAACGAGAAGTCGGTGCTGTCGCAGGGCACATCGAGCGAGAAGGCCGGGGTCCCCGCCTGATTCTTGAAGTGCACCCGCAGCGCGATGCGCCCGCTCGTGCACGCCTCGCTCGTCCGGGGCAGCGCGCCGTTGTGGGTCACCCGGCCCGAGACCCCGAGAACCTGCACGTCGAGGGCGAGCTGCAGGGGGTTGCCCTCTATGCAGGTGCCCTGTCCGTCGCAGGTGAAGCCGGCGGGGCAGGCCGCGCAGGGCTTGCCGCACACCCCTTCGGTGCCGCCGCCGCCGCAGGTGAAGCCGTCCGCGCAGGTGCCGCACGAGAGGGTGCCGCCGCAGCCATCGCTCACCTCACCGCAGTTGCGGCCGAGCGTCTCGCAGCTCTTCGGGGTGCAGCTCTCGCCGCACACGTTCGGACTGCCGCCACCGCCGCAGGTCTGTCCACCCAGGCAGGTGCCGCACTCGAGCGTCTCTCCACAGCCGTCGGAGACCTGGCCGCAATTCTTGCCGAGCGCCTCGCAGCTCCTCGGGATGCAGGCGCCCTCGCCGCACACGTTCGGAGTACCGCCGCCGCCACAGGACTGTCCGTTCTGGCAGGTGCCACACGACAGCGTGCCGCCACATCCGTCGGGCACCGTGCCGCAGTGGGCACCTCGTGCCTCGCAGGTGGTGGGGACACACGGCGGCGTCGAGCCATCGGGCGTGTGGGGCGGATTCGGATCCGGATCGCTCGAGCACGCGACGAGGAGGGCCGCACTCAGGGCGGCGCACAGCAGGCGCAACATGATGAGATGGACTCCTGGGAAACCCGCGAGGGGACGGGGGCGCGGGTCCGTCCACCCTGGGGGATTCACGTTTCCGGTGCAACCCCCCCCGTCCGCGCCGCCGCACCTCGCGCTCCAGCCGGAGAATCACCCCGAGGCACGATGCCGACACTTCCGGACGCTGTCCCTACGGACGAGGCAGGCGCTGGCGCCAGGGCTTGTCCAGGAGTTGCCCTGGTCGGCCGACTTCGCGGAGAAGGCCACCACCGCCTGCCTCGTGCTGACGGCGGGGAGCGGCTCCTCTGATAGCGTTGTCGCACCTGCCCCGGAACACGAGGGCCCGGACCACACAAGTCGGAGGAAGCGCATCATGCTGGGAGCATCGCTCAAGGGGAAATCGGTCATCGTCACCGGCGCCAGCAAGG
>NZ_DASVSO010000658.1:0-3104 GCF_036388035.1 Archangium sp.
CGAGTTCAACGTGGGCTCCAACCCGCAGCTCGCGGAGGTGCTCTACAAGAAGCTGGAGCTGCCGGTCCTCAAGCGCGGCAAGACGGGGCCCTCCACGGACCAGGAGGTGCTGGAGAAGCTGGCGGAGATCCACCCGCTGCCGCGCGCCATCATCGAGTACCGCTCGCTGTCCAAGCTCAAGAGTACCTACCTGGACACGCTGCCGGACCTGGTGGCGAAGGACGGGCGCATCCACACCACCTACCACCAGGCGGCCACGGCCACCGGGCGACTGTCCTCGTCGGACCCCAACCTGCAGAACATCCCCATCCGCACCGAGCTGGGCATGGAGATCCGCCGGGCCTTCATCGCCGAGGAGGGCCACCAGCTCGTCTCCGCGGACTACAGCCAGGTCGAGCTGCGACTGCTGGCGCACATCGCCGAGGACCCGGTCCTCATCGACGCCTTCGCCCGGGACGAGGACATCCACAGCCGCACGGCGGCGGAGATCTTCGGCGTGGCGCAGGACCAGGTGACGCGGGATCAGCGCCGGGTGGCCAAGACGGTGAACTTCGGCATCGCCTATGGCCTGAGCCCGCACGGGCTGTCCACGCGCCTCAACATCCCGCAGGAGGAGGCGCGCGACATCATCGAGCGCTACTTCACGCGCTACGCCGGCATCAAGCGCTACCTGGACGAGACGGTGAGGGAGGCGCGCACGAAGGGGTACGTGGAGACGCTCTTCGGGCGGCGCCGGCCCATGGCGGACCTGAACGCGAAGAACCGCCAGGTGGTGCAGGCGGCCGAGCGCGCCGCCATCAACATGCCCATCCAGGGCACGGCGGCGGACCTCATGAAGAAGGCGATGCTGGCGGTGGAGGCGGAGCTGGAGAAGAAGCGCCTGCGCACGCGGATGCTGCTGCAGGTGCACGACGAGCTCCTCTTCGAGTCGCCCGACGCCGAGGTGGACACCGTGAAGGAGCTGTCGCGGCGGTGCATGTCCGCAGTGATGACGCTCAAGGTGCCCCTCAAGGTGGAAGTGGGGGCTGGAAAGACGTGGGCGGACGCGCACTGACGTATTTGGAAAGACGGATGTCTCCGCACGTTGTCCTCGCCCTTTGCATGCTGCTGTGGGTGCCGCTCTCGGTCCGAGCGGCTCCGCCGGCGGTCGAAGGGCACCTCCCGGTGCTGGAGCCCGTGACAGTGCGCGAGCATTTCAGCTCCACGCACGGTTACGGGTTCCATCTCACCTTCAAACCTCTCCAACCAGACCCGGCCCTGGTACGTTTCTCCGTGGAGGATGCGCGGGCATTCGTGGCGGCCATGGAGACGGCATTCCAGACGCCCGGGTTGCTGTCAGGGTCGCCTACCGCGAGCAGATTGCCGGCGTGTGTGGTCTCGGGGGTCACGGGCTGTGGCCCGCCAACGAGCACCCACCCCTCGGACCTGGAGAGGAGGTTGCACGCGGGCCATGAGGAGATCCTCGGCCCTTCCGCGCTACCGCTATCCTCGTCTCTGGCGAACAGCCGATGGTTCCAGGCATTCAAACTCTCGCCGCGCTACATGGACGAGGGGGTGCGCGAGGCCGCCATAGAACTGCTCGGCTCGCCTACGGTCGCGTATTCCATGGCCCTGTCCATGATGCTGTACATGGCGGCGTGGGCGGTCCCTGAACCTGTCTTTTCCAAGGCGTTGGCCGCGGCGGTCACCCTCGGGCTGTTGATGACCTACACCGCAACGGAACTCTACACGGTGGGGATGGCTTGCCTGAACCTGTACCGGGAGGCGGAGGCGGCGAGGACCGTGGAGCAGGTGGAGGCGGCGGCCAAGCGCTTCGGGAAGGCAATAGGAGGAGTGGGGCTGCGGGTACTGGTGACGGTGGCGGGGGC
This sequence comes from Archangium sp., assembly GCF_036388035.1. Lineage (GTDB taxonomy): Bacteria > Myxococcota > Myxococcia > Myxococcales > Myxococcaceae > Archangium. The sequence goes on from NZ_DASVSO010000658.1 coordinate 1,869, forward strand.
GAAGCTGGCCAAGGGGCTGCCAGAGGTGCCCAAGGGAGGATTGTGGGCGCGCTTTTCGCCTCCACGCTTTGCTTTCGTGGGTGGGGACGGTGCCCGGGGCGGCTTCACCGTGGGGGCGGGGACACGCGCGCAGGTGAGTGTGGCGGACGGTACGGTGGTGCTCATGGGCGTGTCTGCCAATACAACAGCCGCTGCGGTTACTTCGGCAGTCGCTTCCGCCCGGACCACGGGGGCTTGCCGGGATGCCTCGGACAAGGGTGATGCCAAGGGTCACCACCTCGCCACGAACAAGAATGACACATCAGATGTCAGCGGTGGTCCTTGGACCCCTCGCTTCAAGGACCTTTTCGACCGAGCGGGTATGAGCCTCGATGATCCAGCGAACATCGTTCATCTCATTGGCCACGTGGGCCCACACCCCAGGGAGTACCATGAAGAGGTATTCAGCCGGCTCAGGGGCGCGCTCGGGAACTGTCAAACCCATGTGGACTGTCAAAGCAGGCTAACAAAATCGCTTGAGAAGATTGCGGGTGAAATCTGCACTTCGGGCTCGAAGCTTCACAAGCTTGCCACGAGAACCCCATGAGCTCGCCTACCCACTATTTCGAATTGTGGGATGACATGGATGTTCCAGGTCGCTGGGTGTTACGCCAAAAAGACATCGACGAGCATGGGCGAAGAGTGGAACCTTGGTTGTTCGACAAAGGCACGATTCTTCACCTAGAGGGGAGGCCCGTACTCGGCATCTCTCATCCCGGTGTTCCGCTTGATTTCAGCCTGACCGAGTTGGCCACGCCCATCGTGACGGAGCGCGTCGTCTCTGTGTTCGAGCACCTGGAGCTAGGCAGAGAGGTTCAGTTCATTCCCGCTCAGGTGGAAGAGCATCCGGAGCCCTATTTCATTCTCAATGTCTTGCAGGTCATCCGGTGCATCGACGACACCCGGTGCGAGGAAGTCGGGTATTGGAAACCCGAAGACGGGATACCGGAACTGGTCGGCAAGTATGAGAAGGTCAGCGGCTTGAAGGTAGACCCGGCCAAGATGGGAGACGCCAACATCTGTCGTCCCTGGGGTTGGACGGGAGCCATCATCGTCACCGAGCGCGTCAAGCTGGCCATGGAGCGCGCGGGGATTACCGGCACCCGGTTCAGGGAAGCCTGAAGCGCGGAGGCTTGAAAAGACGTGGGCGGACGCGCACTGACGTACGCGTCCGCCCCCGGAAAACAACGCCGACCC
>NZ_DASVSO010000659.1:0-7858 GCF_036388035.1 Archangium sp.
GCCGTGCTCGCCCTTTTTTATTACGTCATAGCTCATGACAGAGCTTGGCTATGAGTTCGCATAGCCCTTTTCAAAGGGTTCGGTGAAGCTCTCGAGGGGGTACCACTTCCCTCGACGACCCATCAACTCCCGGTTCTATCCCATCAAGGGTGCCGTGCACTTCCGTCTCGCTCGTCGGACGCTGTACACGCCCCGAGACGGTCCCCATGTCTCCCGTACTGCTCAAGGGCGCGGATTGACTGAGGGACGTACTTGGCATTGCGCTTGCTGCGCTTCCTCCATCAAGCACCTTCCCCAAGGTGAATTTGGCCTCTGCGACTCGATGGCCGTCGCCTGCCTTACATGGCCACCTCGCCCGTGCAGGGCAGGCTATTCGTGAACGAAATCAAAGGAGTGCATGCAATGCGCTTAAAAATGTTGTTGCCGCTCATCATCGCGACACTTCTCGGACAAGCATGTATCCAACTGCCGGAGCTAGAAACGCCCAGCAACACCGACACAACCGATTCTGGCAATGATCCCAATGGGGGAGGCCTGCCCCCGAAGCATCCGCCAGAATTGACAGAAACCCGCCAGACATCCACCTCGGTGGCAGGCGGAAGAACAATCACTTTCCGCATCGTTGCGCACGATCCGCAAAACAGCGCGCTCGGCTTCTCATGGGAGGCTAGCGCTGGAGTCCTCGGGAATCAAACGAGTACTAGCAGTTACAGCGAAGTGACCTGGACAGCACCGGCCTGCGGTGGTGCTCCCTCAGAAACAACTGCCACCATCACAGCCACCGTCATCAATACACTGGGTCTTTCCGTCACCAAAAGCTTCAACGTCAAGGGAACCTGCTACTCTCCAGAGATCACAGAAACCCGACAGTCGACCGTCTCCGTCTCGGATGGAGCAATGGTCACGCTTCATCTCACCACGCGCGACCCGCAGAACAGTGTGCTCAGTTTCGCGTGGAGTTCCAGTGCCGGAAGCCTCGGTACTCCGACAAGCACAGCCATCCTCAGCGAGGTTGTCTGGTCAGCGCCGGTTTGCGGTTCCTCATCCCCAAAGGAAACAACCGTCATCATTACGGCCACGGTGACCAACGCGCTGGGTCTGTCCTCTTCCACGAATTTCAACGTCACAGCCAGCTGCCCAAAGTGGATGCCTACTTCACCCGTGCGTTCTGTACGCCTGGCCCACACGGCAACCTTATTGCCCTCTGGAAAGGTGCTTGTGACAGGTGGGTACATGGCCACTTCCCGCTATGACAGTGCAGAGTTGTACGACCCAGCCACCAGCACCTGGTCCTCCACCGGCAGCATGCTCACTGCTCGCTATGGACACACCGCAACCCTCCTCCCTTCAGGCAAAGTACTCATAACGGGAGGCACCGATGGCAGTACCTATTATTCCACAGCGGAGGTGTACGATCCTTCGACTGGCCTATGGTCCTCCACGTCCAGTATGTCTTACGCTCGTGCTCGTCACACTGCGACCCTACTACCCTCAGGCAAGGTGTTTGTAACGGGCGGCTTCAGCGGCAGCATCAGCCCAACCCTGACCGAAATTTATGATCCAACTACTGGAACCTGGACCTCTGCGGGAAGCATGGCTTACACCTATAGCAGCCACACTGCGACATTGGTGTCTTCAGATAAGGTACTGATCGCGGGAAGTGGTAGGTCAGAGGTGTACAACCCGACTACCAACACTTGGGCAACCACACCCGCCAAAATGGTTTCAGCGCGCTCTAGCCATACCGCTACCCTATTGCCTTCTGGGAAAGTGCTAGTCGCAGGAGGAATAAACAACAGTACCATCCTGGCCTCAGCAGAAATTTATGACCCAATCACCGGCATATGGTCCTCTGCAACCAGCATGGCTTTTGTCCGCCAACAACACACAGCAACCCTGCTCACCTCTGGCAAAGTGCTGGTAGTAGGCGGATATGATAATGGTGCCCTTGCCACAGCGGAGGTTTATGACCCTGTCGCTGACGCTTGGTCCTCAGCCATCAATCCGAGTATCGGTCATTTCAATCACACCGCTACCGCCCTGCTCTCAGGCAAGGTGCTGATAACGGGCGGCAGTATGGCAGAAGAATACAACCCGTAGATTGTCGCTCGCCGTTGACAGGTGAATCGAATACCCACGCGCCATGACTAAGTGCTCGATTCATCTGAGAATCGAATACAAGCGACACTTCAGGTGCCCGCCGGCACCAGGGCCAGCTTCCTCGCGAGGTCGCCCGCCTCCGTGATGGGCGGCTCGCAGGCGAAGTGGCGGCACAGCCAGGCGGCTCCGCGGTCGCCCACCGGCTCGCGTCCCTCGAAGTTCTCGCGCATCGACGGTGGCACCGGCGCTCCCGGCTCCTTCCAGGCGAAGCCGAACGTGGGGGCGTAGGTCGCCCGTGTCACCGCCAGCAGCGACGCCACGGCCTCTCGCGTCCCCGTGAAGGTGACACTCGGCGCTCCCTCCACCAGCGCGTCCGCGGCCAGTCCCAGGTGCCCGTAGCCCATCGGGTTCTGCCGGAGCTGGTCCCGCATCCGCGACACATAGCGCTCCGGCAGCTCCAGGTACGTCTTGTTCCCCGTGAGCGCCGCCAGTGCCACCTGCGCCTCCGTCAGCGTCGAGGCACCCGAGGGGAAGGCGTTGTCGAACGTCGCGTAGGTCGCCACCACCAGGTCCTGCTGGGCCTTGGGCGCCGTCAGGTAGGCCCGCTTCTCCGCATCCCAGAAGCGCGCCTCCGCGGCCTTCACCAGCGCCTCCGCCGCCTCCAGGTACTTCGGCTCGAAGGTGGCCTGGTACAGCGCGGTGAGTCCCGCGGCCAGGTCTCCATAGTCCTCGAGGAACCCCGGAATGCGCGCCTGCCCCTCCTGGTAGGAGCGCCGCAAGTGCTGACCGTCCCACAGCTCCGCCAGCAGGAAGTCCGCCGAGCGTCGCGCCAGGGCCACCCAGTCGGCTCGCTCGAAGACGTGCCCCGCGAAGGCCAGCCCCCGAATCATCAGCCCGTTCCACCCCGCGAGGATCTTGTCGTCCCGCCCCGGCTTCACCCGCTGCTCCCGCGCCTCGAAGAGCTGGCGGCGTGCCTCGCTCAGTCGACGCTCCACTTCCCCCACCGGGAGCCGCAGGTCCCCCGCGAGCTGCTCCACCGGCACCACCGCCTCCAGCACCGTCGCCCCATGCTCGAAGTTGCCTCCCGGGGTGATGCGGAAGTGGCGCAGCGCCACCTCGGCCAGCTCGGACGGGAGCACCTCGCGCACCTGCTCGGGCTTCCAGACGAAGAACTTCCCCTCCTCGCCCTCGCTGTCCGCGTCCTGGGTGGCATAGAAGCCGCCGCGCGCGTCCGTCATCTCGCGCCGCACGTACTCCGCTGTCTCCCCCACCACCTTGCGCCACAGGGGCCGAGGCTCCACCTGGTACGCCTCCGTGTACAGGTGCAGCAGTTGCGCGTTGTCGTACAGCATCTTCTCGAAGTGCGGCACCGTCCACCGCTCGTCCACCGAGTAGCGATGGAAGCCGCCTCCGAGCTGGTCATAGACGCCGCCCCTCGCCATCCGCTCCAGCGTCAGCAGCACCGCCTTCTTCAGCGCCTCGTTGCCGCTGTCGCGCCTCCAGGCCCGCAGCAGGATTGCCACGTTCATCGGGTTGGGGAACTTGGGCGCTCCGCCAAAGCCGCCGTTCACCCCATCCACCCGGCGCAGCATGGACTCGCCCATCGCCACGATGTCCTCGGCCTTCAGCGCCGACGGGGCCGCCTCCAGGCCGTAGCTGGCCAGCTCGCCCAATCCCTCGCGGAACTCCTCGGACTGGCGCCGCACGTCGTCCCGCTTCGTCTCCCAGGCGTTGTGCAGCGCCTCCAGCACCTTCGGGAAGCCCGGCCTGCCGTACTTGTCCCTCGGCGGGAAGTACGTGCCTCCGTAGAAGGGCAGCAGCTCCGGCGTGAGGAACACCGTCAGCGGCCACCCGCCTCCCTGCCCCATGAGCTGCACCACGCCCTGGTAGATTTGATCCACGTCCGGCCGCTCCTCGCGGTCCACCTTCACGTTGATGAACCACTCGTTCATCAACTGGGCGATGGTGGGATCCTCGAAGGACTCGTGGGCCATCACGTGGCACCAGTGGCAGGCCGAGTAGCCCACTGACAGGAGGATGGGCTTGTTCTCCGCCCGGGCCCGCGCGAAGGCCTCGTCCCCCCAGGCGTACCAGTCCACCGGGTTGCTGGCGTGCTGCCGCAGATAGGGCGACGGCTCTCGTGCGAGGCGGTTTCGCGCACCGGACGGCGGAGTCTGGGCCATGGGCTCTCCTGGCGTGGGGAAGGACAGGGTGAGATAGGGGGCACCGGCAGCGCGGGCAAGCGCCTCCGAGGGTACGTGTCCCCCAGGACGGGCCGGAGCGTTCAGGGACGGGCAGAAACAGGCTGGGCAAAGGCCCGCAAGTGCGCTTTGTCCAGGGACGTGGTCGAGCCCCGCCCCACCCGAGCCCCCTTCCCCGTGACGCTCAGCCTCGTGCTGCTGGTGCTGAGCGCCGGGGTGCGGCTCGCGCTCGCGCTGGGCACGGACGTCTACTTCGACGAGGCCTATTACTGGCAGTGGGGCCAGCACCTCGACTGGGGCTACTACGACCACCCGCCCCTGGTGGCCTGGCTCATCGCCGCGCTCGGCATCCGGCTGGCGGCCCTGTTGTGTGGCGCGGGGACAGTCGCCGCCGTGTGGGGGCTCGCTCACGACGTGTATGGCGACCGCTCGGCGGCCTGGCGCGCGGCCGCGCTGTGGAGCGGGGTGCCCGCGGGCATCGTCGCCGGCGTGTGGGCCACCCCGGACACGCCCCTGCTGCTCTGCTGGGTGCTCGCGCTGTGGGCGCTGTACCGCGAGCGGTGGGTGCTGGCGGGGCTCGCCTGTGGGCTGGCGCTGCTGTCCAAGTACCCGGGCGTGCTGCTCTCCGTGGCCTTCGTCGCCGCCTGCGTGCGCGCCCGTCGCCTGCCCGCCGGAGCGTGGCTCACCGCGCTCCTCGGGGTGCTCCTCTTCCTGCCCGTGGTGCTGTGGAACGCACGGCACGACTGGGTGGGCTTCGCCTTCCAGCTCAAGCACGGCCTCGGAGGCACGGGCGGCTGGCGCACCTTCGGCGAGTTCCTCGCCGGCCAGTTCGCGCTCGGCGGCGCGGTGCTGCTCCCGCTGACGCTCGCGTACGTCTTCCGAGGCCCGCGCGAGCAGTTCCTCCTGCGCGCGGCGGCGCTCGCTCCCCTGCTCCTGTTCGGCTACGCCGCCCTGCGCACCCGAGGCGAGGCCAACTGGCCGGCCGCGGCGTACCTCTCCGCGTGCGTGGGCATCGCCGGCATGCGCCCCGGGTGGTTCCGCGCCGCCGCCCTCGCCAACCTCGCCGTGGTGCTCGCGGTGGGCTCGCACCTGCTCTTCCCCGTGCTGCGCTTCGAGCGGGACGTCCTCCTCGCGCGCACCCACGGCTGGGCGGAGCTGTCCCAGCTCGGCGACACCGCCCAGTTCTTCCCCGGCCTCACCCGCGAGGACGTGGCCGGCGTGTACGCGCCCAGCTACCAGCTCGCCTCCGAAGTGGCGTACTACGCCCGGCTGCCCGTGGACACGGCGGGCGGGGCCCGCCGCAGCCAGTACGATCTCTGGCCGAAGCCGCCGGTGGCACCGGGGCGGGATGCGCTGTGGCTCTCCGAGGGCCGGGAGCCCCCCGAGGAGCTGGCCGCGCGCTTCTCCTCGGTGGAGGGGCCGGTGGTGCTGCCCGCCGACTACCGCGGGCGACGCGTCCACACCTTCTCCGTCTGGCGCCTGCGCGACGCGCGGCCCTGAGCCACCCCGCCCGAGGGGGCCGGTGTCAGCAGCGGGCATCCGGTATGCTGCGGGAATGTCCCCGTTCCCGGGGCAACGAGCTTTCGTTGGAGGAACGAATGCAGCGCAGTCGTCTCGCCGTCCTGCTGTGTCTACCGCTGGTGCTGACCACCGGCTGTGTGATCGACAATTCCAAGTGCAACAAGGGCACCGGTTGTGACGGCCCCGATGCGGGCTCCGACGCGGGCGTCGATGCCGGGCTCGTCGACACGGCGGATTGGGAGGGCACCGCGCCCCTGGCCAACTGCAACTTCATCCAGGGCACCACGGGCGCCCAGTGCGGCGAGCTGAGCAGCTTCAACCTCTCCGCGTGCCCGCGCTCCACGCTCGGCGGTGTGGGCAAGGAGGGCGTCTACACCAGCCACAGCCGCATGGCGCGACCGGACGGCGGCGTCAACTACTTCGTCAGGAGCTTCTCGCTGAGGAATGACGGTGGCACCCAGACCTTCAACGGCTGGAGCACCCCGGACATGGAGCTCACCAAGCAGTTCGACGCCAACACCTGGTTCGTTTCCCGGCACACCACGCCCGCGCTCCGCGATGGTGGCACCTACAACCAGACCGTGGGCTACGCCGGCTGCTCCGCCGAGGACTCCAACCACTTCACCGGCTGCTACGCCGTGTGCAACGACGGACAGGCCATCGAGGTGGGGACCTTCCAGGCCGCCCGCATCGTGCCCGCCCGTGGCGAGAGTGAGGCCAGCGGGCTCGCGCTCGTCTCCGAGACCTTCATCCACTACCCGGACTACCCGGACTACTTCTTCGGCCTCCCGGTGGACATCTACGTGACGAAGGACCACGCGTATATCGTGTCGGTGGATGGCTCCTACCAGGGCCGGGGCGGGCTCACGATCTTCAATGTGAGCGACCCCGCGCACCCCACGCTCGTGAAGCAGATCTCCAGTGGGGGTGGCTACTGGAACGGCGTCTGGGCCAAGGGAGACGCGCTGTACATCGCCAGCTCGAGGAACGGCGTCGTCACCTACGACATCACCAACCCCGCCAACCCCGTCCTCACCCCCGTGCAGGTCCAGGAGACCCGGGACGCCCACACCGTCTTCGTCGAGGGCAACCAGCTCTACGCCATGGGAGATCCGACGCGCATCTATGACATCTCCAACCCGCGCGCCCCGACCCTCCTCGGCCGCTACGTGCCCCCCAGCGTCCCCGACGGCGACTCGCGCGGCTACGTCCACGATGCCTTCGTCTACAAGGGCCGGATGTACAGCTACTACTGGGCGTACGGCATGCAGATCAGTGACGTCTCGCAGATCGCCACGCAGCCGCCCGTCGCGCTCGGCAGCTACCGCTACGCCACCAACCCCGACGGCAGCCCGCTGATCAATTACTCCCACAGCCACGCGGGCGCGGTGGGCACCTACGGAGATCGGCTCATCGCCTTCGAGGGCGGCGAGGACTGGGGCTCCCACCTGCGCGTGCTCGACGTCACCGACCCGGCGAACGTGAAGTTCATCACGCGCTACCGCCTGCGCCAGGAGGCCTCCATCCACAACATGATCCTCGACGAGGCGAAGAAGCGGCTCTACATCGCCTACTACCATGAGGGCGTGCGCGTGCTGGATGTGGCCAACCCCGCCCGGCCCCAGGAGATCGGCTACTACAACACCTTCCGCGCCGAGGACCCGATGCGCGGCCTGAGCTTCTACGAGGGCGCCATCGGCATCCGCGTGCCCAAGGCGCCGGACGTCTCCGCCGCCAACGCGGGGCTCCTCTACGTCATCGACACCTCTCGCGGTCTGCTCATCTTCCGCGAGACGCGCTGAGCACTGGGAAGGACGGGCTGGAGGCCTCTGAGGCCTCCAGCCCACCGTGTCATCAGGCGGCGGAGCTGGATGGAGTCTCCCCGCGGCCCGACTCCATCTCCGCGAGCATCCGCTCCCCCTCCACCTCATCGATGGGGGTGAAGCGCTCGAGGTCCGGGCGGTAGGCGTGCACCCGCGCCTGGCCAATGTCGAACCACCAGCCGTGCAGCCGCACGGTGCCGGCCGCCAGGCGCT
>NZ_DASVSO010000660.1:0-3835 GCF_036388035.1 Archangium sp.
GCGCCAGCTCGAGCACCCCGTGGCGCCGTTGCTGGGCCCGGGCAGCCTCTACGGCGCCGCCACGGTGCCGGCGGATCCGGACGGGGTGGTGCGGGCCGTGCCGCACCTGGTGAGCTACCGCTCGCGAGAGGGTGCCCGGCACGTGCTGCCCTCCATGCCACTGGCGGCGGCGATGCGCCTGGCGGGCACGCGCCAGCTCCGCTACGCGGACGGCCGGCTGTACGTGGGAGACCGGTTCTCCATCCCCCTGGACGAGTCCGGCTACAGCCTGGTGCGCTGGGACGCGGCGGAGGTGGGGCGAGGCGCGCGCGGCTCCGTGGCGAGGGCCATCCCGGCGTGGAACGTGCTGCTCAACCTCTTCGCGGTGCGCGAGGGCGTGCCGCCGCGAGCGGTCCACGACATCGAGGGCCGCGTCATCGTCTTCACCAACACCTCGCGCCAGGCGCTGGACTTCAAGCACACGCCCATTGGCGAGTACACGCCCGCGGGAGCCGTGCTCGCGCAGTCGCTGGTGAACCTCCTTCAGTCCGAGGGCATTACCCGCGCCACGCCGAAGCTGGACCTCTTGCTGACGCTGGGGGCCGCGCTCGTCGGAGCCTTCATGGCGCTCACCTACAACCGGGGCCTGCGCTCCTTCGGTGACGTGCTGCTGTACCTGGGCACGATGGGGGTGGTGGGCCTCGTGCTGGCGGGAGTGGCCTGGTACCTCTTCGTCAACAAGCTGCTCTGGGTGGCGATGGTGGGCCCGCTGCTGGCCATGGCCCTCACCTTCATCTTCACCATCGTCCAGGCCTCGCGCACGGAGCGGCAGCTTCGCCACTTCATCACGGACGTGCTCGGCCGCTACGTGAGTCCCGAGGTGGCGCGGCTCGTCACGCGCGACCTGCGGGTGCTGACACGGGCCGAGCGCCGCGAGGTGACGGTCTTCTTCTGCGACATCGACGGCTTCTCGCGCCTGTCGAGCGAGCTGCCCCCGGAGAAGGTGGTCCAGTTCCTCAACGACTCGCTGACGGAGATGACGGACGTGGTGCGCTCCACGCGCGGCCAGGTGGACAAGTACCTGGGAGACGCGGTGCTGGCCTTCTGGGGCGCGCCGGTGCGCACGGAGCGCCACGCACACCTGGCCTGCGAGGCCGCGCTGAAGCTGCGGGCGGCGCTGCAGGAGCGCCACACGTACTGGGAGAAGACGTACGGCCAGCGCCTGCAGTGCCGCATCGGTATCGACAGCGGCGAGGTGCTGGTGGGCGGCATGGGGAGCGATCTCGAGGCCAAGTACTCCGCCATGGGCGAGGCGGTGAAGCTCTCCATGTTCCTGGAGGGGCTCAACCGCACCTATGGCACCTTCGTATTGGTGGGAGACGGCTCGGCCCGGCTGGCGCAGGACTCCTTCGTCTTCCGCGAGGTGGACCGGGTGCGGCTCAAGGGCCGGACCGAGCCCGCGCGCCTCCACGAGCTGGTAGGCCGCAAGGGGGAGATCTCCGCCCAGGTGCAGGAGCAGCTCGCCCTGTACGAGCAGGCGCTGACGGCGTACCACCAGCGGCGTTTCGACGAGGCGTTGGCGCTCTTCACGCGCGGCGTGGAGGCCTACCAGGACACGGTGGCGGGGGTGTACGCCGAGCGCTGCCGCAAGTTCACCTCGGCGGCGCCCCCGGAGGACTGGGACGGCGTGTTCGCGTCCGAGGGGAACTGAGCGGGGCTTGGGCTGCCCTGGCAGGCGTGTCTGTTAGACCCGCTCGAACTTCACGCCCAGGGTGCCTACGCGCTCCAGGGCGACCTTGATGTCCTCGGAGACGATGAGGGCGACATCCCACCCGTCGAGGCGGAAGACCTTGGCGCCGCCCACCTTGGCTGGGTCGATACGCAGGTCGCGCACGGAGGCATACTGCCCGACCTTCTCCGGCACTCCGTCCTCTTCCGTCCAGAGTTGGATGCGAGAGACTTGCTCGTCGATGCAGCGGACGAGGCGCGTGGCTACCAGGATGAAGTACGAGTCCAGCTGACCTTCGATGTCCACGGGAATGAGCTGGACGTCGTCGGGCGCTTGTTCCGTGAACACGGAAGCCACTTTGGCGTGAACGACAGGAACAGCCAGCCCTGCCTGGGTGAAGTCCAGCGGCCTGCCCTCGTGCTCGATGGGAACCTTCAAGCGCCCTTCGATGCGCACGGACCGTCCGTCCGTGAACTGCCAGCAGTCCTCCACCTCACGCCCCTGGCTGTCGGTGGGATTGTCCAGGTGCCAGCGTCCAGGGGCAGAGACATCGTCGAACAGTCTGAAGAAGTGCTGGGGCATGACAGCTACCTAGCGCGGTGCACCCTGGATGATGAGTTGGTTGAGTTCCGTGCCTGGCGTGGCGATCTCCCGGGCCAGCCTATCGAGTGCCATCGTCAGCACTGCCCGGCACTCCGTGATACTGCGACAGCTCTTCGTCGCCCTGAACAGCTCATCGTAGACGATCTGGTGGTAGCGCTCGGGATGAGGTCCCTTGTGGCCCTCGATAGGCACCGTGTTCTCCACGTCCTTCATCCTCATCCCCGCCTTGGCGAAAATCTTCTGGAACCTCGGTGTCCAGGGGCCCCCGCGCAACGTGGACTTGCTGTTCTCGATGGTCGCGATGTGATGGAGGTCAACGCGGCCGCCGGTGCTCTCTCCCTGGGCGGCCATGGCCGTCGCCCCCGGTGGCAGGGAGAAGGTGACGGCCTCGGCGGTGACAGCCACCGTCTGCACTTCCGCCACTGCTGGCAGCCAGAAACCTCCCTGCTCCGCGGCCATCACTGCCGCGGGGGCCGAGCCAGGCAGTTTCGGCACCGTCGTCGCCAGCCCCGCTGCCGTGTTGCCAATGGCCGCTGTGGCCAGCATGGCGAACGCACGCGCCGCATTGCGGCCCATCACCTCGCCGTACCGCTCACCCGCCTCACGCAGCTCGTTGAACGTGGTGGCCCGGTCCGCTTCCTCCATCAGTCGCTTGAAGCCAACGATGAGAGTCCAGAAGGTGTCCACGCCCACATAGGTGATGAGGGTTGCGGTCATGACCGCCGCGAGGCCCTTGGAGACCGTCACGTCGGGCACTGCGAGAAGGACCATGTAGGTTGTCCACGTCCAGAGAACCGCCGCCACCATGGCGTGTGGGTCGGCCATGCCCTTGAACGCTTCCAGCAGCTCGTCCAGCACGGCGCCCTTGGTGAGGGCCAGGGCCAGAGCGAAACGGCTGTCGCCGGTGAGGGTGGGGCTTTCCGTCAGCAGGCGCAGACAGTCTCCGCGCCTGCCGGTGCGCTCGCACCAGCTCAGGTAGGAGCGCGTCAACTCCACCGCCGCCGTCGGTAGCTCCTCCTCCAACTGTTCGTCCAGCCCGAGAGGGGTGATGCGGCGGCTGTGATGCTCGTACTGGTACGAAGCGCTGCGTGCGTCCACCTCGAGGAGTTGCCGGGCCGCCTCTTGGGGCCGGGCGGGAGGACGAATGCTCCTGGCCAGCTCCGCCACGGCCTCCTCGAACGCGGCGCTGTCCAGTTCCACAGGCTCGACCTGGGAGCGCGGGGTAAAGACGAGGGGGTGGGTCCGGCCCGTGTCCAGGCGCACGACCCGAGGGGCGGTACCACACCCGACCAGGAGCACCAGCAACACGGTCGTGCAGCAAGGCTTCAAGGGACTCCTTCTGACCCTGGCGTCCCCTGATGGGCCGCCAACATGAGGGGCTACCCAAAGGGTCTGGCAAGGGACCGGAGCGGGTCGACTCCTCGAACTCAGCCCTCCGGATCTGGCTCGTCGGGGTGGCCGAAGAGCTCGACGATGGGCTTGTCCTCGGCGATGTGCTCGGCCACCACGCGGCGCATCTTCTCC
>NZ_DASVSO010000661.1:0-23650 GCF_036388035.1 Archangium sp.
CGTGAACAGCATGGCCAGCAACCTCACCGCCCAGGTGCGAGGCATCGCCACGGTCGTGACCGCGGTCGCCGCCGGTGACCTGAAGCGCAAGCTGGCCCTCGTCGCCAAGGGAGAGATCGCCGCCCTGGCCGACACCATCAACGGGATGATCGACACGCTGGCCACGTTCGCCGACCAGGTGACCACGGTGGCCCGCGAGGTGGGTATCGAAGGAAAGCTGGGTGGTCAGGCCAAGGTGCCTGGCGCGGCCGGTACGTGGAAGGACCTCACGGACAACGTGAACTCGATGGCCGGTTCGCTCACCACCCAGGTGCGCAGCATCGCGGAAGTGGCCACCGCGGTGGCCAAGGGCGACCTGACCCGGAGCATCTCGGTCGAGGCCCAGGGCGAAGTGGCGGCCCTGAAGGACAACATCAACCAGATGATCGCCAACCTGCGTGAGACCACGCAGAAGAACACCGAGCAGGACTGGCTGAAGACCAACCTCGCGCGCTTCACCCGCATGCTGCAGGGCCAGCGCGACCTCGAGACGGTCTCCAAGCTCATCCTCAAGGAGCTGGCGCCGCTGGTTCAGGCGCAGCACGGCGTCTTCTACCTGATGGACGGCACCGAGAAGAGCCAGGCGCTGCGCCTGCTCTCCGCCTACGCGTACAAGGAGCGCAAGAGCCTCGCCAACTCCTTCAAGCTGGGCGAGGGCCTCGTGGGCCAGTGCGCGCTGGAGAAGGACCGCATCCTCCTCACCGACGTGCCGGACGACTACATCCGCATCAACAGCGGACTGGGTGAGTCCAAGCCGCTCAACATCGTCGTGCTGCCGGTCATCTTCGAGGGCCAGGTCAAGGCCGTCATCGAGCTGGCCAGCTTCTACCGGTTCAGCGAGACGCACCTGTCCTTCCTGGACCAGCTCACCGAGTCCATCGGCATCGTGCTCAACACCATCGCCGCCGGCATGCGCACCGAGGAGCTGCTCAAGCAGTCGCAGAGCCTCGCCGACGAGCTGCGCAGCCAGCAGCAGGAGCTCACCGAGACCAACCGCCGCCTGGAGCAGCAGGCCAAGAGCCTCCAGGCCTCCGAGGAGCGCCTCAAGCAGCAGCAGGAAGAGCTGCAGCAGACCAACGAGGAGCTCGAGGAGCGCAGCCGCCTCCTCCAGGTCCAGAACATGGAGGTCGAGCGCAAGAACCGCGAGATCGAGCAGGCCAAGGTGGCCCTCGAGGAGCGCGCCCAGCAGCTCGCCCTGTCCTCCAAGTACAAGAGCGAGTTCCTGGCCAACATGAGCCACGAGCTGCGCACGCCGCTCAACAGCCTGCTCATCCTCTCCAAGCTGCTGGCCGAGAACTCCGAGGGCAACCTCTCCGGCCGTCAGGTGGAGTTCGCGCAGACGATTCACGGCGCGGGCAGCGATCTGCTCAGCCTCATCAACGACATCCTGGACCTGTCGAAGATCGAGTCCGGGACGATGAGCGTGGACGTGGACGAGGTGTCGCTCGACAGCCTGAAGGACTTCGTGGAGCGGACCTTCCGGCAGGTGGCGGTGGACCGCAAGCTGGCCTTCAAGCTGGAGTTCGCCCCGAACATGCCCTCGCATGTCCTCACCGACGGACGCCGGCTGCAGCAGGTGCTCAAGAACCTGCTGGCCAACGCCTTCAAGTTCACCGAGGAAGGCACCGTCACCCTCGAAGTGCGCCCGGCCCGCAGCGGCTGGAGCGTCGATCACCCCGCGCTCAACAAGGGCGGCTCGGTGCTCGCCTTCTCCGTCATCGACACGGGCATCGGCATCCCGGAGAACAAGCAGCGCATCATCTTCGAGGCCTTCCAGCAGGCGGACGGCACCACCAGCCGCAAGTACGGCGGCACCGGCCTGGGTCTGTCCATCAGCCGGGAGATCGCCAAGCTGCTGGGTGGAGAGATCAAGGTGCTCAGCGCCCCGGGCAAGGGCAGCACCTTCACCCTCTACGTGCCGCAGACGTACATGCCGGCGGCGCCCCAGCTCCGCTCGTCCAACCTCGGCGGCGGCGGCAACAGCACCGGCGGTGGCAACAACCGGTCGGCCTCCGAGGAGCGGCTGACGGCCCTGCGCGCGGAGGTGGAGTCCGTGATGCAGGACGCGGAGCTCGCCCGCGAGGAGGAGGTCGAGGACGACCGGCGCAACATCCAGCCGGGGGACCGGACGCTGCTCATCATCGAGGATGACATCGTCTTCGCCCGCATCATCCTGGGCCTGGCCCGGGAGCGCGGCTTCAAGGGCCTCGTCGCGCTGCGCGGCGACACCGGCCTGGCCATGGCGCGGCAGTACCGCCCGGACGCCATCACCCTGGACATCGGGCTGCCCGTCATCGACGGGTGGAACCTCCTGGACCGCCTCAAGCACGACAGCCGCACCCGCCACATCCCGGTGCACATCATCTCCGCGAGCGAGGAGGAGCGCGGCCGCGGCCTGCGGCTGGGCGCCCTGGCGGTGCTCCAGAAGCCGGCCACCCGCGACGCCCTGGGCGAGGCCCTCGGCCGGGTGAAGGGCTTCATCGAGCGGCCGGTGAAGAACCTGCTGGTGGTGGAGGACGATCAGCGCCAGCGCGACAGCATCGTCAGCCTCATCGGCAACGGCGACGTGAAGACGACCCCCGTGGGCAGCGGGCAGGAGGCCCTGGCCGCCATGCAGGAGAGGTACTTCGACTGCGTGGTGCTGGACCTCGGCCTGCCGGACATGACGGGCCTGGAGCTCATCGAGAGCATGAAGCGCCAGGGCCACACCCCGCCCATCATCGTCTACACGGGCAAGGAGCTCACCGAGGAGGAGGAGACCGTCCTCAAGCGCGTCACCGACGCCATCATCATCAAGAGCGTCAAGTCGCCCGAGCAGCTGCTGGACGAAACGGCCCTCTTCCTGCACCGCGTGGAGGCCAACCTGCCCGAGTCCAAGCGGGCGATGATCAAGCAGGTGCACCAGAGCGATCCGGTGCTCGCCGGCAAGAAGGTGCTCGTGGTGGACGACGATGTGCGCAACATCTTCGCCCTCACCAGCGTGCTGGAGAAGCACAAGATGCAGGTCATCTACGCGGAGAACGGCCGCAAGGGCATCGACCTCATCCGTGCCACCCCGGACCTCAACGTGGTGCTGATGGACGTGATGATGCCGGAGATGGACGGCTACGAGACCATGCGGGCCATCCGCCAGGTCAACGAGCTGAAGACGCTCCCCATCATCGCGCTCACGGCCAAGGCGATGAAGGGCGACCGCGAGAAGTGCATCGACGCGGGCGCCAGCGACTACATCACCAAGCCGGTGGAGACGGATCAGCTCCTGAGCCTGCTGCGCGTGTGGCTGTTCCGCACCGCGGACCGGGCTCGCAACACCACCAACGGGTAATGCAACGGGTGACGGGCGATGAGTGACGGCGCGGCACGGGCGGTAGCGGTGGGCGAGGAGCCTATCGAGGACATCGAGCTGGATCTGCTCCTCGAGGGACTCGTCCGCCGCGACGGCCTGGACTTCCGAGGCTACGCCCGTCAGTCACTCCGGCGGCGGGTGTGGAACATGGTGCACTCACAGCGACTGGGGAGCATCTCCGCGCTGCAAGAGAAGGTGCTGCACGACCCTCCGATGATGGAGGAGCTGCTGCAGCACCTGTCGGTGAACACCACCACCATGTTCCGCGACCCGTCCTTCTTCGAGGCGTTCCGCCAGAAGGTGGTGCCCCACCTCTTCTCCGCCCCCTTCGTGCGCATCTGGCACGCGGGGTGCTCCACGGGCGAAGAGGTGTACTCGCTGGCCATCCTCCTCACGGAGGCGGGCCTGTACGAGCGCAGCCGCATCTACGCCACGGACATGAACGCGTCCGTGGTGGAGCGGGCCAAGTCGGGCATCTTCCCGCTGGAGCACATGCGCGAGTACACGGCCAACTACCAGCGGGCCGGCGGAAAGGCCGCCTTCAGCGACTACTACACGGCCAACTACGACCACGCCATCTTCAAGACCTCGCTGCGCAAGAACATCGTCTTCGCGCAGCACAACCTGGTCAGCGACGGCACCTTCAACGAGTTCAACGTCATCCTCTGCCGCAACGTGCTCATCTACTTCGGCACGGATCTCCAGGCGCGGGTGTACCGGCTGCTGCACCAGTCGCTGCGGCGCTTCGGCACCCTCGCGCTGGGGCGCGGCGAGACGCTGCGTCACACCGTCATCGAGAACGAGTACGACGAGCTGGACATCCAGGAGCGCCTCTACCGCCGCCGGGCGTAGTCGCTCCCCTGCCCTCCTTCCGGGCTACTGCACGGCAGCCGGAAGGCGGTAGAGCTCGTCGATGTCCCCATGGTGCCGCAGGCCCATGGCCTCGCGCTGGATGATGAGGTACCAGCGCTGCTTCTCCGCTTCCGCGCGCAGCTCCCGGTGCCGCTCCACGAAGCGGGCCCGCGTCGGGCCACTCAGCCCGTGCAGGGCCTGCTCGGTCTGCTCCAGCTCCGCCAGCAGCGACTCCAGCTGTCGGGCCACCCGCCGCATCGCGGAGGCCTTCTCCGACTGAATCTCCACCTCGATGGCGAGCACGCTGTCCGGGGATTTGGGGCGCGAGGACATGGAGATGACCTAATCCCCACCTCCCGGCACGGCAACCGGCGCGCTCAGTGCGCCGCCGCCGGGGGCTCGGGGTCCTCCTCCGACTCGCCCAGGGACACTTCCCGCGCCACCTTCTTGCGCACGAGCCGCTTGGTGGCGATCTCCTCCTCCTCCGTCCGCTGCCGCCGCCGCACCAGCCCCTGCGACTCGTCCACGAACCAGAAGAGCACCCGGTAGAAGGCCGCGATGACGGTGATGAGGATGGAGGAGAGGAACCAGCTCAGCACGCTCCCCAGCCAGCCGCCCACCACGACCTGAATGGGATAGGTGCCCGTGAGCGGGACCAGCACGAAGGCCACGTAGTGCGAGGCGCAGTAGGGGCAGGACACCAGGTAGCCGAAGAAGGTCTCCTTGCCACCGAGCCGCTCGCGCAGAGGCGCGAAGATACGCTCCTTGGAGATGGTCTGGGACATGCCCATCACCACCGCGGCCACCGCGAAGAGTTGGAAGAGGTCCGTCATGCCCCACAAGGTGACGACGAACCCCGACATGTGCGCTGTCCCCTCGTCCACTTGACGGGGAAGAGGGCAGCCGAGGAGTCAGGCGCTCAGCGGGTGCGCCGCTCGGGCCGCTCGCGCGCCTCGGCCTGCTTGCGGCGGGAGGCCTCGGCGGGGGTCTCCGGCGGCACCAACGCCCGAGGTCCCCGGCCGATGAGATCCTCACGGCCGGCTTGAATCAGCGCCTCGCGCGCCAGCGGCCAGTGCTCGGGGTTCCAGTAGAGCAGCAGCGCCTTCTGCAGCCGCTTCTCCCGCAGCCCCTTGGCCGTGTAGACGGGCTCCATCTTCATCGGGTCATAGCCCGAGTAGTACATGGCCGTGGCCATGGCCATGGGCGTGGGGATGAAGTCCTGCACCTGGCGCGGGCGCTTGCCGTTGTCCTTGAGCCACAGCGCCAGCTCCACCATGTCCTCCAGCGCCGAGCCGGGGTGGCCGCTGATGAAGTAGGGGATGTCGTACTGCTCCTTGCCGGCTTCCTCGCTCGCGCACGCGAACATCGTCTGGAAGCGCTCGAAGCTCTCAATCCCCGGCTTCTTCATCTTCTCCAGCACCCGAGGCGACACGTGCTCGGGGGCCACCGAGAGCTGCCCTCCCACGTGGTGCGCGGCGAGCTCCTTCACGTACTCGGGCGAGCGCTCGGCCAGGTCGTAGCGCACCCCGCTGGCGATGAAGACGTGCTTCACGCCGTCCTCCTCGCGCACCTCGCGCATCAGGTCGATGAGCGGGCCGTGGTCCGTCTGAAGGTTCTCGCAGACACCGGGGTGCACGCACGAGAGCTTGCGGCACTTGCGCTCGATGTCCGGGCTCTTGCACTTGAGCTTGTACATGTTGGCCGTGGGGCCACCCAGGTCCGTGATCGTCCCGCGGAAGTCCCCCATGCGCCGCAGGGCCCGCACCTCGCGCAGCACGCTCTCCGCGCTGCGGCTCTGGATGACCCGGCCCTCGTGCTCGGTGATGGAGCAGAAGGAGCAGCCGCCGAAGCACCCGCGCATCAGCACGATGGAGTGCTTCACCGTCTCGTAGGCGGGGATGCGCTCCTTGTACATGGGGTGCGGGACGCGGTTGAAGGCCAGGTCGTACAGCTCGTCCATCGCCACCGAGTCGCTCCGGGCCTCCCCGTCCTCCAGCGGCAGCGCCGGCGAGTTCATGTAGATGCCGCGGTTGCCGTGGCGCTGCGCGAGCGGCCGCGCGTTGCCCGGGTTCGTCTCCAGCTGGAAGTCGCGGGACATGAGCGCGAAGGCCCGCTTGTCCGCGATGACCTCCTCGTACGAGGGCAGCACCACCGTCTTGCGGTCCGCCGCCCGCTTCGCCGGGTCCGCCTCGTGCGTCTTCATCTCCGCGTCGTTGATGAGGTAGGCGGTGCCGCGCACGTCGCGGATGTCCTCGATCTTCTCGCCCCGACGCAGGCGGTCGGCCACCTCCCACACCGGGCGCTCGCCCATGCCGAAGACGAGCAGGTCCGCCTTGGCGTCGAGGAGGATGGAGCGGCGCACCTTGTCGCTCCAGTAGTCATAGTGGGCGATGCGGCGCAGCGAGGCCTCGATGCCCCCCAGGATGATGGGCACGTCCGGGTACGCCTCGCGGCAGCGCTGGGCGTAGACGATGGTGGCGCGGTCCGGCCGGCAGTTGGTGGCCCCGCCCGGGCTGTACTGGTCCTCGGAGCGGTTCTTCTTCTGCGCGGTGAGCCGGTTGAGCATCGAGTCGAGGTTGCCGGCGGCCACCCCGAAGAAGAGCCGGGGCTTGCCGAGCGCCTTGAAGGGCTCGGCCGAGTGCCAGTCCGGCTGGGGGATGATGCCCACCTTGAACCCTCGCCCCTCGAGGAAGCGGGCGATGAGCACCGGGCCGAACGCGGGATGATCCACGTAGGCGTCCCCGGTGACGATGATGATGTCGAGCTGGTCCCAGCCCCGGGCCTGCATGTCGGCTCGGGTGACGGGAAGGAAGGGGTGCGCGGAGCGGATTTGTGTGGCCATGGGAGTACCCATCCCTCCCCTAACCGCTGACACGGGCGGGACGCAAATGCCCGCTGACCGAAAAAGCGTCCGACCCGCCGCTACCTGGGTCCCTGGGTACCGGTCGCGGCGAGCCCCTCCCCGTTCCGCAGGAGCAGGAAAGGCAGTGGGAGCCTCGCGGCCTGGAAGCGCTCGGCGGCCCAGGCCCGCGCCACCTTCATGTCCCCCACGATGGTGTGGGGGCAGGACAGCGGCTTGAGCTGGCACATGATGTTCAGCGCCAGCCGGATGAAGGGCGAGGTGATGACGAACGCGCTGCCGAGTGAGCGCTGCCGCAGGGCCGCGTCGTGCTTCTGGAGCCACTCCACCTGGCGCTGGCGCTGCTCCAACGTGGGCGCGTTGGACGCCTTGCTGCTGTCGAGGATGGCCAGGTACGTCTCACGGCGGTTCAGGTACGCCGTCATCCTCGCCAGGTAGGCCTCGAATTCCTGGGCCGAGCTCGTTCCCGAGAACGACACCGTCAGCAACGGCCACTCCGAGTCATTGAACGTAATCAACGGACGTGCCCCCCTTTCCACGTACCGTGTGGATGATAGCCGCCGGGACCCACGTCCTCCGGCGCCGTCCCATTGTCCCCGAGTGGCGCGCGGGGCGGTACCCCGAATGGGCTCCCTGCCTTTCCGAAGACACTCCCCTGCCCTGGAGGGCATCAGCCCTGGACGCGGCGCTGGGCGAATCCCAGGAGCGTGCTCACCCCCATGCCCGCGCAGACCGAGAGCGCCGGCAGCACGAGCAGGAGGTACTGGGCCCACTTGGTGGGCCAGAGCACCAGGAACACCAGCCCCACGCCGGCCCAGACGGCCCACACGGGACGCTGGCGCCACGTGGCCCGCGCGCCGACGGCCGCCAGCGGCAGCAGCACCCACGTCGCGGCCCCGGTGGCGAAGACTCCCGCGTGCCAGCGCGTGGGCGTCGCGTGCGTCAGGTGGTAGAGCGGCTGGTACCAGGGCAGTGCCGAGCGCACCACGTGCTCGCTGTGCGAGTAGCGCCAGTGGAACGTGAGGGACTCCCACAGCAGCCCCAGCGGATCCGGCCAGAGGGCCGGGTGCGCGAGCAGGAACAGCCCCACCGCCGGAAGCACGAGCGCGGCCCAGACCCGGCCGCTCGCGCGCCCGTACCCGAGCAGGAAGGGCAGGAACGCCAGCCCCACCACCATGGCGTAGGGGTACTTGCCCGCGGCCGCGAGGCCCAGCAGCCCTCCCGAGAGCGCCAGCCACCCGAGCTGGAAGGGCGCCCCCGTCCCCGAGGCGGCACGGCGGGAGCGCTCGAAGGCCAGCACGGCGAGGATCGCGAAGAGGCCCGGGACTCCCTCCAGGTAGGCCTGGGAGGTGTACTTCGCGTGGTACGAGTCGAGGGCGAGCAGCAGCGCTCCCACCGGGTGCACCAGGCCCGTGAGCCCCACCTGGAGAATGCCCGTCACCGCGGACAGCCAGCGCGTCAGCCGGAAGGCCGGCACGGCGGGCTCGGGGATGGGGCGGCCCACGCGCACCGTCTTCCAGTCGGGCTCGGGGGTGCCCGTCGCCAGCAACTCCGAGGCGAACAGGAGCTTCACCAACGGCGGGTGCTCGAAGTTCTCCCGGTAGGACGCCACCTCGCTCCACCGGCCTCCGGCCACCTTCTCCGCGTAGCGGTACGCCACCGGGAGGTAGACGAGCTCGTCGAAGTCCGGCGGGAGCCGCTCCACCGCCCGGGCCCGCTGCCAGACGGCCACCAGGAGCGCGAGGAGCAGGATCGCCAGGGCCAGGACGCGTTTCGACGACATGGCCGGCGCTGATAACACACTTCCCCCCCGGCCCCGCCTGGAGTGGTACAGGCCCGGGCACCGCCCCATGACGCACCTGCAAAAGACGATTGTCTTCGACCTCGACGGCACGCTGGTGGACTCGCTGCCGGACATCATCGCCAGTTTCCAGTACGGCTTCGCAAGCCTGGGACTGCCGGCGCCGGAGGACGCGGCGGTGCGCGCGCTCATCGGCCAGCCCCTCGAGGCCATGTACGCGCACTTCGCGCCCACGCACGCGCCCCAGCTGTGCGTCGTCTACCGCGAGCACTACGCGCGCAACTTCGTCAACCGCTCGCGCCCCTTTCCCGGCGTCGTCGAGCTGCTGCGCACCCTGCGCGAGCGGGGCTACTGGCTGGCCATCGCCACCACCAAGCGCACCGACATGGCGCGGCGCTTCGTCGAGGCGCTCGGGCTCATGCCCGCCGTGGACTACGTGCAGGGCACCGACGGCTTCCCGCACAAGCCCGCGCCGGACGTCATCCACCGAGCCCTGGGCGCGCTGGGTGCCGAGGGCCTGTGGATGGTGGGAGACACCACCGCCGACATCCTCGCCGGACGGGCGGCGGGGCTGCGCACCTACGGCGTCACCTGGGGCAACCACGACGCCGAGTTGCTCGCCACCGCCGCACCCGACGAGCTCCAGCCCGACCTGGGCCGACTGCTGGAGCACCTGCCCCCGCTTGCCCGGGGTTAGGACATTGCCGAGATACCACCCAACCACTGGGATAAAGAGAGGCGCTATTTAGTCCGCGCGGCCTCGCGCCGGATACGAAACCCGTAGAGCAGAAAAGACAGAGCCTCGGCAGGTGAGAGCATCGCGCCCGGAATCTGCAAATCATCGTGTGCGGGATGAACATGGCTGCGCAGACCCAGCTCCCTGTCGTTGTGGTGCCCTGGCTGGTTCAGATCGAACCGCACGAACCAGATTGGCACACGGGAGGGATGGTAGAGTTCGAAATCGTAGGCGATCAGCTCAAGCTGGCCAGGGCTCTCCCTGACCGTGATGGAAAAATGAATGACCGCCCCGTCATCCCGAATGAACTTCTTCCTGGGATCGATGTCTCCAGAAAGCCGAGGGATATCCTTGTAACCTCCAACGATTGCGTGAGTACCTCCACGCTCCTTGACTTTCCGCGATTGCTCCGCTGATTCCAGCTTGAGCAACTGAGTCGCGCTATAGGGAGGAGTCTGGAGCACCTCGTCTCGAATCGCCTTCTGGAGAATGCGCCGAAGCTCGTTACGGAGTTCCTCCACCGTCGGGGGCAATGGCTCAAGCGCTTGCTCGAGACGCCCCTGGAGTGCCCGCATCTTCTTCAGAAGTTCCGGAGGAGCAGGAGGCTTGTCTTCATTTGCCAAGCAAATCTCCTCGTCCCAACAGTACGAGCCATTCCGCGTAAGGAGGATCACCCGGTAGCGTTCCCTGCTCAGCGCGGGCAATGACCTCCGCATCCGTCATGCCGTACCCATTCCGTAATCCAGAAAGGCGAGCTTCACGTTCTCGCGCCGAGAGCAGATGAGAGCGTGTCTCCAGGCGCCAGGCGGCGCCCCCCAGCCAGCTTGCGAGATTGGGGGCATGGCGGAAGAACTGCCCCAAGGCGCTCTCATCGAGAATGAAGATGGACGCATTCTCCCGCTGGAGCACAGAACGCTCCTCATCCAGATGCTGCCAGTCCAGAGGACTGAAATCATTCAAACCCGAGATGATCAGTACCCCCACCTTCTGCTTGCGTACTGCTTCGACAAGGGATTGAGCCGTCCTGGCCTGGATGTGAACAGGTTCAATGTCGCCTATAGCTCTCAACTCCTCCATGAGCGCACCAACGACCTGCCCCATCTGGTCCTCGGAAACCACAAGAGCAAGCCACTCATTGGGACCAAGTCGTTCGAGTACGTCGAAGGCGAAATCACCCAATTCCGTCGCCGTGGGATGAAGGTTCATGTCCGTCCGGCCAATTGGTCGAGCAGTGGAGCGATCACCGGGTGTACTGAAAAAGCAAAAGGAGAGGAACGGCTGCGGTATTCCAATATGCGGCGGGTCGCAATGAGCTCCAGATCCTCTTGAGACGTACGCACGAACCCTCCCGTGGCACGCAGGTGTTTGAGTGTCTCGATCTCTTCTTGCTTGAGACCCACTAGAAGAGCCCGGCCATAACCCTCGGCGGCTGCATCAGCATGCTCGCCACCAATGCATTCCGCCCCCTGCCGGTAAGCCTCGTCGCCAGCGGCCTTGGCAAGATAGATGAGGTCACGCAGGACTCCGCCCGAGAGGTTCACGAGCCTTCTTGCCGTCTCATCAGGTAGTATTTCAGGAGTACCTCTACGACGAAGGACGTCGAAAAGAAATGAGCGGCCCCGCTCGTCATGCTCGACATCCACCGGACTTTGCAGGTGCAGGTAATCAAAATGCTCCACGTCGAGCCGCTCGAATCCGCTCAATGAGCGAATGGGTCCAATCAAGACCACGCCAATCTTCGCCCAGTGCAGGGCCGCGACATCCTGCTCAACGATCTTGGTGAAGACACGCGTGTCCGTCATCCTGTCCAACGAGTCGAAGAGCAGAACGAGGTTCTGGCCACGTTCCGCCAGCACACCATGCGCCTCATGAAGGAGTGACACATAATCATCAGCGATATCGACCCAAGGCTTCTTGGGGGGAGTCACGATACCTGGCTGCCACTCGCTGCCATCGCCATCATCGCCGTAATAGTCCTCATACGGATAGCGCCAGTAGCCCTTGGCCCAGCTCATGAGAGGAGCCCATTGAATGCTGGTAGCGGACTTGCTCTCCAGGATTGAGCGAAGGTACAGCCCCGCCAAGGCAACGAGACACCCGGGCCTGGCTTGCGCCATCTCCAACTGCTCGCTTACATCGATATACTCCGCACACACGTCATCGAGAGCAGAAAGCCCCGCCTGAGCCCTCAGAAGCTGGGTCGTCTTCCCCGCACCAATACCGCCGACAACGAGCTGGCGCGAAGCCGGTTCGATCTCGAAGCGACGCACAATGTGATCGGAGATGGCGTCCGGCGGCGTGACATACAACTGGCGCTCGATGGCCAACTTCGGGTTGGCCGTCGCCGACATATTCGCCATGTATGCCCGGAATTTCTCTCGCCTCGTCATCTTCAGCACCCTCTCGCTCGCCACGAGTCGCCCATGTCGCCCCCCATCTTGCAGCCCTCTTGCCTACTGGCCAAGCATAGGCCGCAGGGGAAGCCACAACCTCATTCACTCCATCCAGTCACCCCAAGAATACGTACCAGGAGTCAAGACAGGACTGGAGATCATCGAACGGATGCTGGGCAGCCCAGCAAGCGGCGGTGCCGCCTGAAGCTAATGAACCGCCTTCGCACACCCACCGCCACTCCGCGCTTGCCGCGCGCCCGGGGAGATCACGCCGGCCCGGCCGCGGGCGCGTCCTCCTCGTGCACGTGCGCCTTCTGCTCCCGGTATTCGGAGATGTGCTCGTAGACACTCTCCGGGAACTGGAGGTCCTTGTAGACGTTGCACGCGTCCGGATCCTCCGCGTTGGGGCAGATGGGGAACTCCTGCTGCGCCTGGAACTGGAGCACCTTCTCGCGCCGGGGCGGGCTGTAGTCCTTCGCCTTCACCTGCTCGATGAGCGCGAGCGCCTGCCGCTCGTCGAAGGCCGGGTCCTGCAGGAGCGTGTCCCGCAGCTCCTCCTCGTCGAGGAAGTGGCGCGCCACCATCGCGAAGACGAGCCGGCCAAAGTGACCGATGTCCTGGCCGTCGTCGAGAGAGTCCAGCAGGTGCGCCATCATCCCGTTCTTCCGAAGCGCCTCGCGCCCACTGCTGCTCCGGCTCTGCTTGCGTGTACGTGCCATGGCTGAAGCTCCCTGAAAGCGTGTTCAGTTCTCCACTGGAAGCTAGGCACCGCGTGAAGTGAGGCCAGGAGTCCGCCACGGCCGTCTGGCGGGCAGCCACCCGGGCACGGCGAACCCATCACAGCCCACCCTCTGCCCCTCAGCCTAGACGGGCACCCGTGCACCCCCAAAGGCGCGAGGCCCGGAGGCGACGGCTGATGAGAAATACCCCCGACCTGCTCTTCCGCGAGACGATGTCCGGACCCCTGGCCCCTGGCGCCTGGGATCCCCTACACGGCGAGCACGCGGGCCACGCCACGCCCTTCACCCTGCACTCCACCCTCCGCATCGACTCGCTAGAGGCCTTCCTCGGCGACCCCTCGCACGAGGCTCGGTTGGAGGGCGAGGTCTCCTTCCCGCCCTTCGGCGACCGGCTTCCCGTCCTGCACGGGAGCTTCCAGCTCTTCTCGCCCACCGAGGACCCGGGCATGCGGCTGATGCGCTACGGCGTCACCTTCGCCCACGCGCAGCGCGAGTACTTCCTCGCCGGGACCAAGTTCCTCCAGGACGCGCCGGGCTCGAACCTGTGGCGGGAGACAACCCGGCTCTACAGCACGCTGCACGAGGGCCCTTCCAACCGAGGTCCGGTGGTGGGCGCGGGCGTGCTCACCATCGGCGTGAGCGGGTTCCTCCAACTGCTGGCCAGCTTACGGGCGCCTCGGGGCGGAGCGGAGACCGTGGTGCGCTTCGGCCAGTTCTTCCTCGGCAACCTCTGGGACCTGTACGCGCGGCTCCCCGAGGTGTGGCCCGTGCGCTTCGCCCCCTCGCGGACGCCCTGGGATTGAGGCACGCACACCATGGCTCCAAGACCTGAACACTTCGACGCCATCATCGTCGGCTCCGGCTTCGGTGGCTCGGTGATGTGCTACCGGCTGGCCGAGGCGGGGCTGCGCGTATGCCTGCTCGAGCGCGGCAAGGTGTACCCGCCGGGCTCCTTCCCCCGCAGTCCCTACGAGATGCGCCACAACTTCTGGGACCCGGCCCACGGCCTGCACGGCCTCTTCAACATCTGGTCCTTCCGGGGACTCGGTGGCGTGGTGGCGAGCGGGCTCGGAGGGGGCTCGCTCGTCTACGCCAACGTGCTCCTCCGCAAGGACGAGCACACCTTCGTGCGCGAGGACCTCGCGGCCGGCGGCTACGAGCACTGGCCCGTCACCCGCGAGCAGCTCGAGCTCCACTATGACCAGGTGGAGGAGATGCTGAGACCCCAACGATTACCCGTCGACTTCGAGCCCTACCGCTCCACGCCGAAGACGCGCGCGATGCGGCACGCCGCCGAGCGGCTGGGCCAGGAGTGGTTCCTCCCCCCGCTGGCGGTGACCTTCGGCAACCCCGGCGAGGTGCCCCACCCCGGCGAGCCCCTGCGCGAGCCGTCCCCGAACCTGCACGGCCGCTCCCGCCTCACCTGCCGCATGTGCGGGGAGTGCAACCTCGGCTGCAACTACGGGAGCAAGAACTCGCTCGACTACACGTACCTGTCGGCCGCGAAGCGCCACGGCGCGGACCTCCGGAGCCGGTGCGAGGTGATGTCGCTGCGCCCCCGGGCCGAGGGAGGCTATGCCGTCGCGTACGTGGACCATGGCGGCACCGAGGAGGGCGCCCCTCCCACGTCCGAGCCCCCCCGACGCACCCTCACCGCGACTCGGCTCATCCTGGCGGCCGGCACCTTCGGGACGAACCACCTGCTGCTGCGCAACCGGCGCTCGTTCCCCCGGCTCAGCCGGAAGCTCGGCACGCGCTTCTGCGGCAACGGAGACCTGCTGGGCCTCGTCGTGCGGTGCATGGACAGCGGCTCCGGCACGCCCCGGCCCCGCATGCTCGACGGCGGCAACGGCCCCGTCATCACCAGCACCCTCCGCTACCCGGACTCGCTGGAGGGCGGTGGCGGGCGCGGCTTCTACCTCCAGGACGCGGGCCACCCGGAGCTCTTCAACTGGCTCTACGAGGTGCGCCACCCCCTCAAGACGGCGCTCCGCTCGCTCCAGCTCGCCGGACACCTGGCCAAGGTGTGGCTGGGGCTGGAGCGCGACAGCGACATCTGCGCGGAGCTCGCCGAGGCGCTCGGCTCCGGGCTGGAGTCCGCCACGTCCATGGCCCTGCTCGGCATGGGGCGGGACGTGCCGGACGGCCGGCTGCGGATGACCCGTGGAGGGAAGATGGCGCTCCAGTGGAGCCCGCGCGCCTCGGCCGCGTACTTCCGCCACCTGCGCCACGCCATGGAGGACGTCGCCGAGGCGCTCGAGGGAAAGCTGATGCACTTCCCCCTGACGCACCTCGGCCACGTCATCACCGTCCACCCGCTCGGCGGCTGCCCCATGGCTCGCCACCGGGACGAGGGCGTCGTCGACGCGAACGGCGAGGTCTTCGGCTACCCCGGCCTCTACGTGGCGGATGGCTCCGTCATGCCCGGACCCGTCGGCCCCAACCCCGCACTCACCATCGCCGCGCTGGCGGACCGCTTCGCCGAGTCCCTCCTGGCGCGACGCCCCATCCGCCTGCCCACCTCCCCGGAGGCCGTGGCCTGAAGCCTCGGAGAGCCGACAGCATGCGCACCTTCTCGAAGCTGGAGGACAGCAGCGCCCGGGAGCGGGAGATTCCCCTCCACACCCTGGAGGGCGTCCCCGACGCCGACATCCACGTCCACCCCTTCACCACCCAGGACGGGCTCGGGCTGAGCCTGCACCGCTTCCTCCGCGCGCCGGCGGACGACGTGGTGCTCCTCATCCACGGCCTCACCACGTCGAGCGACATGTTCATCATGCCGGAGCATGAGAACCTCGTCCGCTACCTGCTCGACCATGGGTTCTCCGACGTGTGGACGCTCGACTTCCGGATGAGCAACCGCTACCCGTACAACCTGCGGCGGCACCGCTACACCCTGGATGACGTCGCCGCATTCGACTTCCCGGCGGCCGTGGCCCGCCTCCGCCAGGTGGTGGGAGATTGCCGGCTGCACGTCATCTGCCACTGCCTGGGCTCGGTCTCCTTCATGATGAGCCTGTTTGGCGGCGCGGTGGAGGACATCTCCAGCGTCATCGCCAACAGCGCCGCGCTCACGCCTCGGATTCCCCGCTGGTCCCAGCTCAAGCTCGCCGTGGCGCCCTTCCTCCTGGAGCACGTGCTGGACATGCCCTACCTGGACCCGAACGCCCGCCACGAGCCCCTCCTGTCGCGCAGCGGGCTGCTCGGCCGGGCCGTGGGCCTGCTCCATCGCGAGTGCGACGAGCCGGCCTGCCACATGCTCAGCATGATGTGGGGCTCCGGCGCGCCCGCGCTCTACCGCCACGAGAACCTGCACCCCGTCACCCACCGGCGCGGCGGGGACCTCTACGGGCCCACCAGCCACCACTACTACCGGCACGTCCTGAAGATGGTGCGGGCCGGCGGCGCGGTGAAGTACGACCTCGGAGACTCACGGCTCGACCACCTGCCGGACAACTACTTCCGCTTCGCCCGCGACCTCCAGACGCCCATCCTGCTCGTCACCGGCGAGGACAACCACGTCTTCACCGACTCGAACGTCGTGTGCTACCGGCGGCTCGAGGCGCTCGCGCCGGGACGGCACTCGCTCGAGGTCATCCCGGGGTACGGGCACCAGGACGTATTCATGGGGAAGGACTGCGCTCGAGCTGTCTTCCCCCGCTTCCTTCGCTTCCTGGAGGCACGGCGGCGGGAGCATCCGCTGTCCCGCGTGGCCGCTCGGTGATGGCCGCGTACGTCGCGGCGTACTGGGGGTGGTTGGTGCCCAGCAGCCGATCCCACACGTTGAAGTAGAGGCCGAAGTTCCAGTTCGTCTTCTGGTGGTGCTGGTGGTGGTGGGTCGTCGTGTTGAAGATCCACCCCAGCGGCGAGCGCAGGAAGCCGCGCGGGTACATCTCGAAGCCGAGGTGTCCCGTCACGTTGATGAGCAGCGAGAGGGTGAGGAAGACGATGAACGCGTCGCGGTGCACGGGCAGCGTCAGCGCGATGAGGGGCGCGATGCCGGCCTCGATGATGGCCTCCAGCGGGTGGAAGGCGTAGGCGGCGAGCGGCGACGGGTCATGCGACAGGTGGTGCACCCGGTGGGCGTACTTGAAGACGGGCTTCCAGTGCATGAAGCGGTGCGTCCAGTAGAAGTACGCGTCGTGGAGCACGAGCATCACCGGCACGGACAGGACGGTCCACACGGGGCCATACCGGTCGTCGGTGTAGATGCGTGACAGCCCGGCCTCGGCCAGCTCGAACATCAGCACGCCCATGAGCCCGAAGATGCCCAGGGACACCATCGAGTAGAAGAGCTCCCTGCGCGCCTGCTTCGAGCCGGTGGGCCCCGGCCCGAGCCGCCGCGACACCGCGCGCTTGGGGGTCAGCCGGTGGAAGAGGACGTAGGCCGGGACGGCGATGAGCGCATAGCGAACGAGGTTGATGGCGAAGACAGCGAGCGCGATGCTCACCGGCGAACGCGGGACGAAGGGGGGCAACATGCGGGGCCTCCAGACAGGGCGGCAGTCTACCGCCTTCCGCTCGAATCCGAGCCCCGGATACACCCCCCCGGCCCCTCCTCGAAGGAAACCGACACATGGAACTCGAGCTTCGCAACCGCCGTGCCCTCGTCACCGGCTCCACCCTTGGAATCGGCTTCGCCATCCGCTCCTGCGCCGCTTCGCCACCCCCGAGGAGGTGGCCAACCTGGCCGTCTACCTGTGCAGCCCGCGCGCTGTGCAGCCCGCGCGCCTCGGCCACCACCGGCTCCTCGCTCCGGGTGGACGGAGGCACCGCCAACTACATCCTCTGAGGCGGACACTCGCGGCGGACACTCCGCCCCTGGAGGCCGTGGGAGTGCTATGTCCCCGGAGCCATGCTCACGCTCTCCAGCCTGACCGAGTCCTTCTCCCGCCTCGCCTCGTCCGAGACCCTGCGCCGCGCGTGGGGCGTGCTGCGCCACGCTCCCGGCGGTGGAGTCCTCATGGGGCAGATCCTCGGCAACCTCGCGCCCTATACCGGCACCATCCACCCGGAGGTGCTCTCCCTGGAGGAGGGCTACGCCCGGATACGCATGCGGGACCGGCGGAGCGTCCGCAACCACCTGCGCTCGGTGCACGCCATCGCGCTGATGAACCTGGGCGAGGTGGCCACCGGGGTCGCGATGATGTCCGCCCTGCCCGGGGACATGCGCGGCATCATCACGCACCTGGAGATGGACTACCTGAAGAAGGCCCGGGGCTCCATCACCGCCGAGTGCCGCGCCCCCACCGCCGTCGTCGGCGAGCGGCGCGAGTACGAAGTCCAGGCGGACCTGAGCGACGAGTCCGGCCAGGTGGTGGCCCGGGCCCGTGCGCGCTGGCTCATCGGCCCCGCCACGCACTGACCCGCGCCCGCCCCACGCCGCGAGCGTTGGTGAAGAAACGAAAGTGGCCGGAAGCTGTGACGCCGTGAAGCATCCGGGGCATGCTGCCGCGGCTCCCAGCCGGCTCCGGAGGCTTCCATGGCACCCCCCGTGTTTGGATTCGCCGATCTGCACTGCCACACGATGGCCCACCTGGGCTTTGGCGGGCACCTGCTCGCCGGACGTCCGGATGGAGACATCGCGCAGGCGCTCGCCCGTTGTGACATCCACCTCCACGGCAAGTGGGGCGTTGGCAACTTCGGGAAGGACTGGCCGCTGGTGCAGGCCTTCATCGAGGGCGGCCTCGGTCACGGGCCCTGTGGCCACGGCTCCTTCGCGGACTGGCCCCACTTCAACACCCGCATCCACCAGCAGGTCTTCGTGGACTGGCTCAAGCGGGCGCACGACGGAGGGCTGCGGCTGTTGTGCAGCGTGGCCGTCAACAACGAGCTGCTCGCCGAGGAGAGCCGCCACCCGGACAGCGACCAGAGCTCCATCGAGAAGCAGATGGCCGAGCTGCGCCGCTTCACCGAGCGGCACGCGGACTGGATGGGCCTGGCCCTGAGCGCCTCGCAGGCCCGCCAGCTCATCGCGTCCGGCAAGCTGGCCGTGGTGGCCAGTGTGGAGGTGGACTCGCTGGACAGCCTCCTGGGAGACCGCAAGGCGCTCGGCAAGCAGCCCCTCAAACTGGAGCAGCTTCCCCGCATCCTCCAATGGCTCCGGGACCAGGGCTTCCGGATGATGACGCCGCTGCACCTGGGCAACAACAGCTTCGGCGGCGCCGCCGTCTACGACGACAAGTTCAACCTGCTGAACCACTTCCTGCGCGGGCACTTCTTCGACGTGCGGGGCAACCCCAGCGTGGGCTTCCGGCTCGGGGAGGGCATGGACACCCAGACGAAGCTGTCCGTCACCGTCTACGAGGTCACGCGCCGGGCGCACTACCCCCGGGGCTACAAGGACAACGCGCCGGGGCAGGGCCACGTCAACAGGCTCGGGCTCACCCCGACGGGCGAGGTCTTCCTGCGCGAGGCCATGCGCCAGGGCTTCATCCTCGACCTGGAGCACATGTCCGAGCTGTGCACCGACGCCGTCCTCACCCTGGCCGAGAAGCACGACTACCCGCTCGTCTCCTCGCACTGCGCCTTCCGCGAGCAGGCCCTGGCGCGCCAGGAGACGAGCCTCAAGAGCAAGTGCTCCAACGAGTACATGAAGACGCGCGAGCAGGCGCGGCGCATCCTCGCGCTGGGCGGGGTGCTGGCGCCCATCACCAACCAGCACGAGCTGAAGGACTTCCCCGGCAGCACGGTGGAGAACGACTGCGCGCGCTCGTCCAAGACGTGGGCACAGTCCTACCAGTACGCCCTCTCCCTGCTGCGCGAGGTGGGCTCCGGCGGCGTGGCCATGGGCACCGACTTCAACGGCCTCAACCAACAGCCGGGGCCCCGCTACGGGCCCAACGCCGCCTCCGGGCTGAAGGGGGACTCGCTGCGCGAGAAGCGGCTCCCCGTGCAGCAGATGCTCCAGCGCAACAAGCCGCCCCTGCCCTACTCCGGCACCATGCACCGCACGAACGTGCCCTTCGTGCGCTCGCGCGCCGGCACGCGCGAGTTCGACTTCAACACCGACGGGCTGGCCCACATCGGCCTGCTGCCGGACCTCATCCGCGACCTGCTCCACGTGGGCATGACGGACGCCCAGCTCGACCCGCTCTTCTCCTCGGCCGAGTCCTTCCTGCGCATGTGGGAGACCTGTGAGGCCCGCTCCGCCGCCAACGTCGCCGGGGAGCTGGCGAATGCCGCGATTCCCCGGTTCGCGATGGGGCTCGCACCGTCGCTCACGGCGGAGGCCGCGCCCGAGCCGAAGCCCCCGCGGGACTCCGGGACCGGGGGCGGCTCCGGGACGACACGCAAGGCCCGCCGCTCCCGGCGGTGAGCCGGTCCACACGTCGGGAATACGGAAAATCGTCCGGTGTCTTGGAGGCCCACCAGGAGACCGAGCCATGCGTGGCCCGGTCGCTCCCTCTCGTCCCTGGTCCATCGCCCTTCGAGCCCGACCATGACCCCTTCCCGACGGCAGTTCCTCCAGTTCTCCCTGGCCGCGGCCTCGCTGGCGGCATGCGCCCCGAGCATGCGCGCCCTGTCCGGTGAGGAGCGCTCCTCCGCCCCCGCGAAGAAGAAGATTCTGGTCCTCGGAGGGACGGGCTTCCTCGGCCCGGCCTTCGTCACCGCGGCGCGGGCGCGCGGGCATGAGCTGACGCTCTTCAACCGCGGCAAGACCCGGCCGGAGCTCTTCCCCGACGTGGAGAAGCTGCACGGGGACCGCGACCCGAACAAGGGCGAGGGCCTGAAGGCGCTCGAGGGCCGGAAGTTCGACGCGGTCCTCGACACCTCGGGCTACTACCCGCGCATGGTGCGCGCCTCCGCCGAGCTGCTGGCGCCCAACGTCGGGCAGTACGTCTACATCTCCAGCGTCTCGGCCTACGCGAAGAACGACACGCCCCACGCGGACGAGAGCGCCGAGACGGCCACGCTCGCCGACCCCACCGTCGAGACGATGGGCAAGAACTTCGAGAACTATGGCGGGCTCAAGCGCGCCTGCGAGGAGGCCGCCGAGAAGGCGCTGCCGGGCCGCGTCGCCAATGTCCGCCCCGGCTACATCGTCGGCCCCGAGGATCGCACGGACCGCTACGTGTACTTCCCCCTGCGCTTCGAGAAGGGGGGCGAGATGCTCGCGCCGGGCAGCCCCTCGGACCCGATGCAGATCATCGACGTGCGCGACCTGGCCGAGTGGCTCGTGCTGCTCATCGAGCGCAACACGACGGGCATCTTCAACGCCGTGGGGCCGGAGAAGCCCTGGACCATGGGCGAGATGTTCGCGGCCTGCAAGGAGGTGACGGGCGCGAACACGAAGCTCACCTGGGTGCCCGGGGAGTTCCTCCTGAAGAACGGCGAGGACGGCGAGGGCGCGCTCCCCATCTGGGCGCCGGCCTTCGGGGCCTACGCGGGCATGCACCTGCGCAGCAACGCCAAGGCGGTGCGGGCCGGGCTGAAGTTCCGCTCGCCGGTCGTCACCACCCGGGACGCGCTCGCGTGGTTCAAGAGCCTGCCCGAGGATCGCCAGGACAAGCCGCGCGCCGGGCTCACCCCGGAGCGCGAGGCGGAGCTGCTCTCGCTGTGGGCACGGGCCCAGGGCCAGCAGGGCCCGCCGGCCGCCCAGGGCGGATAGTCGTCCAGGGCGCACACCGCGGGGCTCGCCCCTCTCCCCCTCCAGGCCCGGGCGGGTACGCTCGACGCCCGCCCCTTCTCGCGGGCCCCTGGAGCGCGACATGGCCATCCACCACACGGAAGACTCCTTCGAGGGCGCGGGCGGGCCGCGCCTGTTCTCCCAGGGCTGGCGGCCCGAAGGAGCGCCCCGCGCGGTGTTGGCCATCGTCCTGAAGCTGGGGAAGGCGACGGAAGCGGACGCCCCCACCGCCCCTCCGTTCACCCCTGGCGAGCAAGCAACCCCCCTTCCGCCGTCTCGGCGTGGGGCAAGGCAGAGGAGCGCCCGTTGCCGCTCCGCGAGGGAGCATCACCTTTGCGCGAGCCAATCCACGCTGGGGGAAAGCCAATGGCGAACACCGACGTCGAGACACTCAACTCCTTCCTTCGCGGTGAGATCTCCGCGGTGGAGACCTACCGTCAGGCCATCGGTCACGTGTCGGATGACCGCATTCGCGGCGCGATCGAGGACTGCCTGCACGACCACGAGCACCGCGTGGAGGCGCTCCGCGAGCGCATCGAGAAGCTGGGGGGCACGCCCGCTGGAGGCTCCGGCATCTGGGGCACCTTCGCCAAGCTGGTGCAGGCGGGCGCCGACGTCCTGGGGGAGAAGACCGCCATCCAGGCGCTCGAGGAGGGCGAGGATCATGGGCTGGCGGACTACCAGCGCGACATGGACAAGACCCATGGCGAGGCCCGCCGCTTCGTCCGGATGGAGCTGCTGCCCGCGCAGAAGCGCACCCACGAGCGGATGAGCCGCATCAAGAAGACCCTGCACTGACGCCCCGGGCAGCACGGTGAGGGCCGGGAGGAGCGCCACCGCACGCGCTCCTCTCCTGTACACTCCACCCGATGGAGAGCCCCTTGCCCAAGGCATGTCCCCGCTGTGGTGAGCCTCGCATCCTCGCGCCGGAGTGCCCGAGATGCGGCGTTCTCTACGCCAAGGCGGAGGCCCGTGCGGCACGGCTCGCCCCGCGGCCCGCTCCCGCGCAGCCGGCCACGCCCGCGCTGGAGCCACGAGAGCCCGCCCCCTATTCCTACGCCGAGCCCGAGCGCCCTCCGCACCTCCCACCCGAGGGGCTCGCCTGGGACGGAGACCTCGAGGACGCACGGCTCGAGCTGCGGATGCGCCAGTTCGCCCTTCCCGTGGCGCTCGTCGTGGCCTGGCTGCTCGTGAATTCTCCGGTGGGCGGCAGGCTCGTTCGCATCTTCCTGTCCATGTGGATCCACGAGCTGGGCCACGCCGTCACCGCCTGGTTCTGCGGCTTCTCCGCCATCCCCGGGCCGTGGTTCACCCGCATCTCGGAGACCCGCTCCACCTTCGTCTTCCTGCTGCTGGCCACCTCGCTCGGAGGGCTCATCCTCCGCGGAGCGTTCACCCAGCGCCGCTCCCTGGTGATCGCCGGCGCCACGGGGCTCGTCCTCCAGTTCGTGGGCACCGGGGTGCTGTCGCTCTCGAAGGCCATCCAGCTCTTCACCTTCGGGGGCGATGCCGGGTGCCTCGTCCTCGGCAGCCTCCTGATGGCGACCGTCTACGCCCCCAGGGACTCCGCCCTGCGACGCGGCTGGCTGCACTGGGGCTACCTGGTCATCGGCGCCGCGTCCTTCATGGACGCCTTCTCCCAGTGGTGGGCCGCTCGGAGTGACTTCGAGCGCATCCCCTTCGGGGAGAACGAGGGCGTCGGGCTGAGCGATCCCTCCACGCTCGCCGACGTCTACGGCTGGAGCGAGACCGAGCTGGTCCAGCGCTACACCTGGCTGGGACTGGCCTGCCTGGCCGCGCTCGCCGTCCTCTACACGGTGGGACTGCTCCGCGCCCGCGCCGAGCTGCGCGCGCTGGAGCACGTCCCCGGGACGGTGGGCCCGCCGGCCCCCTCGTTCGACGCGAGGTGAGCGCGGGCCTCAGCGCGTCTTCCGGCCCTCCGGGGCGGAGGCGCCGGAGGACGCGTGCGCCAGCGCCTGAATGGACTGGATGCGCCGCTCGGCCTCCTGCGCATCGAGGAAGATGTGCAGCATGTCGCGGATGCTCGGCAGCGCCTTCGCCAGCGTCACGGGGTTGAGCATCTGAGGCTCCACCCCGGCCTTGCGGCACGCACGCGTCATGGTGGAGGGGGCGATGACGGGCGACAGGCCACAGCGCGCCACCAGCTCATCGAAGAGGGAGCCGTGGAGCGCCTTGGCGGCCGGCGCGGGCGCGGCGGGTGCCGGCGCGGGCGCGGCGGGTGCCGGGACGGCCG
>NZ_DASVSO010000662.1:0-3274 GCF_036388035.1 Archangium sp.
CGCCAGCGCCATCTCCATCGACACGATGGCCGGGCAGCTCACCTCGATGTCGCCCAGGCTCGCCGCCTCCTCCGTCAGCGCCTCCAGCAGCGACCAGCCCAGCAGCCGCCGGACGTGGGCGTCGCAGGCCTCGAGCACCGAGGCGCAGACGGGCGAGTGCTCCAGCAGTGCCCGGCCCATGCCCGGCCATTGGGAGCCCTGGCCCGAGAAGACGAACACCGGCCGGCACTGCTCCGGGCTCCGGTCTGGCTGCTCCTCCACGGCCTCCTGGCGCGTCCTCGGCATGCCCACTCCCCGACTCAACCCGGTGCTTGGAATGCTCGAATATTCCTTCTCGAACGACAAGGGCTACCTGGGCGGAGCCAGGGACGGTGTCACGTCAGACGTCATCGGGAGAAAGTCCGCGGACAGCTTGAAAAAGACAAGCCCCGTGCCGCAGGCTGTCCCCCGTCTCTTCCCTCGACAGGACCAGCCCTCGATGCTGCCCGTTCTCCTGGCCGTGCTGCTCTCCCAGGCCCCGATCGCCAACCCCCGCCAGCAGGGCGTCCCCATCGGGCAGGGCAAGACGCTGCCCACCGTGCGTCTCTCCGCGCCCTCCGGCGGCTGGACCGTGGATCGCATGCTGCTCGTCGAGGGCACCCTCAGCGACACCACCATCGACCCCGTCGTCATCTCCATCAACGGCGACCGCTACCTGATGCGCACCTTCAGCGGGCGCTTCAAGCGCAAGTTCCCCGCCGCCAGTGGCAAGAACGTCGTCACCGTCATGGCCACCAACCAGGCCGGCACCGCTCGCGCCCAGGCCACCAGCTACGCGCAGATTCCCGCCGTACCCCTCAAGGCCATCCTCACCAGCGACACCGAGGGCGTGTACACCGATCTCCACATCTACGAGCCCACCCAGGAGAGTCTCTCCCCCGCGAAGGAGGGCTCGGGCCAGGTGCTCGACTTGAAGAAGATGGCCCACGTCTACTGGGCCGACACCTCGAGCCCCAGCGGCGGCACTTTCTTCCTCAATGAGCAGGGCGGCGACTTCGACGACCCCGCCTATGGACCCTACCTCTACGTCCACCGCGCTCCGCCCAAGGGCGTCTACCTCATCGCCACCAACTACTGGCCCAGCGGCGACAAGGCCCACACCGTGGCCACCCTCAACGTCGTCCTCTACGAGGGCACGCCCCAGGAGATGCGCCGCATGGTGCGCATTCCCCTCGCCACGCCCGGCACCACCCGCGTGCTCGCCTGGGTGAACGTGCTCGGCGATGGCAAGGCCGAGCTCTACGTGCCCTCGCAGGATCCCGCCCCCAAGAGCGCCTCGTGGCCCCGCAACCTGGACGAGGCCGTCAAGACGCTCTCCAGCGGCGGCGTCGACTCGGAAGAGTGAGGCCTTCGGCTCGCCATGCGCGCCCTGCTCCTGCTCCTCTCGCTCCAGGCGGCCACTCCCGCTCCCGAGGCCCTTCAGGTGCTGCTGCGCCGCGAGGTGGCCCAGGTGGCGCTCGCCCAGGTGCGCCGCATGGACCCGAACTGGCACCCGGACCAGCGCGACTGCGCGGGCCTCGTGCGCTTCGTCTACCGCGGCGCCTACCGGCGCTACCGCCCCGAGCGGCTCGCCACCCCCCTGTGGCGTGACACCCGTGGCGAGCCCGGTGACTTCGCCGACGCGGAGACCTTGCTGACGCACAGCTTCGTGCCGCTCGGCCGCGACGAGGCCACGCGCGACTCCCTGCGCACCGGAGATGTCGTGGCCTTCCGCCAGGAGCGCGACGCGGGCCCTCTCTTCCACCTCATGCTCGTGGTGCGCCCGGAGGACAAGGCACATGCCCCCGCGCGCGTCGTCTACCACCCGGGCGAGAAGGGGGCCTCCGTTCGCACCGGCATCCTCCAGTCGCTCGCCACCGAGGCGCCCCTGGAGTGGCGCCCGGTGCCCCAGAACACCGCCTTCCTCGGCTTCTTCCGCTTCAAGGAGTGGATGTAGATGAACCCTCCCGATTCCACACCGCCTCCCAAGGGCGGGCCTCCCCGCGCCGTCCTCGTGGGCGCCGGCATCGCCGTGCTCGTCGTGGTGGCCGTCGGCGCCTTCATGCTCGGCCGCCGTGGCGCCTCCGACTCCTCGGGCCCGGTCTTCGGCTCCTCGACTTCGGCCGGTGGCTCGTCGGGTTCCAGCGGGGGCTCCGTCCTCCAGTCCCTGCCGCCCGCTCCCGAGAAGCCTCGACAGATGGAGGTGCCCGCCGAGCCCGTGCGCCCGGCCTTCTGGGTGGACGTCTACTCGCCCGGCAAGGTGCGCGAGGCACTCATGGGCAACGCGTGGCTCAAGGACGAGCTCCAGAAGCCGCTCGGCAAGGGCTTCGTGGGCGGGTGGGCCGCCTTCCTCGACTCGCGCGGCGAGGACCTGGGTGGCTCCTTCAAGGGCGCCGTGTTCGACGTCATGGCCGGGCAGTTCCTCGCCGCGCCGTTCCGCGTGGTGTGGTTCTCCGGCGAGAGTCGCTCGGGCACGCCCGCCATCATCATCCCCGAGCCGGGCAACACCGCCATGGCCGCCTTCACGTCGCTCGGGGGCACCGTCCGCCGCAACGAGATGACGGCCGACTCCTGCCCGGGAGGCGAGGGCGAGGTGCCCTCGGAGGGCTTCAAGCTGGAGCGCTGGCTCGTGGCCGAGCAGGCGCTGTGGGCCGGTCGCACCGAGGACCGGATGGTGTTCGCCCGGCACCCGGCGGCGGTGCTCCATGGCTTGTGCGAGTCGCACCTGGACCTCGAGGCGCCCGAGGGCGTGGACGTGGAGTTCGGCTTCGCTCCCGAGCCGCTCGGCCGCGAGGCGCAGCTCCTCACGCACGTGGCCGGCGTGGCCAATGGCCTCCGGTTGCAGTTCGCCGTGCAGGGCACCCGCCTGGTGGGCCGGGGCATCTCCGGGCCCGTCGCGGATGAGCCCCGGTTGGACAGCGCGCCCTTCTCGGAGGACCTGCTGAAGCTCGTCCCCGAGGAGACGCCCGTGCTGCTCGCGCTCCAGCTCAAGCTGCCCGAGACGTTGGACCGCGACACCCTCAAGGCCTTCTGGTCCGGCAAGGGCGCCGCGGTGCCGCTGCGCACGCGGCAGGTGGCGATGGTGTGGACGCCTCGGGGAGATCCGGCACTGCCCACCGAGGTGGCGCTGCTGTGGGGCCGGCCCGAGGACGCGCAGGCGCTCGGGCAGCTGTTCTCCGGGCCCAACAAGCTGGAGTCCGCCACGCTGTGCGGGCACCACGTGCTGGCCTCCACCCCGGACGTGCTCGCGCGGCTG
>NZ_DASVSO010000663.1:0-8765 GCF_036388035.1 Archangium sp.
AATGGGCTCATCCCTGCCCGGCGCGAAGAGGGGCCGCTCCTCCGCCATGTAGAAGCCCGCGGCCTCCACGATGGATTCGTAGTCGGCATTGGCCGGCAGCTGCGTGCCCAGGCCATGCCAGGGCTCCTGGCCCACGTAGGCCATTTGGTTGATGTCGTGAGGCATGGTGCTCCTCCTTGCGATGAGTGAGGGCACACCTCGAGTTCTCGGAACGCGGGCTGGATGAGCTCGGGTCCCGCTCGTTCGCGGTGCGCACCTCTGGATGGGTTGGAGGACTGCGGCGGTCGGTTGGCCGACGCCAGCAGGGGGAGTCCCTGCCATCGGCTTATACCGAGGCGTGGACTTCCGATTCGGCGGGTGCGGAACCGCGGCTCTACGCCTCGTTCACCTGCGCGTCATCGAGCCCGCTCAATCGTCCTCTCGCCGCCGAATTGCTCGACAAACACATGACGGTGACCCGGGGCCCGTCTCGCAGCGAATCATGCAGGCCCTGATATTCGGGGCTGGACGCTACCAGAGGAGTAACCCATGTGTTCTGGCTCCTCACGTCACGAAACGCCTTGGCTACCATTCCTCCCCCGAAACAAGGGCTGTACCGCTCTGACGGGTTGACTAGGGATGGGAACCTTGGCGGTAGTGCTGGGCTTTCTTTCTGCGATTGGCTGTGTTACCCGTAGCTGCACAATCCAGCCGCAACCCATACACACCGGAGGTGTTGTCATGCCGCGCGTTTCTTCCTCGCGTCGGACGGGGATTCGTCTTGCTTCGACTCCCGCCCACTCCCCCTTGGGCCTTCTCACGCTGCTCTCCGTGGTCCTGCTGTGTCCCCTCGCATGCGCGAGCAACAGCCCGCCCCAGGCGTATGCCTCCACCCGGGATGCGCTCGCGGACTTGGACGAGTTCGGAGCGCTGCTCATGCGGGCGGGGCTTCCTCCGGAGTTGCTGCCCTCGGGACGCGAGCTGTCCCCGGAGCAGGCCCAGCAGCTCCGGTTGCAGCTCCACCTCTACCCGCTCTATCCACCCAGGCCCGTCGAGCACGGCCCGTGGACGGTGGCGGACGTACTGCTGCTCGACGTCACCCTCAAGAGCAGCCCCGTTTCCCGGGCTGAACTGGGCCGTCGCATCCAGGAATTCGCGCCCCTCCTTGTGCTGCGCCCTGACGGCTACCTCGCCGAGGCGCTCACCGGGAAGGCCGAGAGGTGCGTGGGTCCGGTGGAGGTGAAGGACAACACCTACCGCGCTGGCGTCTACGAGCTGGGCGCCTTCTACAAGCCCGACGAGAACAACGAGCCGCAGCCCGTTTCCGTTGCCGGGCAGTCCACCGCATTCCATTAGCTGCTTCCTCGCCAGGACTCGTCCATGTCTCGCTCATCTCACGGCCCTGTTGCTCGCCTCACCTTTGAGTCCGGTGGCTACCGCTACAGCGTCCTGCGCCACCTCGTCACCCACCCCCACTACGACACTCTCCTGCTCGCTTCGCGCGAGTACGCCCAGGGTGGGCCCGTCAAGCTGGTGGAGCTCAAGCCCGTGGTGTTGGAGGAGGGCCGTGAGGGGCTGGAGCGCGTGCTCGAGGAGGTGCGGTTCGCCCGTTTCCTACGGCAGCCCAACATCGCCGCCGTGTACGGCTACGCGGTGCAGAACGAACTCCCCTACATCGTCATGGAGCACCTGCGTGGCTGCTATCTCCTCACCGCCATGGACGCCGCCGTGGCCGTGGGCCGCCGCCTGTCTCCGGCCTTCGCCGCCTACGTCGCCGGTGAGGTGGCGGACGCCCTCGACTTCGCGCACCGTGCCGTGGACGAAGCGGGCCGTCCTCTCCACTTGGTGCACCGGGCCGTGGGCCCCATGCGTATCCGCCTCGGGCGCAATGGTCGCGTCCAGGTCACCAACTTCGGCGCCGCTTATTCGGAGCTGCTCGGCCGCATCCGCTCGCCGGACGGACTCCTTCGGGGGGACCCGGCCTACATCGCCCCGGAGATTCTCCTGGGCTTCCTCCGGCCCGAGCCGGGGCAGAGGGACTTGCTCACCCCCAGAAACCTTGATGGCCGGGCGGACATCTTCTCTCTGGGTCTGGTGTTGCTGGAGATGCTGGTGGCGAGCTACCCGTTGGATCCACCCGACGTCCTGTGGCGGGACGTGAAGCGCCGTTTCCCCGCAGAGGTTCGTAGCGAGGTGCCCACCTTCATCAAGCTGGAGACACTTGCCGACCGCGTGCTGCACTTCGGCCCGGAGGAGGTTCAACGAGTGGCCGAGGAGGTGCCGACGCCACTGCGGCAGATTGTCTCCAAGGCGCTGCACCCCAACCCCGATGAGCGCTACCCGTCCGCGGACAAGCTGCGCGACGAGCTACAATCATACCTTGGCGGACTGCCGCAGCCCTACGGAGCGAAGGAGGCCGAGGAGGAGTTGGCCGAGATTCTCAAGGAAGCCACCGACCTCGACAAGCTGGCCGCCCACGCTGGCGTGGAGCGGGGCGTGCTCCCCGTGCCGTCCGACATCGACACCGACGACTTCCACTGAGACGCACCATGCCCCAGGTACATAAGACACAGGCCCAGCTTGCCCGTCACCTCGGAGCCGTGGCGCGCGAAGCGCGCACACGCGCGGGGCTGACGCAGGAGGAAGTGGCTGAGCGCGTTGGCGTAGCGACGGAGGTGTACGGGAGGCTCGAGCGCGGAAATATGCTCCCGAGCCTCCCGACGCTCATGCGGCTGTGCCGTGCGCTGGCCCTGGATGCCAATCCGCTTCTGGGCTTCTCGTCCTCGACGCCTCCCACGTGGCTCACCCTCGAGATCCCCAGTGAAGACGAGCCGCCCGTGGTGCGCCGTCTTCTTCGCACGGTGCGCAAGCTGAAGCCGCGCCAACTCACCGCGCTGAGCCACGTGGCCCGCGTGCTGCTGCCCTCCTCGGGCGCACGGGCCTCGCACAAGACGAAACGCGCTTCTTGAGGGTATGGCCGATGGATATGGACGCGGCGTTGAAGAAGTACTTCGGGAATGCGGCTCGGGCGGCCCGCCTGGAAAAGGGCTTCTCTCAGGCCCAGGTCGCCCAGAGCGCCGAGCTGGCCACGGCTGTTTACGGACGCATCGAACGCGGTGAGATGATGCCCAGCCTTCCGACGGTGCAGCGGCTGTGCCGAGCGCTGGACGTCGATGCGAATACGCTGCTGGGGTTTTCATCTCCGACGCCGCCCGCGTGGTTCACTTCACCGCCTCCGAAGGAGAGGTCGGCTGTCCAAGAATTCCTCCGCACGGCACGCCGGATGAAACCTCGCCAACTCAGAGCGCTGCGGGGCATGGCCCTGGCCATGCTCACGATGAACTCGAGCACCTCCCGACGGCCGACGCCCTCGACGCAAGACGCCCGCTGCTGACCATGACCCGCCTGAAGCTGGACCGATGAAGGACCCTCACCATCCGGCGTGCGGCACGACGCGCGGAGGACTTTGGTAGATGCGACCCATGGAACTCGAACAGCTACAGCCCGAACAGCTCCAGCAATCCTTGGGAGAAGTGGCCCGTGCGGCTCGCGAGCGGCTGGGGCTCACCCAGGCCCAGGTAGCGCGCCAGGCCGGAATCGCCGCCAATGTTTATGGACGCATTGAACGCGGCGGAATGATGCCCGCCGTCCCAACCCTTCGGAAACTTGCACGCATCCTCGGCATCTCCGCGGACGCGCTGCTCGCGTTGAGCCCCGCCGATGTGGCCGCCTCCGTCGATGCACCCGCCCCCGAGGGCAACCTGTCGCCGGAGCTGCTGCACCTCGTGAGCATGCTGCGCGGGTGGAGCCCCGCGAAGGTGAAGCGGCTGGTTCGGGTGTTGAAGGTGCTGGAGAACGCGACCGACGACGATTGAGCGGACGCAACGAGATTGGGCTGGAGCCAGGGGCCGAGCTGCACCCGGACTTTGGAGGGGTTCTGGTGTGCGCCGCCTCTGGCTCTGGCCCGCTTTACGCGAGGCAGGCGCCTGTGCTCCGCGCGGACACGGGCACGCGCCAGGTGTGATTCAAGCAGCGCAACCTGAGAGCCGAGTCGTGCTAGCCTCCAACTCCGGAGGTCGACTCATTCCATGCAACTCCCGCCGTTCAAGCAGCCCGAGTCCGGGGACAGTGTTGGTGACTACCGCCTCACAGCAAAGCTGGGCGATGGCGGACAGGGGCTCGTCTTCAAGGCCGAGCGCGCGGGCCGCTTCTTCGTCATCAAGTTCTTCCGTGCCCGCGAGCTGGACGCATGGGGCCTCATGGAGGTGTCCATCCTCCAGAAATTCAAGCACCCCAACATCGTCCGCGTCCGTGGCTACGACCGTTGGCCCGACCCTGACCACGGCTACTTCTACATCGTCATGGAGTGGGTGGACGGCCTGACGCTGGAGCAGTACGCCCTCACGGAAAACCCGTGTGCCCGCCGGTGCGCGGGCCTCATGCTGACACTGGCCCGCACCCTCGCGGCGGTGCATCGCAAGAATGTCCTTCACCGTGACATCAAGCGGGACAACATCATCATCCGCTCGCGCAACGCGGAGCCCGTGCTGGTGGACTTCGGCATAGGCGCCGTGGCCGAGGCCACCCCGGTGCCCGGCTCCAGCGTGCTTCCACCCGGAACGCAGGAGTACGTGAGCCCCGAGGCGTGGCGCTTCCTCGGGGAGAACGCGGGCGATCCGGTGAGCTACAAGTCCCAGGTGTCCGACGAGCTGTGGGCGCTGGGCGTTACCTTCTACTGGCTCCTCACCAACCGGCTGCCTTTTGGCACCCGGCGCAACCCTCTCATGGTGAAGGCGATTCTCGGCACCACTCCTC
This sequence comes from Archangium sp., assembly GCF_036388035.1. Classification (GTDB taxonomy): domain Bacteria; phylum Myxococcota; class Myxococcia; order Myxococcales; family Myxococcaceae; genus Archangium. The sequence goes on from NZ_DASVSO010000663.1 coordinate 4,795, forward strand.
CGGCCCCGCACGAGTGCAATCCTCGGGTGCCCAAGGCGCTGTCCGACGTGTGCATGCGCATGTTGGAGAAGGAGCCCGCCGTGCGCTTCCCGGACATGGCGGCGCTGTGCGCGGCGCTCGAGTCGGCGTTGGCCGAGGCCCGGGGCGACGCGAGCTGGGACGTGCCACTCGGAGACCCGGACGCGCCCGCGGAGACGACGACGGACGAGATTCCAGCGCAGGTGCCCTGGGACGAGGAGGAACTCGCGGTGCGCAGGTGCTTCGCACCGCCGCGACGCGGACAGAAGAAGCTGAGTGCCGAGGAGAGCCGTACTTCTGTGGTTGCTCCGCCTGTCATGCCCGCCGCGCCTCCAAGCCCCGCGCCGGTGGCCGAAGCCCTGGCGGCGCGCATGGCGGCCATATTCCCCGCCCATGCCTGGGAAGGCGTGCCGTTCCCCGAGGAGGAGGTGTCGGCTCCGCCGTTGCCGGCGGTGCAAGGCTCCGCGGTTCCCGAGTCGGGTGTCGTCGCCTCTCAGATGAGGGATGCAGGACCCACGCGCGAGGCTGCTCCCAAACGAGGGCCGTTGAGGCTCGCAGTCTCGCGGGCCTTTCCCACCTTCATGGGTAGTCTGCCCGTGCGTGCCGTGGCCCTGGACGGCCTACGCCGGGCGGCGGTGGTGCTGGTGTTGATGGCGGTGGCGGCTGCGGCCAGCGCGGGCGCGGTGCTCGCCGCCTCTCCCTCCTCTCGGGCAGGCGGCGTGGCACAGCGCCACGCTGCACCAGAGCCTTCTACGTCTTCCGGCAACAGCCCGATTCTCCACGTCTACCTTGCCCGGGAATTGGCGGTTTCGCGGGACTCGCCGCAAGCTGGTGGGAGCGCGGCGATGTTTCTGCCTCCCACCCCCGCGCCGGCATTCACCACCGCCATGCTTCGCAAGGAAGACTTCAGCGTGAACACCCCCGAGAAGCCCCAGCCCCAGGCCCGGCGTGCCCGTTTCGCGGAGAAGTGCGTTACCGCGGCCTGCTGCGCCGTCCTTGGCGGCTGCGCAGGCGCGCCCCCGGTGCGCCCCGCCCCCAAGCCCGAGGCGTGCCCCTCGGGCGCCGTGGACAGCATGAAGGAGTTGGGCATCCGCATCGGGCAAGAAGCCTTTGGCTCTTTCCCCGTTGTCGGGGGCACCAAGCCCGTCCCCGTGACGGAATACAGCACGTTCACACTGACGACTTACTTGGGAGAGCTGAGACCGGGCACTGTCCTCTCCGGGCGGCTCATCTTCGCGGAGGGCCGTGTCTATGGCCGATTCAAACAGGCCAAGACCTTGGGCGGGAAGACGTATCCTGTCTGCTTGGAGCTGCGGAGCCGGGCGGGTGAGCTTGGCGTGGAAATGAAGCCGGACGGCGGGCCAGACTCCGCCGTGATCTCCTCCAGCCAAGATGTCAGGGCGGTGGAGCGCTTCGAGTAGTGCCGGTCATGGGCTCGGCGGCTTGGAGGTCAGGCGCCTGGAGGGCAGGGGTGTGGTAGAGGCCAGACTCTTCCTGGCGCTTGCTCGCCCCCATCAAGGTTGACCTCCCGTGCTCGTTGCGTCCCCTGTCGGCCTCCTGGCGCTGGCCCTCCTTTCCACTCCTTCGGCCGTTTCCGCCGCCCTCAGTGTGGACGAGTGCGAGGCGGCGAGCCCTCGCATCGAGCTGGCTGCCGTGCCCACCAAGGGCCAGGCGCCGGTGGTGTGTATTGGCCCGGGCCTGCCCATCACCTTCCGCTTCGACTCGTTGCTCCAGCAGGAATTCTTGAAGCTTCAGGAGCGGGGATGGTTCGAGGACTGGGCCTTGGGGCGGCAGACGCTCATGCTGGTTCCCCGAGAGAACCTGGTCGCCGGGAAGCGGACTGAAGTGGAGGTGTGCTTTGCGGACGGTGCCGCGCCCGCGTGCGCCACCTTCGTGCTCGTGGTTCATCCCGGGCTCGGCATGCAGGAGGTGAAGGTGCTACGGCAGCCGCGCCCCGTGGCGCACTTTCAGCAAGTCGCCAAGGAGGCCGAGGCCGAGGTGCAGCAGTGTCGTGCGGAAGTGCGGCAGCTCCGCGCCGAGCGCGGCGTTCCGGATGGGCTGAGGGGCGCTGTTGCGTCCGGACTGGTGAACCTTGGCAGGGGTGTTGACGGCAAGGACCTGAGCGACAGCGCCACGGAGAAGGAGGGGAATGCCCTCGTCAAGCACCGTGTCTACAGCTACCGCGCGAAGGAGCGGGTGGCAGTGGAGGTGTACCTTGCGAATCCGGGCACGACGCCTTGGACGGCGGCGGGTGCGGTCCTTCGGGGGCCCAAGGGCGAGGTGTTCAAGCCCCTCCCAGTCTGGCAGCCGGACCCCATTCTACCGGCTGATCCACAAGGCGAGCGCGGTATTCAGGTGGGCCGCGTCGCGGTGGAGGTACTGGCTACGGAGAAGGAGGCCCGGGGCACCTACACTCTCATCCTATGGGATGCAGATCGCCAGCGCACCGTGACCCTCGGCAACGTGACGTTTCCGTAAGGGGCCGAAGGGCTCTGGAGGCCATGGCTCGCAGGCCGTTTTCATCCCTCGCGGAGACAACGCTTGAAACTCTGAATAGAGGACAAGAGGTCCTCGCGGACAGGGTCGTTTATAGGAAGTTCATTTCCGGGTAGGGCAAAGAATGTTTCAACGCCCTGTAGAATAGATTTGCAGAGATCTGTGGGCTCGGCTTCGCCAAGTTCTGTCGTTCCGCTACGAAGTGAGATGCGCCCCCGCTTGGTCTTCTTGAACCAAACGGAAAAGGAGGAGTCCGCTCCGACGAACCTGTACTCAGACTGAGCTCCCCTCAATAGCGTCTCCAATCCATAGAGAAGATCCGTGATGGCAATGGCCAGCATCATTGCTTGATCTGGGCTCTTCCCGCGCGATGTGCAAATTCCTTTTTCTCCCGAAAAGGTCATGTGCCCCAGATCGAATCCTGAGCGCTCTGAGATCATCTGCTCATCGAGCCATTCACACCGCAATACGACCATTCTATTCCCCCTCTCATGATGGGAAACATGGTGATGACCCGAATCGCCTCATCTGATTTCGCCACATCACGAATGCGTCTACATCCATTGATTCCTGGTCGCACGGATTCGAGGCAGCAGGAACTGTTCACACTCCTCGTCCGACCAAGTCCCACCAGGAAAGACGTGCCATGCACCAGCAGCAGCAGCATCTGCCAGAGATAGGCAGAATGCTTTCTGGAGATATGTGATGGTCTTGATTCTTCCTTTGGATGCATCGAGCGACAAGCATTCGAGCAGCCAACGCATCATTTCACATACTCCATGGTCTGCTGCGGCCATTTTGCGCAGTTGGACAATCAAGCTCATGTCCAAACTCGTGTTGGTTCCCATGGACTCATGCCTCATTTGGTGAATAGAACCTGAATGAAACTATACGCGCCGGGAGCACCCTTCGCTTCGACCACGACGGCCCTTGTGAATCCATATTCGGCTGCGCGACGAGCCGTCCATGTCTTCGTGACTGCAACCTCAAGAGGTACGTCCTGGCCGACAAGTTTGTTTACCTCCGCAAGATTGTCTCCATAGCGCCAATTCCCCCGAATCGCACGAACGTTCCTGCCAAAATGCTTCATCATTCCGCGAAACAACTCCGTTCCACGGATCGCGCTGCCCTTCGGCGCCTCGACTATCACGTCTACAACTCCTGTGTTGTCGATGGTGGCGGCGATTCCGCTCCCATCAGGCGCCATGTGTTCGTAGTCAACGGTGGAGCCTCCATCTCCCCCGCCCCCCATTTGGTGAAGGATGATGGCCGCACCGGGTCCTCCGCTCAACACCGTGGCCGCCTTGCCCACCGGAACCACCACGCGTTCTACCACCAGCAAGCCCTCGGCCGAGAGGGACAGCACCGGCACGGTGGCCTCCAGCCCGCCCACCGCCCGCGTCAACGTGCTGGTGGTGCCCCCAGCCGTGCCAAATGTGACGATGAGGTTGGTCAAT
>NZ_DASVSO010000664.1:0-9566 GCF_036388035.1 Archangium sp.
GAGCCCCAGCGCGCACGGGCAGGCGATGATGAGCACCGCCACCGCGTTCACCAACGCGTGCGCCAGCCGCGGCTCGGGCCCCAGCAGCGCCCACAGGAGGAACGTCAGCGCCGACACCGCGATGACCGCCGGCACGAATACCGCCGCCACCTTGTCCACCAACCGCTGAATCGGTGCGCGCGAGCGCTGCGCCTCCCCTACCCGCCGCACGATGCGCGACAGCAGCGTGTCCCGCCCCACCCGCTCGGCCTTCATCACCAGGCTGCCCGTGCCATTGACGGTGCCGCCGGTGACGCGGGCGCCGGGTGCCTTCTCCACGGGCATGGACTCGCCCGTCACCATGGACTCGTCCACCGCGCTCTCGCCCTCCAGCACCACGCCGTCCACCGGCACCTTCTCGCCAGGGCGCACACGCAGCGCGTCCCCCACGCGCACCTGCTCCAGCGAGACGTCCTCCTCGCGGCCATCCTCGCGCAGCCGCCGGGCCACGGCCGGGGCGAGGCTGAGCAGCGCGCGCAGGGCCCCCGAGGTGGCTCGGCGGGCGCGCAGCTCCAGCACCTGTCCCAGCAGCACCAGCGTGGTGATGGTCGCCGCCGCCTCGTAGTAGACGGGCGCCGCGCCCCCATGGCCGGTGAAGGCGTGCGGGAGCAGCCCCGGCGCCACCGTGGCGAAGACGCTGAAGAGGTACGCCGCGCCCGTCCCGAGGGCGATGAGCGTGAACATGTTGAGGTGCCGGTTTTTCACCGAGGCCCCGCCGCGCTCGAAGAAGGGCCAGCCGCCCCAGAGCACCACCGGCGTCGCCAGCGCGAACTGCACCCACGCCAGCACCCGCGCGTCGAAGGCGTGAAGCACCGGCTGGCCCGGAAGCATCTCGGCCATGCCGAGGAAGAGCAGCGGCAGCGTGAGGACGACGCCCACCCAGAACCGCCGCGTCATGCTCAACAGCTCGGGGTCCGGCTGCTCCTCGGGCAGCACCGTGCGCGGCTCCAGCGCCATGCCGCACTGGGGGCACGCTCCCGGCTCGGTCCGCACCACCTCCGGATGCATGGGGCACACCCACTCGGTGCGGGCCGTCATCGTCACCGGCTGCTCGGGCTCCAGCGCCATGCCGCATTGGGGGCAGGCCCCCGGGCGCTCCTCGCGGACCTCGGGGTCCATCGGGCAGATCCACAGCGTGCCCGGCGGCGCCTCCACCGGCTCCGGCTCCACCTGGGGCGCGAGGAATTTCAGGGACTCGGCGGCGAAGCGCTCCCGGCACTTCGGGTTGCAGAAATAGTACGTCTTGCCCTCGTGGACGTGGGTGCCGCCCTTGGGGGCGCTCGGGTTCACCGACATCCCGCACACGGGGTCCAACACCGTGTCCCCCAGCGCTGGGGGAGGGCCGTGCCGGTGGCCTGCGTGGGAGTCGTGCGAGTGCGTGTGCTCGTGGGCCATGAAGGACTGCTCCTTTCTCCCGGGAGAACGAAGCGAGCTCCAGACCCTTACAGTGCTCACGCCACACCCCTGGCTACGGCCCGGGACGTCACTGGGCCCCCTGCCTGCCAAGCGGGCGTCTTGGGGGGTCAGGGTCTGGCACGAGCGAGGCGCCGAACGACCCAAAGAGTTGGGTAAAGAAGCACTCTTGAGGATGCTGTCCGCAGCGCTGAGACCGTTTCATTGCCCTTGCGTGCAGGGGCTTTCCTCAAGGCTCCTTGCTTGCCGTGGAGGTGGTCGCTTCTGAGCCCTCGCTTCCCTTCACAGCGAGCTTCCAGAGCACTTCGATCGCATCCTGCTTCTCATTCAGAGTCGGAGCCTTCTTCGCGATTTCCATGAGCGGGCTCAAGGCGGCCAGAGGTTCCAATTCACGGAGTCCAGCGATGGCACTCGCTCTGACCGTTGCATCAGGGTCGCGCAACGCTTGAATCATGAACGCTTCACTTCCCTTTGCCCTCAGTTGCCCCAGGGACGATAGTGCAGCCGCACGGATGCTAGGGTCTGAATCTCTGGCTGCGGTGAAAAGCACAGTATTCACTCGCTCGTCATCGATCAAACCCATCGCTTCGATGAGCACATGACGCGCCTTGAGCGAAGTGTCCTTCGTCATGGCGAGAAGCGCGGAGATTCCACTCTCGTGCTTGGCTAAAGCGAGCCTGAAGGCGGCCAGTGCTCGGACACCCACATCATCGCTTGCGAGGCTGTCGACGGGAACTTCTGACCTCAAAGACATCAGGTCCAAAAGCTGTCGAACTTTCGCTGTGTGTGCATCACCCTTCGCCGCAGCACTTTCCAAAAATACAGGCCCCTTTTCCAGAAGCAGCACCCGACTGGTGGCGGATTGAATGCTCTTCTCTGGATGCTTCAGCCCCCTCTGCAAGAGGTCATCCAGCGCCTCGGGATTGATGATTTCCGAGAACCGCTTTCCAGCGTTTCTCCCAAAAAGGGACATCCTCGCAAGGACGAGGATGAGGCAGCCCGTAACCCCCGGTTCCGGATCGCGAGCGATCGTGGTGAGGAGGTCTTTCGAATTGGGGAGACGACTAGAAAAGAGCGAATAGAGCGCGCCCATACGAATGTCGTGCTCTGCCTCGCGAGCAAGCTTGGCCAACGCCTCAGCGGCAATGGGCGTACCCAGCTTCCTCAAGGATTCACAGAGAGCCAAGCGGCTCCACCTAGACGTATATTGCAGGCATGGGAGCAGCGCGGATTGCGCGCGCTCCCCCCTCAACTCCCCCAATGCGAAGATCGCCCTAGCTCGAGTCCACTCGGCTTCGCTCTGGAGTTCCGTCGTCCATACGTCCAACAGGCGCTCCCTGAAATCAGTCAGGGCCAGCTCGCGCAGGAGTGGTTCGACGACCGCATCAGGCATACGCCGATTCCAATAGGCTACAGCCCGTGCGATTTCCTCTTGGAGCTTGAGGGGCAGCGTATCGCCTGCTTCGCTCGCGAGCAGTGCCGCCAGATAGATCTGCTTTCGTAAGAGCGCCGTGACGTACTGGCGACCTCCCTGTTCCTCGTGCTCCAGCACGCGCCGGATGAACCGCTGGGTCGCCTGGGACCTCTTCTGGATGAGCGCCATGTACCCGACGCCCAGGCGCAGGACCTCCTCCCAGCGAGGATCGAAGAGGTGCTCGAACGCGACCTCCTCGAACCGCTCCGAGGAGAGGAGCCCCACCGCGGTGAAGAACTCCTGGAAGGTCAGGTGGAGGAATCCCCACTGCCCCGCACCGCGCTCCAGGAGGATCTGCACTTCCTTTCCCGCACGTTCGAGAAACTCCCGGGCGGACCGCTCCGCGTCCCCCAGGGTGCCTCCGTCGCGGGCTTGAATGGCTTCCGCCAGTACCTGGATGACGAAGGCTTCGGGTGCGGCTCCGGTGGGCCACTCCTGATGCATCCGCAGGGCCAGCTCGCCCAGGATGGGCACGGCCTCCTCTTCGTACCGGATGCTGCGCGTGTCGCTCTCGCCCACCACGATGCGGCGAGCGTTGCTCCAGGTCTCGCAGAGCGTCCGCGAGAAGACCTCATACGCCTGAACCCGGTGGCGCGGGAGTTGCCCCTCGGCCCGGTGAATCAGCACCAGGGCCGAGAGCAGGAATGGATTGCGAGCGAGATCTCGAAGGCGCGGGTTCCTGAAGAGGGCCTCCAGGAGCTTCCCGGACTCGCGGTCCGCACCGATGTCATCGGGAGTCCCATCGTTCTCCCAGCGTCGGCAGGCCCGCTCGAAGGCCCAGGCGTAACGACGCACCTGCTCATCATTGAGGGGGCCCAGCGTCGTCTCCGCCCCCTCGGGGAGCGAGAACCCGGAGTAACCCATCACTCGCGCCGAGGCGACGAAGCGGTTGCGTGAAAACCGGGCGCAGAAGGTCTCCAGCCAGCGGAGCATGGAGGCGCGTGCCTCACTGCGCACCTCGTCGAGTCCGTCCAGGAGCACGAGGCACTCCCCGGCCTCGAGCGTGCGCTCCAGGAAGCCACGCAGCTCCGTCTCTCCGCCCACGTTCCGGTCGTGGAAGTACACCGCCAGGGAATCAATGACGGAGCCCACGGAGCCGAGTCGCTCGCGGATCTCCGCCAAGCGCCCCACGCTGACCATGATCGGAAGGAGGCGCTCCGAAGGGCCCAGGTGCTCCGCCCAGGACAGCGGGCCTCCAGCCGCCATCACGGCCAGCCAGCGCAGCACGGTCGTCTTGCCGGAGCCGGGGTCTCCCAGCACCACCAGCGAGCGGTTCCGCTCCACGAGCCGGGTGATGGGCTCCAGGAGGTTGGGAGGCGCAAGCTCTCTGGGGGAGCCGCTCAACGCCAGCGGGTCCTCGTGCGGTCCACGGCCTTCCAGCAACTGTGAGGCCGAGGGCAGGAACGGGCGTGGCTGTGCCTTGACCCGCGCCTCCGGCGGGATGAACACCTCACGAATGTCCAGGCTCGGGGGTTGTTTCTTCTGGAGCGGGAAACCCACGTACCGCAGCCGTCGGACCTCTGGGCTGCTCACGTAGCGACGAAAATCCTCCCAGAGCCTCAGGTCCTCGGCGGGTATGAAGGCCTTCTGATCCTTCCGGGCCGCCAGGTTCGCGGGGAAGACATACGCGGCGACTCCATCTCGAGCCGTCATTCCCAGCAGGCCGAAGCGTCGCTGCTCGGCCTCGGAGAGGGTCAGGTACACGTCCTCGGTCACGGTGGTCCCGTTGATGGGCGCGACCTGCTCCAGATGTGTGCACACGTCGATCGCCGGGTGCGCCAGCCGTCCTGTCTCCGGGTTCCACGGGACGCTCGCGGCATGCACGGCAATCCGGACCTGCATCGCGAGGTCCACGATGAGACGCTCGCGGATGGCCTCGGCGGCTTCGAGGGCCCGGGCGATGGCGGACTTCCGCTCGTCTCCCTTGAAGAACAGCATCACCCCATCGCCCTGCCATTGGAGCGGCTGGGCCGCGGCGAGCTTGTCGGCGACGAACTCGACTCCGGACGTGTACTGGGCCCGGCGGCGCAGGCTCTCGGCTTCTGGCAACTCCCGGGGCAACCCCGCCAGGTCCAGCTTCACGAGCGCGAGCAGCACCGGTGTTCCCGCGGGCGTGCTCTCCCACCAGGGCACACTCCCAGCCGCCTCGGGGTCCACCGGAGCCTCAGGCATGAGGGGCCGCCCCTTCCAGGCGGAGCACGACCCGGAAATGTCCTGCCTCCAGCGAGAACTCAGGAGGAGGCAACTTCCGCTCCCGCATCAGGCGGATCATCTCGGGCACCCCCATGCCCACGCTCTCGCGGCGCCGGGCCCGAGCCAGCAAGCCCGCCAGCACGGGATTGCGGCGTTGGCTGATGCCCCCGACCCGGATGCCTTCCAACGTGAGTTGGTTGAGGAGTTCTCCCGGATTCACGATCTCCACCCGATCATCGAAGACGAAGATGCGAACCTGGGAGGCGGCCCGGTAGTCCCGATGGGCCACGGCATTGATGATGGCCTCGCGCAGGACCTTTTCCGGAAGGCCTTCTTCGACACGCTGCAAGCCCTCCACGTGCGAGGGCGCCCGCAGGTTCCTCTTCAGGAAGGACGCCGCTGCGTCGATCTGTCCGAGCAGTGGCCCCTCGAGTTCCTGCCGGTCGGCGAAATCCGAGGTCACCTCCCTGCCTGGAAAGCGGACGGCCGAGATGCGCGCATCCCGAAGCCACCGTTGGGGTTCACGGCCGAAGAGCAGCATCCCGGTGACGGTGGGCGTTCCGGTCCGGTCCAGGCACTGCAATCTCTCGAGCAGTCGCAGCCAGACGCTCTCCAGGTCCGGCTCATCATAAATGGAGGCGAGAAAGGCCCGCGCCGCACCTGGCTCCAGGTCCTCCAGCCGAGCCCCTTCCACCGGTTGTTCGTCGAAGTGGTAGTCGGCGGATTGCAGGAGGCGGATCAGCTCCTCGCGTCTGGCCTCGCGGGACTGGTTCGAATCCCGGACGTAGTACTTGCCCCCCGCGTGGTACGGCCGGTCCGGGCTGAAGCGGGGGACTTCCACGACGAGCACCCGCTGGCCCTGGGCCTCGAGCTTCTGGATGGGGCAGATGATCGCCGGCTGGATGCCGTTCTGGCAGAGCTGGCTCACCTGGCGCATCAGCGCGTCCATCTGCTCCAGGGTCCCCGCTCCACTCACGGTTCCGTCGTCCTCAACCCCAAGAAAGAGATGCCCTCCCTTGGTGTTGGCCATCGCGGCGATTGCCCGGGCAATATCCTTGGGGTCCACCTGGTAGTTCTTGAGCACCACGCTCTTGAACTCCGTGACGGCGTCCTCGCCCAGCTTCAACCGCTTCTCCAGCTCGTCGACAGTCATGGCGGGCGCATCTTGCCGTGCGCACCGCCTCCTGCCTACTCGCTCCTGGCCCGCTCAGGCGGGCGTCTTGCAGCCCCCGCCCGGCTTTCCGCAGGTGCAGTCCAGGCAGCCGTGGGAAGCACAGGTGCCGCAGCTCCGCTCCAGCTGCTTCTTGAGCGCCTGCCGCGCACGGTGCAGCCGCACCCCAGCGTTGTTGGCGGTGATGCCCGCCTCCTGCGCCACCTCGGGGATGCTCCGCCCCTCCAGGTCCACCTGGCGCACCATCTCGGCGTACTCGGGTTTGAGCGCGGGCAGCAGGTCGTGGATGCAGGCGCACACGGTCTGCGTCAGCTCCGGGTCCGGCCCCATCTCGGACACCTCGCGGGCCTCGCGCTCCAGGGCGCGCCCCTCGACGGACTGCCGACGGTACTGGTCCACGAGCGCGTTGCGCAGCAGGCGGTAGAACCAGGCGACGGCGCCCTCTCCGTCCTGGAGCTCGCCCCCCTTCTCCAGCGTCCGCACATAGGCGGACTGGAGGAGCTCCTCGGCGAGGGCCCGGCTGCCCACCCGCCGCTCCAGGAAGCTCAGGAAGCGCCGGTGGTTGCCCACCAGGGCCTCCACGACCTCCGGGTTCACCGCTCCTTCACCCTCCAGCAGAGGGGCTCCGTCACCGTGCCGCATTCCGTGCCTCGGGCGCTCCCGGCACGCGCCATGCGCACCGGTCCCCCCTTTCCTATCCGAGCCCCGAGGGGTTTCAACCCCTTCAGAACAGGCGATTGAGGCCGTTGAGCGCGGCCACCCGGTAGGCCTCGGCCATGGTGGGGTAGTTGAAGGTGGTGTTGATGAAGTAGTCGATGGAGTTGCCCGGCCCCTCCTGCGACATGATGGCCTGGCCGATGTGGATGATCTCCGAGGCGTTGTCCCCGAAGCAGTGGATGCCGAGCAGCTCCCGCGTCTCCCGGTGGAAGAGCAGCTTGAGCATGCCCACCGTGCGGCCCGTAATCTGCGCGCGCGCCAGGCTCTTGAAGAAGGCGTGGCCCACCTCGTAGGGCACCCCATCTCGCGTGAGCTCCTGCTCGGTGCGCCCCAGGCTGCTGATCTCCGGGCTCGTGTAGATGCCCGTGGGGATGTCCTTCACCAGCTTGTGCTCCAGCCGTCCCTCGACGATGTGCGTGGCGGCGAAGCGGCCCTGGTCGTACGAGGCGCTCGCCAGCGAGGGGATGCCCACCACGTCTCCCACCGCGTAGATGTGGGGCACCACCGTCTGGTACGCGTCGTTCACCTGGACGTTGCCGCGCGAGTCCAACTGGATGCCCAGCTCCTCGAGCCCCAGGTTCTGGGTGTTGCCCGTGCGTCCGTTGGCCCACAGGAAGAGGTCCGCCTTCAGCCGCTTGCCGCTCTTGAGGTGGAGCACCACGTCGTCCTCGCGCGTCTCCACCCGCTCCATCATCTCCTGGTGGCGGATGAGCACCCCCTGCTCGCGCAGGTGGTACGAGAGCGCGTCGGAGATCTCATCGTCCAGGAAGGACAGGAGCCGCTCGCGCGTGTTGATGAGGTCCACCTTCACGCCGAGCATGCGGAACATGGACGCGTACTCGCAGCCGATGACGCCCGCGCCGTAGATGATCATCGTCAGCGGCGTCTCGCGCAGCGTGAGGATGCTGTCCGAGTCAAAGATGCGCGGGTGCTGGAAGTCGAGCTGCGGCGGGTGGTAGGGACGCGAGCCCGTGGCCAACACGAAGGCCTTGGCGGAGAGCAGCTCGCTGGCGCCCCGAGGCTCGCTGACCTCGACCGTGGTGGCGTCCCGGAAGCGCGCCCGCCCCACCACCAGCTCCACCCGGTTGCGCTCGTAGAAGGTGGTGCGCAGCTGCACCTGCTTGGACACCACGGACGAGGCCGTCCGCATCATGTCCTTGAACTTCCAGCGCTGGGCCAGCTCGACGCGCAGCTCCGGGTGGTCCACCTGCACGTCCACCAGCCGCTGGATGGCGTGGCGCAGGGCCTTGGAGGGGATGGTGGCGGTGTGGGTACAGGCGCCACCCACCAGCGGCTGCCGCTCCACCACGCACACCCGCTTGCCAGACTTGGCGGCCTTCATGGCGGCCCCCTCACCACCCGGGCCAGAGCCAATCACCACGATGTCGAAATGCCGCACGCTCATGGCCGCGGATATTTCTCCACCCCGGGGGTCTCGGGAAGAAATCACCTGGGGGAGAGCGGGGGACAGGACACTCCCGCCCCAGGGGCCCCCGCGCGCCGACATCGCCCTTGCACCAAGGCCCGCGACGGAACATGACAGGGGGGTGGACCGGCACCTCGCGCGGCCCGACGGAGAGCCCCATGCCAGTGCGCTTCAAGAACCTGGATGGCAGTATGCCGCACCCCTTCGGCAACGTCCTCAAGTGGGCCGTGGGCGACAAGCTCGCGGGCAGGCGCCGCAAGAGCCCGGACCATTGCCCCATGCGCCGCGTGGAGCCGGACCTCGCCATGCTGGCCACGCCGCCCGCTGCCGGCGAGGGCGCGCGCCTCACCTGGCTGGGCCATGCGAGCTGGCTGGTGCAGCTCGACGGGGTGTCGCTGCTCATCGACCCCGCCCTGCGTGACACCATCACCGGCTTCATCCGCCGCAACGTGGCCCCGGGCGTGCCCCTGGAGAAGCTCCCTCCCATCACCGCCACCCTGGTGTCCCACAACCACTTCGACCACCTGGACATGCCCACCGTGCGTCAGGTGGGCGCCCCCGTCGTCAGCGGGCTGGGCATGGCGCGCTACTTCCCCCACGGCGCGCTGCCCGTCACCGAGCTGGACTGGTGGGGCTCCACCCAGGTGGGCCCGGTGACGGTCCACTTCGTCCCCGCCCAACACTGGAGCCGCCGCGGCCTCAATGACGCCAACGAGACGCTCTGGGGTGGCTTCGTGGTGGAGGGCTCCAGCGCGCGTGTCTACCACTCGGGGGACACCGCCTGGTTCGAGGGCTTCAAGGAGATCGGCCAGCGATTCCCCGCGCTGGACGCGGCCATGCTGCCCATTGGGGCGTACGACCCGGGCTGGTTCATGGAGAAGCAGCACATGAACCCCGAGCAGGCGGTGCGGGCGTTTGAGGCTCTCGGGGCCCGGCACTTCCTCGCCATGCACTGGGGCACCTTCAAGCTCACCGACGAGCCCCTGGACGAGCCGCCCCAGCGGTTGGATGCCGAGTGGGGCCGCCGCGAGCTGCCACGCGAGCCCCTCCACGTGCTGGCCGTGGGCGAGAGCCTCACCGTCCGCCGAGGCTGAGAGGCAAACCGCCCCCTGGGCTGCGCCAACGGTGACCCG
>NZ_DASVSO010000665.1:0-8607 GCF_036388035.1 Archangium sp.
CTCCGCAACGCGGCGCGGACGCGAGGCCGGCTGGTGCGGCGCGGGCCCCTGCCGCGCGAGGCGCCGGGGCCCCTGGAGCGGACGGCGCCCTCGCTGCTCACGGTGACGACGGACAAGGTGGTGGCGGTCGGGGCCTCCACGGGAGGCACCGAGGCGCTGCGGGAGCTCCTGGAGCGGATGCCCCCGGACTGCCCGGGAATCATCATCGTGCAGCACATGCCGGAGCAGTTCACGTCCGCCTTCGCCAGACGCCTGAATGAAATCTGCCGCATCGAGGTGAAGGAGGCGGAGTTCGGGGACTGGGTGCAGCGGGGAAGGGCGCTGATCGCCCCGGGCAACCGGCACCTGCGGGTGAGGCGCAGCGGTGGGCACTACAAGGTCGAGCTGCTGGACGGGGCCCGGATCTCGGGGCACAAGCCGAGTGTGGACGTGCTGTTCCAATCGGTGGCCCGCGCGGCGGGGGCGAACGCGGTGGGAGTGCTGCTGACGGGAATGGGCGAGGACGGTGCGGACGGGCTGCTGGAGATGCGGCAGGCGGGAGCGGCCACCATCGCCCAGGACGAGGCGAGCAGTGTGGTGTTCGGCATGCCGCGCGCGGCCATCGAGCGCGGCGCGGTGGACGAGGTGCTTCCGCTCGCGGCCATTGGCGAGGCCGTGCGGCGCCGGGTCCGGCAGACGCGCGCCCCCTGACGCGGCCGCGAGGGTCGCCGCCGAGAACCCCAGCCCGCCTAGCGCTCCGTGTCGGGCGGAGGGCTCGCTGGGGTGGGGGGCACATAGCCGCCCTGGGCGAGCCGCTCGGCGCTCCGCTGGTAGAGCTCCACCGGGTGCTCGCGCACGCCCGTGGCATCGGCCCACCGGTTGTAGAAGTTGAACAAGGAGCAGACGGTGATGGCGTCGTAGAGGGCCTCGTCCGACCAGCCCGCCGCCTTCACGGCGTCCACGTCCTCCTGGGTGAGGTGCTCCGACTCCCGGTTGACCCTCTCCAGGAAGGAGAACAGCACCCGCTCGGCCTCCGGGATGGGGGCGGTGCGCGGGTCATCCAGGACGGCCTGGACCTTCTGCTCGTCTCCCAGCAGCTTCGCCGCGACCGCGGCGTGAGAGCCCGTTCAAAACACACAGTGATTGCGCCGCGACGTGAAGGCGGCGATCAGCTCGCGCATCCCGGACGACAGCGGCGAGGGGCCGCGCATCACCGCCTGGGTGAACTGCGCCAGCGGGGTCGTCATCTCCGGCTTGAACGCGAGCAGGTGCCAGAGGCCCATGGGGGGCATTCCCTGTCCCCGGCTGCGGCGGATGAGCTCCGCGTAGTGGCCGCTACCCTCGTGCGTCTCGACGTCCTTGAGGAACATGCGCCCCAGGATAGCCCTCGGCGGGGCTCCCTTGTTTTTTCACGGAATTACAGTGTAGCACCCGGAACAATGGCGCCGGCCGGCATGGAGCGGGCGGGCGCCCGACAGAGGGAACTTCCTTTGAACAGACGTTTCGAGAGCAACCAGACGCGCGTCCTCGCGGCGGTGCTGGCGCTCGGTGTGTGCATGTGGATGCCATCCGCGCTGGCGCAGCAGGGAACCTCCGTGCTGACCGGCACGGTGGTGGATGCCAGCAACAAGCAACCCGTCCCGGACGTGGTGGTGACCGCCACCTCTCCCAACCTCCAGGGAGAGCAGATCGCCGTCACCGACGCCACGGGTCTCTACCGACTGTCGCAGCTTCCACCCGGCGTCTACACGCTGCGCTTCGAGAAGGAGAGCTTCCAGCCCTACTCGCGCGACAACGTCTCCCTGCTCCTCAACCGCACCATCCGCTACAACGCCGAGCTCCTGCCCGACACCATGTCGGTGAACGTGCTCGTCGTGGCCGCCCCGCCCTCCGTGGACGTGGGCTCCACCCGCACCGGTATCAGCGTGGACAAGGAGCTGGTGAACCACCTCGCCGTGGTGCGCCCCGGCTCCAAGGGCTCCGCTGGCCGCTCCTTCGAGAGCCTCGCCGAGCTGGCCCCCGGTGCCACCTCGGACGCCTACGGCGTGTCGCTCAACGGCACCACGTCGCCGGAGAACGGCTTCCTCGTGGACGGCCTGTCCACGGGCAACCCCGCGCTCGGCATCCTCGGCACGCCGCTGTCCATCGAGTTCATCCAGGAGGTGAACGTCATCACCGGTGGCTTCATGCCCGAGTTCGGCCGCTCCACGGGCGGCGTGATGACGGCCGTCACCAAGTCCGGCTCCAATGAGTTCCACGGCTCCGTTTTCGGCAACCTCGCCCCCGGCGGCCTCGAGGGCACGCCCACGCGCGTGCTGCGCGAGGGCACCGTCATCAGCACCGACCAGCGGCTGTGGAACCTGGGGGACTTCGGCGCGGCGCTGGGCGGCCCCATCCTCAAGGACAAGGTCTGGTTCTACGCGGGCGTGGCGCCCTCCTTCACCCGCCGCTCGCTCGAGCGCAACTACAACGCCTACGTGCTGGGTGAGGACGGCAAGCCCGCCAAGGACAGCAACGGCTTCTCCCGGTTCGAGCGCATCCCCAACACCTTCCAGCGCTACTTCGCCGACCAGCGCTCGGTGCAGTACATCGGCAAGCTCACCTGGCAGGTGCACCCCGACCACACCCTCACCCTGTCGGCCTATGGCACGCCGTCCAGCTCCGGTGGCAACGGGCGCTTCGGCTACAACCTCGACAACGGCGCCGTCGAGACGGAGAACCTCAACGGCCGCTACGAGGCGCTCGCCCACGCCTACGAGTCCGACGCGCGCGACCTCTCCCTCAAGCTGTCCTCGTCCTTCCTGGACAAGCGGGTGCTGCTCGACGCCAACGTGGGCTGGCACCACCAGACCGACTCCACCCTCCCGGTGGATGGCAGCGGCATCGGCAAGGCGGCGGGCTACTCCGGCGTGCCCCAGTTCGAGATGCGGCGCTCCACCCCGCTCGGCGCCTATGAGTCGCTGGAGGGCACGGCGTGTGACCCCGCCAACCCGGAGGCCGCCGTGCGCTGCCCGGTGGCCAGCTACTTCCTGGGCGGCCCCGGCTTCCTGCTGGATCGCACCGTGGACCGCTACCAGGCCAACGCCGTGGGCACCCTGCTGCTCAACGCGCTCGGCCACCACGTCATCAAGGTCGGTGCCGACGTGGAGGTGATGACCAACCGCGACACGCGTGCCTACTCGGGCGGCGTGCTCTACAACGAGTCCACCGACGGCACGACGTTCACGGACTTCCGCTCGTTCGGCTACCTCATCGGTCCGGACCAGGTGGTCATCCAGCCGTCCATCCCCACCTCCACCCGCGCCAACGCCCTGGGCGCCTTCGTGCAGGACAGCTGGAGCGTGCTGGACCGCGTCACCCTCAACGCGGGCGTGCGCTACGACACGCAGAACATCTACGGCACGGGCGGTGCCCTCGCCTTCACGCTGCCCGACCAGATTTCTCCGCGCGTGGGGCTCGTGTACGACCCGACGCAGCAGGGCCGCTCGAAGCTCTTCGCCAGCTACGCGCGCTACTACCAGAACGCCGTGCTGGCCATGGTGAACTCGCAGTTCTCCAACATCACCCGCGTGCGCGCCACGCGCAACCGCGCGCCCATCAATGGGAGCCCGGGGTGTGATCCGCTCACCCAGGCCGCGCCCTATACGGAGTGCCGGGACCCGCGCAACGTGCCCGTGCCGAGCGGTACCAGCACCGGCATCAGCCGTCAGTACACGCAGACGTTCGCCATCAACAGCCCGGTGGACCCCGAGCTGAAGCCCCAGTCCTCCGATGAGCTCGTCCTCGGCGGCGAGTACGAGGTGCTCCCCCGTGCCAGCCTGGGCGCCAGCTACACCCGGCGCTACATGAACGACGTCATCGAGGACATGTCGATCAACGAGACGACCAACTACTTCATCGGCAACCCCGGTCGGGGCATCGCCTCGCAGTTCGACAAGGCCCGGCGTGACTACGACGCCGTCAGCGTCTACTTCACCAAGGCGTTCGCGGATCAGTGGCTCGCCCAGGCCAGCTACACCTGGTCCTCCCTGCGCGGCAACTACTCGGGTCTCTACCGCCCGGACAACAACCAGCTCGCGCCCAACGTCACCTCGGACTTCGACCTCCAGTCCATGATGCTGAACAAGGAGGGGCCGCTGCCGCTGGACCGCACCCACGCCCTCAAGGTGTTCGGCGCCCGCGAGTTCGTGTTCTCGCCCACCGCGAGCCTCAACCTGGGCCTCTCGTACCGCGGCACCTCGGGCGCGCCCATCAACGTGACGGGAGCGCAGTACCTCTACGGCACGGGCTTCACCTTCATCCTGCCGCGCGGCAGCGGTGGCCGGCTGCCCTGGGTGCACACCGTGGATGCCCACCTGGGCGTCAACTACAAGCTCAGCCAGCGCGTCACGGCGGCACTGACGGTGGACAGCTTCAACCTGTTCAACTTCCAGGCCGTCACGGCGGTGGACCAGAACTACACCTTCGACAACGTGGAAGCGCTGGTGGGTGGCACGGAGGCGGACCTCCAGACGCTGAAGGTCCGGGGCACCGACAGGGCCGTGACCGTCAACCCCAATTACGAGAAGCCCCTCTCCTACCAGACGCCCCGCAGCATCCGCTTCGGCGCGCGTCTCTCCTTCTAGTCCCGTGGAGCCACACATCATGAAGACACATCGAGCCTTTGCGTGGATTCTGCCGCTCGGGTGCGCGGCCTGGCTGGGAGCGTGCGGTGGGGCGCAGCAGCCGCCGCAGTGCACGGTGGGGCGCGGCGATCATGCCGTGCGCTACACGTTGAAGACGGGCACGGGCGTGTGCGCGCGGAAGAAGGCGGAGATCATCGGCGCGCAGGCCTTCCGGGTGCCCGGCTCGGGCGTGCCGCCCACCCTGGTGCTCAAGCCGGCGGAGCTGGCCGCGCTGGAGGGGAAGGACCCGGCGCACTCCGTCACGGCCTCGGGGGCGTTCACCACCGAGTACCCCGGCGAGGGCGGGGTGTGCGCGGTGCCGAGCATGTCCGAGGCCCGGCAGGTGGACCCCGGCACGATGGCGGACTTCCGCTACCAGTGGAGCAACCTGCGCATCGAGAGCCAGGCGGCCATTCCGGGCACGCAGTGGACGGCGGAGCTGAGCTACTCGGAGGGGGACTGCCTGGCCACCTACACGGCGGTGGGCGTGTTCCCGGCCATCAAGTGCGAGAGGCAGGTGCCGGGCGCCGACGGCAAGCCGGTGACGGTGCGTGACCCGGAGGTGTGCAGGCTGCCGCGCGCGGGCTCGTCGTTGGACCCGGCCTTCCCCATCTTCTGCGAGGAGAGCACCAACCTCTGCGTGCTGGAGGGCGAGCCCCCCGCGCTGCTGCCCTGAGCGGGTTGATCGCCGGTCAGGCCCTGGAGGACGGCGTCGCCCGTTCTCACAGGGCCTCCTCGAGTCGCTGCTCCAGCTCCAGGATGTTGAAGGGCTTGCGGAGCGCGGCGAAGGCGCCCAGCCGGCGGTGGGTCTCATCGAGGTCGCGGTGGGCCGAGATGAGGATGACGGGCACCTGGATGCCTTGCTCGCGCAACTGCTCGAGGAACTGGGTGCCGTCGAGCACGGGCATCATCAGGTCGAGCACCACGGCGTCGAACTCCTGCCGGGCCACGAGCTCCAGCGCGACGGCGCCGTCCTCCGCGGGGGTGACGGCGTAGGTGGCCTCCAGCAGCAGGGTGAGCGAGTCGAGGATGTCCGGGTCATCGTCGACCACGAGCACGCGCTTCATGGTCGCACCTCGGGGCGCGCCTGGGGGAGCACGACGGTGACGATCGTCCCCTGGCCCTGCGTGCTCTGGATGCGGAGCTGGCCCCCGTGCGCGTCCAGCAGCTCCTTCACGAGCGACAGTCCGAGCCCGAGCCCCGGGAAGTTCTCGGGGGACACGTTGCTCGCGCGGAAGTAGCGCCGGGGGAGCGAGGGGATGTCCGCGGCGGGAATCCCGATGCCCGGATCGGCGATGGACAGCACGAAGCCGCCCTCCTCGCGCGCCAGGGCGACGTGGAGGGTGCCTCCCTGGGGCGAGAACTTGAGCGCGTTGGCGAGCAGGCTGTTCACCACCTGCTCCAGGCGTTGGCGGTCCCCCAGGACCGGGTACGTGCCCGGAGCGAGGGAGAGCTCGAAGGCGTGGCGCTGCCGTCCTCGGGCCCGCGGTGTGTCGGCGTCGCGGTGGCGCGCCACGACGGCCTGGACGAGCCCGGCCAGCTCCAGCTCCTCCTTGCGCAGGACGAGCGGCATGTCCGCGTTGAGGCGTCCGATGTCCTCCAGCTCCTGGACCCGGGTGGAGACGCGCTCCAGCTGCGCGCCCATCCGGCTCAAGGCACCACTCGCCGCCGCGTCCGCCCCCGCGAGCTGCCGGCGCAGCGCCTCCAGGTACATGTTCACCGAGGTGAGCGGGGTGCGCAGCTCGTGGGCGGCGAGGGCGAGGAACGACGCCTTGGCCCGGTCCGCCTCGCGGCGCTCGTGGACGTCCACGCAGCTTCCGATGAAGCCGGCGAAGCGTCCCTGGTCATCGGTGAAGGGCACGCCCCGGTCGAAGATGTAGCGGTAGACGCCGTCGTAGCGCCGCAGCCGGTACTCCATCTCGAAGGCCTGGCGCCGCTCGAAGTTCGACAGGTAGATGTCCATGCAGCGGCGCACGTCGTCCGGGTGGACGCCCTCGACCCACCCGTTGGCTTGCTCCTGCTCCAGGGTGCGCCCCGTGAAGTGGAGCCAGGTGGCGTTGAAGTAGTCGCACACGGCGTCCAGTCCCGCGCGCCACACCATGGTCGGGGCATGCTCGACGAGCAGCCGGTATTGCTCCGGTGGGAGAGATGTCTCCACGTCAGCTCCTCCTGAGAGCAGGGCCCGGGCGCGTCGACGAGCGAGGCGCGAGGGACCGTTGCGGTTTCAACCGCTCGGAGAGGAGATTTTCCTTCACCGCCCGCTCCCCTGGCCGTTGGCTGTCCAGGGGCACGGCGAGGCCGGGGTGCGCCTTGCGCAGCTCCTCGGTGATGTGGTGGCCGCGCATGAGGAAGAGGGTTCAAACGAGCCCAGGGGCTGGGGCAAGCTGCGCCCCATGAACGCTACCGGTACCGTGCTGCTGCTGTCGCTGCTGGGCGCTCCGCCCGCTTCTTCCTCGGACCCGCTGTGCGCGAAGCGCGAGCCCTGCCGCGTCGTGGAGACGCTCGACGCGGGCAAGGACGCGCAGGGCCGCTCCCAACAGGTGAAGCACCTGTCGCTCGGGTGGGCGGAGATCGACACGGCGAGCCAGTTCCTCGGGCGCAAGTTCGGTCCGGGCGGGCGCAAGGCGAAGGGCTCGCGGGCGGAGGGCCAGTGCGAGGCCGCCGAGTGGTGGCTGATGCGCCCCACGCAGCCCGCCCAGCTCCTGGTGTCCGTGTGCAATGACGGCTACGGAGGCGCGGGCGTGGGCCAGGACACGGTGACGGTGAGCGACGAGTTCTTCACCCACGAGCAGACGGGGGGCAGCCGGGAGCGGTGGACCACCGCGCGCACGCTGCAGCTCTCCTCCCTGCGGCTGACGAGCGAGACGCTGCGCACCGCCTCTCCGTCCCTGAGTGGAGAGATGAAGGAGGACGGCGAGTTCTGGAACTTCGAGACGCTGCGCGGCGAGGTGACGCGCTCCGCCCCCGAGTGCGAGCCGGGAGAGCCCTCCCTCGGGGAGCGCAACCTGTCGTACCTGCCCCAGGTGCAGGTGGACAAGGCGTTCCTCCAGGAGGGGTGGAAGCAGGCGGGGCTCGGCGAGTGCGGCTTCGAGGCGGGCAACTTCCTGCTGGGCACCCAGGACGACCCGAAGGACGCGGGGCTGAAGGCGCTGCTGGTGGCGCCGGACACGTTGCTCGTCGAGGTGCGGGACAACAAATGGACGGGCCCGAGCGCGAAGTGGCTCAACGATGACCACGTCGAGCTGTGGCTGGCCCCCCAGGCGCCGCAGGAGCTCACCGGCTGTGGCAAGCCCACGGCAGCGCAGCTGCCCTCGCAGTGGGGCATCCGCCTGGTGGACGGGCAGGTGTTCCCCGCCTTCGGCTCGCCCAAGCAGACGCTCCAGGTGGAGCGCGCCGAAATGGCCGACAAGCACGGCTACCGCTTGAAGGTGAAGCTGCCCACGCCCTTCAAGGGCATCAGCGTCGTCTACAGCGACAGCGATAGCGGCAAGAAGCAGGAGCGGATGCTCGCCACGAGCGCGGTGAAGTTCGGCCGGCCCGAGACGCTCAACCCGGTGCGCGGGGTGCCTCCCCAGGAGGCCACGTGCGCGACGAAGGACGGGCAGCTCACCGTGGTGCGGGGGCCGGCGAAGAAGACCGAGCCCGACGTGGCCGTGCTCCGCATGGAGTGAGCGAAGGTCAGGGGGAGGGCCTGCCCTCGTCGTCTCGGGCTTCACCGCCGCGTACCACGTCGAGCCGGCAGGCCACGTTCAGCGACAGGCCCACCTCCTCGAGGGACACGGGCGACTGCTCCACCGGACCGGGCACGGAGCAGTCCACCGCCCGGAGGGGCGCCTCCGGAGAGCCCGCGGCGGTGGCGAGCTCCCGCACCCGCGCGACGAAGCGGCGGAGCAGCTCCTCGCGGTGGGCCTCGGGCTTCGAGACGAGGGCCTCCACGGTGCCGAAGCTGAAGCGGGGGCGCTTC
>NZ_DASVSO010000666.1:0-3299 GCF_036388035.1 Archangium sp.
CTCGCGAAGATCATCCGCGCCGGCCTCACCCGGGCCCACCGCGGCGAGATTGAGGTCGCCAAGGCGGTGGAGGAGGCGCTCGTGGAGAACAGCCCGCACGTGGGCGCGCGGATTCCGTGGCTGTGGTCGCTCGCGAACATCGCCACCCTGGTGGGCCTCGTCGGCACCATCTTCGGTCTGATCGGTACCTTCCAGGCGCTCGGCAACGTGCCCGCGGAGCAGAAGCAGGCCCTGCTGTCGGACGGTATCTCCAAGGCGATGAACAACACCGCCTTCGCGCTCTCCATCGCGGTGCTGTGCATCATCTTCCACCTGTTCCTCACCTCGTACGCCAAGAGCATGGTGGAGAGCATGGAGCTCAACGCCCTCAAGCTGGAGAACATGCTGGCGCGCCGCGCCGCGGGCGAGACGACCCTCGACGAGGCCCGCGCCGCCTGAGGCGCCGGAGGGGCCCATGGCGTTCCATTACTCCAGGAGGAAGCTGAAGCCTCGTGAGGAAGAGGAGGCGGGCGAGCTCAACATCGTCCCGTACCTCGACATCCTCATGAACCTCATCCTCTTCATGCTGCTGTCCATCACCGGGCTGGCCTCCTTCGGCATCCTCAACGTGAGCGCGCCGAACTACGGAGCCCCCAGCACCGACGTGGCCGCGCAGGACGTCCCGGACCAGCCGCCGCGCCTGGTGCTCAGCGTGCTCATCAGCAAGAAGGGGCACTTCGTCAACAGCGAGAACGCCATCCTCGGCCAGGACGGCGCCCCCACCATCCCCACCCGGGCGGATGGCTCGTACGACTACGCCGCCCTCAACGCGCAGATGGTGAAGATCAAGGGCGCCTTCCCCACCGAGACCAAGGTCATCGTCGCCGCGGACCCGGACACGCCCTACGACGCGCTCATCCAGACCATGGACGCCCTCCGCGAGACGCAGGACACGTCGCACCGCCTGCTCTTCCCGGACGTCACCCTCGGAGCCCTCTAGCCATGTCGACGCCGGGCGAGAGCACCCCCCAGGTGCCGGTGGACGACGAGGCGCTGCGGCGGATGCGCTACCGCAAGGCGCTGGCGCGCAAGAAGCGCAAGGAGCGCGAGGCGGCCGGGGAGATCAAGGAGCTGAACATCACCGCGATGATGGACATGATGACCATCCTCCTGGTGTTCCTCCTCAAGTCCTTCGCCTCGTCCTCGGCGTCGCTGACGGCCAGCGAGGACGTGCGGCCGCCCGTGTCCTCCACGCGCGCCACGCCCAAGGACACCGTGGCCGTCACCGTCACCCCCAAGAACATCCTCGTGGGGGAGCGGGAGGTGCTGCGCCTGAAGAACGGGCAGCTGCCGCCCGAGGCCCTTCAGGGCCGGCTGGTGGTGCCGCTCGACGCGCAGCTCAAGAAGGAAGTGGAGAAGCTCAAGTACATCGCCGAGCGCAACCCGGCGGCGCCCTTCAACCGGGAGCTGTCCATCATCGCGGACAAGAGCGTCCCGTACGACATGCTCCTCACCGTGCTCTACACGGCGGGCCAGAACGAGCTGGAGAACTACCGCTTCGTCGTCCTCCAAGACGAGGGCAAGCCGCGGTAGGGCGCCCCGGGCTCCGGGCGCCCTCCGCTCCGGCCTAGAAGGACGGGGTGGCCTGCGGGCCGCCGCGCAGATCCAGCTCGTGGCGCGTCGCGTCTTCCTCGCACCGGATGGCGAAGGGCAGGGCCTCCAGCCGCTCGATGGGGATGTCGAAGCCGCAGTCCACGCAGGCGCCGAACACGCCCGTGTCCATGCGACGCAGCGCGGCATCGATGAGCATCACCTCGCGTCGCTGGGCCTCCATCAAGCTGGAGAGCGTGTAGTCGGCCAGCTCCGTCTGGGCGTTCTCCTCGTACTCGGGGTCGCGGTCCTGGTTCTTCAGCGCCGTCAATTCACGCTGCGCCCCCATGCTCGCGTTGAGGATGTCCCGCCGACGTCTCTGGAGCAGCTCGCGAATCTTCAAAAGGTCGTTGGCTCGGTCCATGGCCCTGTCGCTCCATCAAAGGTGCGCTGCGTCGATGATGCACTGCGTCGCCCGGCCTGATTTCCCGCGCGATGAACGGGGGAAAGCTAGGAGCCAGAGCGAGGTAGGGAAACTGTTTCTGTTTCTCCTACTTGTCGGATGGCCGAGGAGCAGGCAGGGGAGCAGGGGTCGGGCGCCCGGGTGGTGGACACGCAGGAGTGAGAAGGTGGGACAGGTGGGGGCGCGCCTGCTAACAGTTGCCGGATGGGCCAGGAGACGGCCCGTGGAGAGCGTGATGCAGGACGTGAAGTTTCAGCGGGTGACGGTGATTGGCGGTGGCCTGGCGGGCAGCGAGTGCGCCTACCAGCTGGCGCGCCGCGGGGTGCCAGTGACGCTGCGGGAGATGAAGCCGCAGAAGCGCTCGCCGGCGCACAAGACGGACCAGTTCGCCGAGCTGGTGTGCTCCAACTCGTTGCGCTCGGATAACCCGGAGAGCGCCATCGGCCTGCTGCACGCGGAGCTGCGGACGCTCTCGTCGGTGATTCTGGGGTGCGCGGACGCACACCGGGTGCCGGCGGGCGACGCGCTGGCCGTGGAGCGCGAGGCCTTCTCGGCGGCGGTGACGCACTCGGTGCGCGAGGCCCCCGGCGTGGAGGTGGTCAATGGCGAGGTGGACGCACTGCCCGACGGCCTCGTCGTGGTGGCCACCGGGCCGCTCACCTCGGACGCGCTGACGAAGGACCTCGAGCGCTACGTGGGCGAGAAGCTCTATTTCTACGACTCGCTCGCCCCCATCGTGTCGGGGGACTCCATCGACATGAATGTCGCCTTCCGGGCGAGCCGCTACGGCAAGGGCGGCGGGGACGACTACATCAACCTGCCGATGAACCGGGAGGAGTACTACCGCTTCATCGCCGAGGTGAAGGCGGGCCAGAAGGTCCAGCCGCACAGTTTCGAGGAACCCAGATACTTCGAAGGGTGTCTGCCCATCGAGGTGATGGTCGATCGAGGCGATGACACGCTGGCCTTCGGGCCGCTGAAGCCCGTGGGGCTGAAGGATCCGCGCACGGGCGAGCAGCCCTACGCGGTGGTGCAGCTGCGCATGGAGGACAAGGCGGGGACGGCGTGGAACATGGTGGGCTTCCAGACGCGCCTCACCTGGGGTGACCAGAAGCGCATCTTCAGCACCTGCATCCCGGGTCTGGCCACCGCCGAGTTCCTGCGGATGGGGCAGATCCACCGCAACACCTTCATCGACGCGCCGCGGCTGCTGCAGCGCGACCTGTCGCTCAAGGCGGAGTCGCGCCTCTTCTTCGCGGGACAGATT
>NZ_DASVSO010000667.1:0-9033 GCF_036388035.1 Archangium sp.
ATGCAGCGGCGGCCAATCCGGATGCGGTGGTGGGCCTCGAGGAAGAAGCCGTAGTTGAAGGTGCACTGCTCCCCGATGGAGAGCTGGGCGCCGGCATGGCAGCGCAGCTCCGACGTCAGCATCCCGTCGAAGAAGCAGACCCGGTCGCCAATGGTGACGTGACCCTCGGCGTCGCAGTGCAGGTCCCCTCCCACGTAGACGTTGCGGCCGAGCTCACAGCGGCGCAGGACGAGCTGGGCCCGGGTGATGCCCACCGCCCGGCTCACCAGCCGGCGCGCCTCGGCGGGGCTGGAGGAGACGCGTCGGAGCAGGTGGGCGAGCTCGTTTCCCGTGGGGACGTGGGCGTTCATGGACTCCTCCTTCGGACCGAGGCCGGCACGCCGGAGAGCACGACTCCCGGCGGAAAGCGACGCGAGATGACGGTGCCCGCGTGGACGAGCGTCCCCGCGCCCAGGTGGGCTCCCGGCAGGAGGATGCTCCGGGCCCCCAGCCTCACGTCCGCGTCCACCTCCACCGGGAGCGACGCCGGGCGCTCCCGCCGGTTGCCAGTCACCTGGTGGAAGTGGTTGTCGAGGAGCTTGCAGAAGCCTCCCACGTGGCTGCGCGCGCCGATGTGCACCCGCTGGAGGGCCTCGATGGACGTGCCTCCCTCGATGTGGACGTCATCGTCGATGAGGAGCTCCGCACCGGGGCCGACGTGCAGCTCGATGGGCGTGCAGCGGCCGTCGAGCACCACCCGCGCGCCGAGCCGGATGCGGCCTCCCCCTCGGATGTAGAGCCTCCCATGGGCGAGAGTGCCAGGGCCCACCTCGGCGCAGTGCCGGAGGCGGAGCCGGGAGGCCAGGGCGGTGGCCAGGCCCACGGCGAGCGTCATGGCCTCACCCCTTCCTCTTGCGTTCCACGAAGGCGACGAGCCGCGACACGGTGTCGAGGTTCTCCGGGACGAGCTCCGCGTCCGCCACCGTGAGGCCGAGGTCGTGCTCGAGGAAGCCGACCAGCTCCAGCACCCCCGTCGAGTCGATGATGCCGCTGTCGAGCAGCGATGACTCGTCCGAGAGGCTGGCGGGGTTGGCGATGTAGAAGTTGTGGAGGATGAAGTGCCGGAGGGTGGAACGGACGTCGGATGCAGGGGCTGCCGCGATCATACGAGCTCCGTCTTCTTGATCTTGCCCGTGCTCGTCGTCGGCAGGGCCGGGACGAGTACGAGCTGTTTGGGAACCTTGAAGGACTCCAGGCGGGCCTGGCACTCGCGCACGAGCTCCGCCTCGGTGAGCGTCACCCCGGCCTCGAGGACGACGAAGGCCTTGATGGCCTGTCCGAGAAGCTCGTCCGGGACGCCGATGACGGCCGCCTCCTTGACGCCCGGGACGTTGGTGAGGGCGCACTCCACCTCCTTGGGGGCCACCTTCTCGCCACGGGACTTGATGATGTCGTCCATGCGGCCGACGAAGTACAGGTAGCCCTCCTCGTCCAACCGGCAGAAGTCTCCCGTGTAGAGCACCCGCTCGCCGGGCAGCGGCCCGGGCCGGAGCTTCTTCGCCGTCTCCTCGGGCTTCTCCCAGTAGCCTTGCATCACCGTGGCGCCGCGGATGACGAGCTGGCCCACCTCGTTGGGTCCGAGCCGGCGGCCCTCCTCGTCCACGAGCCACAGCTCGGTGCCGGGAATGGCGAGCCCCACGCTCTCCGGCTTGCGGTCGAGGTCCTCCGGCGGCAGGTACGTGCACCGCTTGCACTCGGTGAGGCCATACATGGAATAGATGCGGGCCTGGGGGAAGAGCCGCTGGAGCATCCGGATGTGTTTGACGGGCAGCGCCGCCGCGGTGTTCGTCACGTAGCGGATGCGTGACAGGTCATAGGCCTCGAGCGACTTGAGCCCCCCGAGGATGGCGAAGAGGGTGGGCACCCCCGGAAAGCCCGTCACGCCCTCCTCCACCATCAGGCCGAGGATTTGCGCCGGGTAGGTGAAGGCGCGCTCCAGCACCAGCCGCGCCCCCATCCGGAAGGCCATGATCATCTGGTACAGCCCGTAGTCGAAGGACAGGGGCAGCACGCCGAGGATGACGTCGTCCTCCACGTTGCGCAGGTAGGCGGTGATGGAGGTGGCCGCGGTGAGCATGTTGCGGTGGGTGAGCATCACCCCCTTGGGGTCCCCCGTGCTGCCCGAGGTGTAGATGATGGCGGCCAGGTCGATGTCGAGGTTGGCGCGGGCCGGCGGGCGGTCCGTGGACTCGGCGGACAGGGCCGCCTCCCAGGACGCGGCGGGCAGGCCGTCGAGAGGCGCCGCGTCGAGGGCCCCCGACACCAGCAGCGTCCTCAGGTGGGGGCTGCGGCGGGCCGCCTCGGCGGCGATGCCGGCCAGGGGGGCCTCGGTGATGAGGCCAGCGGCGCGGCAGTCGTTGAGGAGCCAGGCCAGCCGGTCCACCTTCGTCTGCGGGTGAATCATGGAGACGACGGCGTTGGCCTTGAGGACGCCCCAGAAGGAGATGACTGCCTCCACGCCGTTCTCCGCGAAGACGAGGACGCGGTCTCCCCGTTGCACCCCGCGCCGCACGAGGGCATGGGCGAGCGCGTTGGCGCGGGCCTCGAGCGTGGCGTAGGTGAGCCGCCGGCCGCGGCAGACGAGCGCGACCTTGTCGGGCAGCCGGCGCGCCGAGTGCTGGAGGTAGTCGTGAAGCTGGGGGATGGCGTGATCGAGCGTTTCCATGTTCAGGCTCCCGGTCGCTCGACGAGCGTCTGGGGGGTGATGGGGACGGAGGAGGGCGCGGCACGCAGCAGGTGCCGGTGCAGCAGTTGGGTGGAGAGGACTCCGACGAGGGCCATGTTGTCGGTGTTGGAGAGCTGGGCGGCGTGGGCCTGGGCCTGGCACTTGGCCCACAGGCGCGCGACGGCACCGGGCTCGAAGACGCCCGCCTCGCGCAGGGCGGACTCGCCCAGCACCTCCTCCACCCACTCGGGGCGCCTGTCCCCCACGAAGCACAGGGCGTCCGGGGCCCGGTAGGGCTGCTTCTTGCGCCGCAGGATGGAGGCGGGGAGGAGCCGCTCGGCGGCGCGCTTGAGGACGTGCTTCTCGTCCAGGCCGCGCAGCTTGTAGGAGGCGGGCAGCGTGCTGGCGAGCTCCTCCACCTCGGTGTCCAGGAAGGGGAAGCGGCCCTCCACCGAGTGGGCCATCAGCATGCGGTCCCCCTGGGAGGAGAGGAGGTAGCCGGAGAGCAGCGTGCGGCTCTCCAGGTACTGGTCCTGCGCCAGGGGCGCCCAGCGGGAGAACTCCGGCGGGAGGGTGTCGAGCAGCCGGGCGACGACGTCCAGTCCCTCGGTGGCCCCCCGCTGCCCGCCGGAGAAGAGCCGCTTGAGGGCACTGGTGGTGTGCCAGCGCGTCTCGTGCGCGAAGCCGGGCTGCCGCCACCCCGCGAGGTTGCGGCCGAAGAACTGTCGCGCCATGCCCTCCCGGGCCACCGGCGAGCGCGAGAGGTAGGGATAGAGCCGCTCGAGCAGACGGGGCCGCAGCCGCGAGCCGGGCTGCCGTGCCCAGAAGCGGCGGATCTTCCCCTCCCGGAAGAGGTCATACCCCGCGAACATCTCGTCGGCGCCCTCGCCGGTGAGGACGACCTTGATGCCGGCCTCGCGCACGAGTCGGGACAGGAGGAAGAGGGGCGCCGGGGCGGTGCGCAGCAGGGGCCGCTCGGCGTGGGTGACGACCTCCGGGAAGACGCGGGCGATGTCCTCCCGCTTCACCACCACCTCGCGGTGCTCGCTGCCGAGCCGCGTGGCCATCAGGCGCTGGTACTCCGTCTCGTCGTACTCGGCGTCGGCGAAGCGCAACGAAAAGGTGCGCAGCGGCTCTCCCCGCACGTCGTGCCCGAGCGTGGCCACGAGCGAGCTGTCCAGGCCCCCGGACAGGTAGCTGCCCACGGGGACGTCGGCGCGCAGCATGCGCAGGCGGGTGGCCTTCAGGAGCGCGTCGCGCACCCGCTCCGCCGCCTCGAGGAGCGAGCCCTGGATGCCGCCCTCGCCCGCCTCCGGGAAGCGCGGCTTCCAGAAGGGACGCTCGTGGCTCGTTCCATCGCGCCGCCAGGTGCGCACGTGGCCGGGCCTCACCTCCGAGATGCCCGCGAAGACACTCTGCGGAGGCACCACGCTCCAGAAGGTGAAGGTCTCCTCCAAGCCCACCGGGTCGAACGCGCGCGGCAGGGAGGGCTCCCCGGCGAAGAGCGCCTTCACCTCGCTGGCGAAGCCCAGGCGCCCCTCGTGCTCACAGTAATAGAGCGGGTGCACGCCCTGCCGGTCTCGCGCCAGCGTGAGCGTCTCCTGCTTCTCGTCCCACAGCGCGAGGGCGAACTGCCCGTTGAAGCGGGCGAAGGCGCCCTCTCCCCACTGCTCGAAGGCGTGGAGGATGACCTCGGTGTCGCTCCGCGTGCGGAAGCGGTGCCCGTGCGCGAGCAATTCCTCTCGCAGCTCCACGTAGTTGAAGACTTCCCCGTTGAAGACGACCCAGAGGGTGTCGTCCTCGTTGGCCATGGGCTGCTGGCCGGAGGCGAGGTCGATGATGGAGAGGCGGGCGTGGGCGAGGCCCGCGCGGCGCGAGCGGTAGACGCCGAACGCGTCGGGGCCCCGGTGGCGCAGGGCGCCCGCCATCCTCAGGAGCTGCTCGCGCGAGGGAGATGGCCGTCCCTCCCGGAGGGTGATGCTGCCGGCGATGCCACACATGGCGTCACACCTCCTGGGCCGGCCGGACCTTCAGCGGCGGCAGGTGCAGGTAGCGGGTGGTGCGTCGCTTGGCGGCGATGTCCTTGAAGACGCGCTCGGTCTGGGCCTCGGTGAGGCCCAGCGCGGGCGCCACCTCGCACGCGGGAACCTGGTGGTCCTGCGCGAAGAGGCACAGGTCCATGGCCTCGTAGGGCAGCGCGAAGAAGAACTCCTCCTGCGTCTGGGGCATGGAGAAGGTGTCGGTGGTGGGCGGGCGGAGGCAGATCTCCTCCGGGACGCCGAGCCAGGCGGCGAGGGCGTAGACCTGCGTCTTATAGAGGTGGGCGATGGGCTTGAAGTCGGCGGCGCCGTCACCCTGTTTGACGAAGAAGCCCTGGTCGTACTCGAGCCGGTTGGGCGTGCCCGCCACGGCGAAGTGGAGCCGATCCGCGTGGTAGTACTCCATCATCTTGCGCACGCGCTGCTTGAAGTTGGTGGCGGCGATGAGCTGGAGATAGACGTCGAGCGGCATGCGCGCGGAGCGCACCTCGCCCGAGGGGCTCTCCACGGTGAGTCGGGAGACATTGAGGCGCTCGCCCTCGAGCAGGGAGGGCAGCGACACCTTGCAGCGCCAGCCCTCGCCATAGTCCGGGAAGAGGCGGCGGATGGCGTCGTCCTGGCGCGTGTAGCAGCCAGCGGCGGCGAGGGTGGGGCCGATCTCCTCCACGGCTGACGCGACGCCGAGGGCCTCGACCACCTGGCGCCCGAGGCGCAGGGAGTCGGAGGAGGAGTCTCGCTCGGGCATGAGGAGGCAGAGCACCTTCTCCCGGCCGAGCGCCCGCGCGCAGAGGAAGGCCACCACGGCGCTGTCCACGCCGCCGGAGACGCCGATGACCGCACCGCGGCGCTTCAGGTCGCCGAGCACATGCTCGCGGATGGCGTGCTCCGCTTCACGTGCGACCGACGCGGCGTCGATCGCCAGGACATTTTTCGAGAACATGGGAGGCCCCCCCGGGCTCCAACCCCTGATGGATGGCCTTGGCGCCGCAAGGCCGTACGGGAGACGACCGTCCCTGGCATCGGAGGCTGGGATTGCCGTCTCACGAAAGACTTTGCATGAGAGGGGAATGCATTGCGAGAGGTGAAGCGAGGAGAAGATGGCTGCTTGACAATGACTCTCGGAAAAGGCGCTTCCGGGCTTCAATGGGTTCGCGAGCAGACTTGTCTCCTGCCTTGCCGTACGAGGGCGCGCGGGCGGTGATGTCTGACTTCGGTCACTGCCTCGGCGGCGCAGGCCCGGCTCCGGAGGTGTCAAGCCCCTTGCCGGGCCGGGATGCCTTCCGGTGCGTTGTGGGAGCCCCAAGTCCAGACGGGGGCTTCAACGGCCGGTCTCGTCCTTGCGCCCATGGGCCACCGGGCACCCTCCGCCGGAGCGCGCGGAGTACTCCTGGAGGGCCTTGTAGGCCGAGTCCGAGACCACGTCCGTCGGCGACGACAGGCACTGCGTCATCCGCCGGCCGCGCTCGTCCTCGACGCCGAAGACCAGACGCCCCGCCAGCCGGTCCGCCACGATGCGGCCCAGCAGGTCGCGAATCTGCTCCTCGATGTTCGGCCCCGTGATGCCGTTGGCCACCAGCAGCCGCAGGTCCACCTCCTCGGGGTCCATGAGGCTGCGGAAGATCTGCCAGCGGGGGCTGTGCTCGGCCACCGGCCAGATGGTGGGAACGACAACGTACAGCTTCTTCCACTCGGCCGGCCCGAGCATCTGCTTCCAGCGCAGCATGGCCGTCATCACCGCGTCCACCTGCAGCTTCGCGGCGGTGTCCATGGCCAGCCGGATGTGGGGCCGCATCGTGGTGGTGTAGGCCTCGTAGTCCGCGATGGTGACACCGCGCTTGCGCAGCGTCTGCTCCACATAGCCGTCCGTGAGCTCCAGCATGGCCTGGACCCAGGGGCGGTGCTCGGCCGCCAGGGACTCGGCGCCGTGCGTGAAGGCCTCCCGCGCGAGCTTCACCTTGCGCTGGTAGGCCCGCATCTCCTCCATCCACGCGGTGGCCGTCGGGTTCTGGAAGTAGGGGCTCACGAGGGTGAAGAGCCCCAGCGGCAGGTGCGCGAGACACTTGAGCAGCTCGTACGCGCGAGGCGTGGGCCGCACCGAGTGCGTCTCGCCATTCTCCAGATACAGTGTGTACGTGCCGCCCACGCCCTGGCGGCCGAAGTCGGCCCTGTCCATGTCGGGCTCGGTGTCCCGCGCGATGATCAGCGGGTAGATGTTGCGGCCCACGCGGTGGATCATCTGGAGGTAGCCCTGGCGCATCGTCCGGTGCAGCTCGACGATGGTGCTGTGCAGCTCGAAGCCCGCGTCATGCTGGGTCGCGCTGGGAGCAAGCAGCTCCTCCACGCTCTGGGAGTTCAGCCGCGCGACGACAGTGAAGGCCTCGGTGTCGCGGTACTCCCAGGGCTCGATGAGCCTGGAGGGCAGGGGAGGAGTCGAGGAAGGGTGCTGGTCGGACATGGTCGTCCCATGGAAAGGTGCCGGCGGGCACACTCCTGAGCCTGGAATGCGTATGCACCCGGCGGGGTGCGGATTCACTGGCGGGCGGAGGACCCGGCGCACGAGCCCCGCGCCCCTCACTGCCCGAGCACCGCCGTCCCGTCCTACGGGCGCACGGACCTCCAGTCCGCGTCGCTCGCGCCCTGCATCTGATGGAGCCAGTCCAGGAGCACCACGCCCCGCGAGCTCTGGGACGTCGGGTTGAACAGCATCGTGTGGCCCTGGCCGGGGGTGAGGAAGGCGCGGGTGTTCGGCAGCGGCTCGAGCACCGTGGCGTCGAGGTCCCGCAGCGCGCTCTGGAAGGCGGTGGGGGACAGCCCCATGTAGCTCCGGATGACCTGGTCCTGCTCCGAGGACAGGAGCGCCATCCGGTCGTGGGGGTACTTCCTGGCGAGCGCCGGGTAGAGCGCCGAGTAATCCCCCTTCACGGCCGGATCGAGGGCGTCGAGGACGGCGTCGTAGTTCCAGGCCCGGGCCCAGGCGTCGCGGAGGTTCGCGGGCATGGCGTTGCTCTTGAGCAGGGGCCCGGAGTCATCCAGGAGGAAGACCTTGGCGTGGGGGAAGGTGGAGCGGATGAGATCGTAGTTGAGCGCCGCGCCGAAGCCGCCCGCGCTCGCCCCGGTGACGACCACCTGCTCGGGGTTGGGGACCGTGGCGGCGATGCGGGCGAGGAAGGCCTCGGTGTTCACCCGCCCCTTGTGGTGGAACGTCTTGGAGGTACCGCCGGTGGTGTAGACGGCCTCCGCGTTGCCGATGTGCAGGTCACCGGTGCAGTACGGGAGGAAGAACAGGTTCCAGTCTTGGAACGGGTTGTTCGCGAGCTGCCGGTCGAGGATGGAGCCCGAGAGGGTCCTCGAGGCCAACGCCTCGAACTGGGTCTGGGTGAAGGGCCCGTGCGTGGAGGTGTTGAGCTGCAGGCAGGTGGTGGCGTCCCAGCAGGCTCCGCCGCCATTGAAGAAGATGAGCAGGTTCTTGCTGTCAGTGAGGTTGGCGCCGAGCCCCGTGGGCGTCCCCTCGTCACAGGTGGATTGGGAGATGTCGATCCAGCTCCACGTGCTCGGTGAGGGGGTGGTGGGTGTTTCCCCGGGCGCTTCCCCGGGCTCCTTGTCACACCCGGTGCCCATCACCATCAACGCGGCGAGTACAGCCAACAGGTCTCTTGCCATGCGTGAGGATAGAGCGAGGTGCGCGGCCGTGTCTCCCGGAGCACGACTCCAGCGGTCGAGGAGTGTATGAAACCGCCCTCGTGACGACTTCGATGCTTCGACTCCTCCGTGCAACCCTGGCCCTCTGGCTCGTCTCCCTGGGATTGCTGGCCGCGTGCGGCCATGCCCAGCCCGCGCCCACCGCGCCGGCCGCCCCTCGCTTGAAGAATGGCGAGTACCACGCCGTGCTCAATGGCGTGCGCCACTGGTACCGCGTCGCTGGCGCGGAGCGGGGGACCCTTCCCCTCGTCATCCTCCATGGCGGGCCGGGAGGCCACGTCTACAATTTCGAGCGCACCATCGGCCCCGAGCTCGAGAAGTTCACCACCGTCGTCTATTACGAGCAGCGGGGGAGTGGACGGTCGATGGCTCCCGCTTCAAAGGAGGACTACTCCATCCCCTTGCTGGTGTCGGACCTGGAGGCCCTGCGCCAGGAGCTCGGGGGGCCGCGCATCTCGCTGCTGGGGTTCTCCTTCGGCTCCGAGCTCGCGCTGGAGTACGCCCTGGCCCACCGCGAGGCCGTGGAGCGGTTGATCCTCCAGGCCCCCCCGATGGGTCCCCCCGAGCGCCAGGATCTCATCCAGCTCCATG
>NZ_DASVSO010000668.1:0-3181 GCF_036388035.1 Archangium sp.
GAGGCGGAGCCTGTCCTCGAGCGGAAGGAGACGCGGAAGTACGACGACCCGAATCACACCCTCACCATCACCCGTACCATCCAGACCGGGCCCACACCCGAGTCCGGGTCCACGCCGCCCGCCACCCGCACCGAGTCCGAGACGCTGCACGTCGACACCGCGGGGCGGGTACTCAAGGTGGTGCGGACGTTCGACGGCGACAGGGTGGCGACCCACGAGTACCGCTACAACGAGCGGGGGCAGGTGCGGTGGCACAAGTCGCCGGAAGGCGCCGTCACGGAATACAGGCATGATCCCGTGGGCAACCTCGTCCAGTTGAGAGAGCCGGCGGACAGCTCCTCGGGCACTCCACTGAAGACCACCTACCTGCTCCACGGGGATGGCCAAGTCTGGGCCGTGAAGGGGCCGCACCCGGGTTTCAGCACCACCTTCACGTACGACAAGTTCGGGGAGCTGAAGTCGAAGACGGCCGCGGCTCATGGGAGCACGCCCGAGGCCACCTGGACGTACGAGACCACCGCGAACCCCGGCGAGATCAAGGAGACGATGTCACCCGAGGGCGTGGTGACGACCCGGCGCTTCAATGCGCGCGGGAGGCTCGCCGCGGCGAAGGTCCAGGGGGCGGCCGGGGTGGGGACGCCCCGAGAGGCCACCATCGCCTTCGACGGGCCGTGGGAACTGCGCCGGACGGTGAAGGAAGGCTCCTGGACGTCCAAGGTCGAGACCACGGAGCGCGACGACCTCGGGCGTCCGCTCGAAGAGGCGGAGGAGTGGACGCAAACCGACCGGGGGCTGAGCTACCGCTACACGACGAGCACCGTCTGGACGCAGCGGAACGCCACCATCCAGTACAACTGGAAGACGAACAACTCCGCCTACTCCGACGGCAATCAGCAGCGGAGTCAGTCGTGGGAGGTGAGTGTCGACTCGCTCGGCCACGTGGTGCGCTACAAGCCGGCGAGCCTCACCCATACCAACTGGTGGTTGTACGACGCGGACGGGAAGCTGGCGGTGCAGAAGCCAGCCGGCCGTCCCGCCACGGAATTCAAGTACGACCAGGGATTGCTGCGCACGCAGGACTACGCCGGCGAGCTCACGCGCTACACGTACGATCTCGACGGACGTCTCGAGCGTCAGACGGAGCCGGGAGAGAATGGCCGGACCCGCACCTATGCCTATTACGCGCGGGGCGTGCTGAAGTCCGAGACCTATGGCCGCCTCGACGCGGAGGGCGATCAGTACGAGGGGGAGACACAGCGCACGGACTACACGTACGACGCCACCAGCGGCCTGCTGAAGACGGTGACCCAGGGGGCGCAGGGAGCCGCGTCCAAGGTGTGGACCTATGACCACGGAGCGCGCGGCGAACTGCTGTCCGTGACTATGCCGGACACCCTCGGGTCCTTCACCTACACCTACGATGGCCTGTTG
The DNA here is from genome assembly GCF_036388035.1 of Archangium sp. Classification (GTDB taxonomy): domain Bacteria; phylum Myxococcota; class Myxococcia; order Myxococcales; family Myxococcaceae; genus Archangium. The sequence goes on from NZ_DASVSO010000668.1 coordinate 1,432, forward strand.
AGGTTGAAGTCCGTGACAGCGCCAGGAACGGCGCAGCAGGGTTTCACGTATGACTTCGCCGGCCGTATCACTGAGCGGTGGCGGGGCGACAAGAACGCATTCCACTGGCGGACGGAGTATTCCAACGGCGAGGTGACGACGACTCCCTATCCGGCGAGCGACGATGACACCCAGGTGGAGACGACCACGTTGCTGGACGGTCGCGGCCGTGTGGCCCAGGTGAAGTACAAAGCCAACCTGGCTCGAACTCCCTACCAGGATCTGCTGCAGGTCGATCATCACTACAATGGGATGGATCAGTCGCTGACCATCGGAGAGCTGCGAGTCAATGGCGGTGTGCTGACGAATGCCTTCCAGTATGACGAGCGAGGTCTGCTGACTTCCGTCACGCGGGGTACCGACACGGTGACGTATGCCTATAAGCCGAGCGGTCAGCGAGAGCGGGTCACGGTGAGCGGTGGGGGCTCCACGCGCTCCGTGGGGTACTCGTACGACGCGAAGGCCCGGCTCAGCGGGATTACTCCCAGCGACCCGTCACGCAGCGCGACCGAGGTGTCTTGGGAGCCGGATGGCGAGCGCATCCGGCGCATCTCCGATGGCTCGCTGGTGGAGCTGCGCTGCTATGACACCATCGGCCGGATCTCGGCCGTCATCAACGCTTCGGGGAGCAACTCTCCGAGTTGTGAAAATCCGTTTGGCAATGCCCTCGCGGCATACAAATACACGTATGACGCGCGTGGGAACCGGCTGACGGAGGAGACCCGGGGCTCGAAGGTCACGGTGCCGGGTATCACCGAGTATGGCTACGACGGGGCGGACCGCCTCACAGGCGTGCGCTACCCGGGCGGCGCCGCGGTGCTCTACTCGCTCAAGACGGATGGGACGCGTCAGGGCGAGAAGGAACTGACCGGGCACACCGGAGTCCTGGATGGGGATGCGTACGGGATGATCCAGGAACCGGCACGGCATTGGACCTACGGTTATGACGCTCGCGGTGTCTTGGAGAGCATCACGGATGCGAAGACGGGTGGGAACATCGCCACGATCACCACGGATCGCTTCGGTCAGGTGCAGCGAGACGTGCGGGGCTTGGTCAAGACCGAGTACCAGTGGGATCCGGCTGGACGCATCGCCGGGATTGATGTCTCACGCCGCCAGTCCATGGATGCGGCCTTCGGCCCGCCCACCAAGGCCAGCTACACGTATGACTACGCGGGCCTGCGGCGGAAGAAGAGTGTCGGCACGGATGTGACGTCTTGGTTGTACGTGGGCGATGAGCTCGTGGAAGAGCGGCTCCCCGGTTCCAATGGGCCCAAACTCATGTACGAGCGTGCGGGGGGGCTGGTGACCGCGGTTGGCAGCGAGCGCATCCTCCATGACGGGCTGGGCAGTGCGGTGGGGCGGGTGGGGGCGGGAAGCATGGCTCCGCTTGCCCGGTACGACACCTGGGGTGGCTACTTGTCAGGTGCTCCCGGCACGGGCGTCGCCAGCATGGGCTATACCGGACACGCCTACGACGCCGATGTGGGCCTCACCTACGCCCAGCAGCGGTGGCTCGACACGTCCACAGGGCGCTTCCTGTCCGAGGACCCGGTGGGGGCAGAGGCGTATTTGAAAACGCCTCAGGGGTTGAACCCGTGGATATATGCCAATGGGAATCCGACGCGTTACACGGACCCGGATGGGCGGATGGGGACGGATACCATCGGAGAGAACGCAGAGTTCGACTGCTACGCTCTTGAGCGCAGTT
>NZ_DASVSO010000669.1:0-2885 GCF_036388035.1 Archangium sp.
GTGTGCCCGCGCCGGAGTCCGCACCCTCACCGAGGCCTTCCTCCACTACCTGCCCTCGCGGTCCGCCTGAAAGGAGCTGCCCCATGCGCTGGTCCATCGTCCTCACCCTCTTCCGCAAGGACCTGCTGGAGGCCCTGCGAGACCGCCGCACGCTGCTGCTGCTCGTCGGCCTGCCGCTGCTGCTCTACCCGCTCCTCCTGGTGGCGACGGCGCTGATGTCCGGTGCGCTCGCGCGGGACCTCCAGGAGAAGCCCCTGAAGCTCGCCGTCTGGGGCCCCGCGCCCGCCTCGCTCCTGGAGAAGCTGGAAGGCGCCGAGCGCGTGGAGTGGGTGGAGCGCCGCGAGTCGATTCCGGAGGCCCCCGCCCAGGAGGCCCGGAAGCTGCTCGATGAGCGCAAGGCCACGGCGGTGCTGGCGCTGACGCCCGTGCCCGGAGCCGACGGGAACCTCTCCCTGGAGCTCTACTTCGACTCGGGCCGCCCCCCGTCGGGAGTGGCACGCCGCCGGCTGAACACGGTGCTCGACGAGGTGCGCCAGCAGGCGGTGCGGGTGCGCTTCGAGAACGCGGGACTGTCCCCACGGCTGGCCGAGCCGCTCCAGGTGAAGGAGTCGGACTTCCGCTCGGTGGGCCTGTTCCTCGGGGCGATGCTGCCCTACCTGCTGCTGCTGGCGCTGGTGATGGCGGGCTTCTACCCGGCCATCGACGTCACCGCCGGAGAGAAGGAGCGGGGCACGCTCCAGACGCTGCTGTGCGCGCCGGTGCGGCCGCTGGAGGTGGTGCTGGGCAAGTACGGCGTGGTGAGCGTCTTCACGCTGGGCGGCGCCCTGCTGAACCTGGGGGGAATGGGGCTGGCCATCGTGGGGCTCGTCGGCGCCAGCGGGACGGTGGGCAAGGTGCAGGTGAGCCTCGGGGTGCTCGTGGCGGCCTTCGGCGCGCTCGTGCCGCTGGCGATGCTGGTGAGCGCCGTGCTCGTCGCGGTGGGGGTGATGGCGCGCAGCTTCAAGGAGGGCCAGAACTACCTCACCCCGGTGCTGCTGGGCGTCCTGGTCCTCGCCCATGGGGCGATGATGCCGGGGGTGGAGCTGACGCCGAAGCTCGCGCTGGTGCCCATCCTGAACGTGGCCCTGCTGCTGCGCGAGCTGCTCACGGCGAAGGTGGAGACGGGCCTCTTCGCGCTCGTGTTCACCAGCACCCTGGCCTGGGCGGTGGCGGGAGTCCTCTTCGCGGCCCGCGTCTTCGAGAGCGAGCAGGTGCTGCTGTCCGGCGAGAAGCCCTGGCGGGACCTCTTCGGCCGGAAGGTGCGCCGGGGAGACCACTTCTCGCCCGGGAGCGCCCTGCTCTACTTCTCGGTCATCCTGGTGGTGTCGCTCTTCGTGAGCGTGCTGCTGTGGAAGCGGCTGCCGCTGTGGGGAGTCATGGCGGTGACGCAGGTGGGCGTCTTCCTGGCGCTGGCCGTGCTGTGGGTGCAGCGCTCCGGAGCGGACCCGCGAGAGGTCTTCTCCCTGCGCCTGCCCACGAGGCGCGGGGCGCTGGCCATGGTGCTGCTGGCGCCGGGGGTGCTCGGGGTGCAGGTGCTGCTGCAGAGGGCCCTGGGGACGGGCTGGATGCCCGGCACGGAGGAGTTCCTGCGCACTCTGGAGGTGCTGATGAAGCAGAGCGCGAGCTGGCCGCTGCCCCTGGCGCTGGCGGTGCTCGCGCTGGCCCCGGCCGTCTGCGAGGAGGCCGCCTTCCGCGGGGTGATGCTGTCGGGCCTGTCGCGCACGGGCTCGCGTGCGGTGGCGGTGGTGGGCAGCGCGCTCACCTTCGGCATCCTCCACATCCACCCGGTGCACGCGCTCATCGCCGCGGCGGTGGGCCTCGTGCTCGGCCATGCCACGCTGCGCACGCGCTCGCTGCTGGCGGGGGTGTTCCTCCACTTCGTGAACAACGGCACGGCCGTCCTCGCCGCTCGGGCCGGAACGGAGCCGGCCTGGATGGGCTCATGGCAGGTGGGGCTCGCGCTGTGCATGCCCGGCGTGGTAGCCCTGTGGCTGCTGCGCGACGCGGACCCGGTGCCGACGCACCAGGAGGAGCCTCGCGAGGCCGTCCCCGAAGTACCGGTGTCGCTGCCCAAGGCGTCCTAGCCTCAACCGCCCGTCCTCAACCCACCAACGCACCTTCCAACGTGGAGACGTCATGAACAAGCAGATCATCTTCAACCTGCCGGTCAGGGACCTGGACAAATCCAAGGCCTTCTTTTCCGCTCTCGGCTTCAGCTTCAATCCGCACTTTTCCAACGAGAGCTCGGCGTTCATGGTCATCGTGGACGGCAGTATCAATGCCATGCTGATGACCGAAGCCTTTTTCAAGAGCTTCATCAACAAGCCCGTCGTGCAGGCGAAGGAGGCCAACGAGGTCATCATCTGCCTGAGCTGCGAGAGCCGGGAGGAAGTCGACAGCCTGATCGCCAAGGCCACCGCCGCCGGCGCCCGCATCCCGCATCCGCCGGAGGACCACGGCTTCATGTATGACCAGGGCTTCGAAGACCTCGACGGCCACCTCTGGAACCTGGTCTGGATGGAGCCGCGGGCTTGACCGGGCCGGCGGCGGGCTTACCCGTGCTCGTCCCAGGAGCGCTTGAGCAGTCCGTAGCTTCCCCAAGCAGGTGAGAAGGCGAGCGTGGCGCTCGAGGCAGCGACCAGGAAGGAACCGAGGAGGGAGAGGGCGCCGCGAGTGGATTGATGGGAGGCGGCGGGAATCGAACCCGTGAGCAAGGCGATAGAAAACCCTAAGCAGGACGCGCTGTTACCCGCTATCGCCTTGATTCTCCTCGGGTTCGTCATCCCGCCCCGTCCCACCCCGTGCCCACGCGTTACACCCCTTTCCCCGCAGGCGGGGCACACTGA
>NZ_DASVSO010000670.1:0-2941 GCF_036388035.1 Archangium sp.
CTGGAGGGCCAGCCCTACCAGGTCATCCACCCGATGGCGCGGCTGGAGCTGCCGGTGGTGTCGCTGGAGCACCTGCCGGCCGCCGAGCGCGAGGCGGAGGCCCTGCGGCTGAGCACCCAGGAGGTGGGGCAGCCGTTCGACCTCGCACGGGGGCCGCTGCAGCGGGCGCGGCTGCTGCGCCTGGGGGACACGGAGTACGTGCTGGCGATGGCGGTGCACCACATCGTCTCGGACGGCTGGTCGCTGGGCGTGATGGTGCGGGAGCTGGTGGCGCTCTACGAGGCCTTCTCGGAGGGCAAGCCGCCGCCGCTGCCGGAGCTGCCAGTGCAGTACGCGGACTACGCGCACTGGCAGCGCGGGTGGATGGCGGGGCCGGTGCTGGAGCAGCAGCTCGAGTACTGGCGCAAGGCGCTGGCCGGGGTGACGCCGCTGGAGCTACCCACGGACAAGCCGCGCCCGGCGATGCAGAGCTACCGGGGCGCCACGCTGGCCTTCGCGCTGCCCCGGCCGCTGGCCGAGGGCCTGAAGGGCCTGGCGCGTCAGGAGGGCGCGACGCTGTTCATGGTGCTGCTGGGCGCTTTCCAGGTGCTGCTGCACCGCTACAGCGGGCAGGACGACATCACCGTGGGCACGCCGGTGGCGGGACGCAACCAGCCCGAGCTGGAGGGGCTGATCGGCTTCTTCGTCAACACGCTGGCGCTGCGCACGCGGCTGGGGGGCAACCCCCTGTTCCGCGAGGTGCTGGCGCAGGTGAAGGAGACGACGCTGGGGGCGTACGCGCACCAGGACATCCCCTTCGAGAAGCTGGTGGAGGCGCTGGAGCCCGAGCGTGAGCTGTCTCGGCAGCCGCTCTTCCAGGTGGCGTTCATGCTGCAGAACGCGCCCGCGAGCGACCTGTCGCTGCCGGGCGTGGCGGTGCGCCGCGAGCTGGTGGACACGCACTCGGCCAAGTTCGATCTGTCGCTGTCGCTGACGGAGACGGCGGAGGGGCTGAGCGGCCTGCTCGAGTACAGCACGGACCTGTACGAGGCGGGGACGGTGGAGCGGATGCTGGGGCACTACCAGCGCCTGCTCGAGTCGCTCGCGGTGCGGCCTCAGGCGCGCATCGACGAGGTGGTGCTGCTGGGGGAGGCGGAGCGCGAGCAGGTGCTGTTGGGGTGGAACACGCTGCTGCCGACGCCGGAGGTGGGAGGCGGGCTGCACGAGCTGTTCGAGGCGCAGGTGGAGGCGACACCGGAGGCGGTGGCGCTGGTGGTGGGGGAGAAGCGACTGACGTACCGGCAGGTGGAGGAGCGGGCCAACCAGCTGGCGTGGCTGCTGCGAGGGCTGGGCGTGGGGCCCGAGGTGCGGGTGGGCGTGAGCTTGGAGCGCACCGAGGAGTTGGTGGTGGCGCTGCTGGGCATCCTCAAGGCCGGTGGCGCCTACGTGCCGCTGGACCCGGCCTACCCGGCCGAGCGCCTGGCGCTGATGTTGGAGGACGCGCGGAGCCCGGTGCTGGTGACGCAGCGCAAGCTGGAGGGGGTGGTGGCAGCGGGTGGGGCGAAGGTGGTGTGGATGGGGGAGGGCGAGGAGGTGCGTGCGCAGAAGGTGGAGAGGCCGGCGCGGGTGACGCAGCCGGGCCACCTGGCGTACGTGCTGTACACCTCGGGCAGCACGGGCCGGCCCAAGGGCGTGGCCCTGGAGCACCGCAGCGCCGTGGCCTTCCTCCAGTGGGCCCTGGCGACGTTCAGCCGGGCGCAACTGCAGGGAGTGCTGGGAGCCACGTCCGTCAACTTCGACCTGTCGGTGTTCGAGCTGTTCGCGCCGCTGAGCTGCGGAGGAAGGGTGTACCTGGCGGAGAACGCGCTGGGGCTGGCGGGGCTGGCGGCCGCGGGCGAGGTGACGCTGGTGAATACGGTGCCCTCGGCCATGGCGGAGCTGGTGCGCCAGGGAGCGGTGCCGGCCAGTGTGAAGACGGTGAACCTGGCGGGAGAGGCGCTGCCCAGCCAGCTGGTGGAGGGGCTGTACGGGTTGGGGAGTGTGGAGGCGGTGTACAACCTGTACGGGCCGACGGAGGACACGACGTACTCGACGTGGGCGCTGGCGCCGAAGGGAGCGGGAGTGCCGCCGCCCATTGGCAGGCCGCTGGCGGGCACGCAGGCGTACGTGGTGGACGCGCGGCTCGAGCCGGTGCCGGTGGGCGTGCCCGGAGAGCTGTACCTGGCGGGCGTGGGCCTGGCGCGAGGCTACCTGGGCCGGCCGGAGCTGACGGCGGAGCGCTTCGTACCCAACCCTTTCAGTGAGGAGCCTGGAGCGAGGATGTACCGCACGGGAGACCGGGTGAAGTGGAGGGCGGACGGGCAGCTGGAGTACCTGGGCCGCATCGACTTCCAGGTGAAGGTGAGAGGCTTCCGAATCGAGCTGGGAGAGGTGGAGGAAGGGCTGAGGCGCCACCCCGGAGTGCAGGAAGCGGTGGTGGTGGCCAAGGGGGAGGGAGGGGACAAGAAGCTGGTGGGGTACGTGTCGGTGAAGGCCGGCCAGCAGGTGGAGGCCGCAGAGCTGCAGGAGTTGCTCAAGCAGCATCTGCCGCGCTTCATGGTGCCCTCGGTCCTGGTGGTGTTGCAGGCCATGCCCCTCAACCCCAACGGCAAGATCGACCGCAAGGCCCTCCCCGAGCCCGAGTGGTCGCGTGGCCACGAAGGAGAGGTGGCGCTGGCGCCGAGAGACCGCACCGAGCTGGAGCTGGCCTCCATCTTCGGAGAGCTGCTCGGCGTGCGGTCGGTAGGCGTGCGCGATGACTTCTTCGCGCTCGGCGGGCACTCGCTCCTCACGGTACGGCTGGTGGCGCAGATTGAACGCCGGCTCGGCAGGAAGCTGCCGCTCAACCGGCTCTTCGGGAACGCCACCATCGAGTCGCTGGCCGCGGTGCTCCGAGACGCTCCCGCCGCGGGGGCGTCGTCGC
>NZ_DASVSO010000671.1:0-3410 GCF_036388035.1 Archangium sp.
AGCCGCGCGCGGTGGGCTGCACGCCGGACTGCGCGCTGCCCAATACCCAGGTGTCCCAGGGTCGCTGGGGCATCCAGAGGCTGCGGCTCGAGGGCACCGTGCGAGATGCGCGCCCCACCCCGCGCTTCCCTGGCGAGCGCCGCTTCCGGCTGGATCTCCCCAAGCCCACGACCGGCGACAGTGACGAGCCGGTGGCGGTGCTCGACGGCGAGGTGGAGCTGCCCTCGGACCGGGAGAACCCGCCGGAGGCCCGGCTGGCCCTGAACCTGGCCCTGTCGGCGACACTGTTCGATCCCCTGGACTGGGGCGCTCTGGCGTTGAACCCGGGTGGCGTGGTGGACTTCAACGACCCAGACAACGCCAAGGCACTCGAGGTGCTCCTCGAGCGGCTGGCGCAGGTCTCGCCCGAAGCGGAGGTGACCCGTGGACGACCATAAGCATCCCCATCTTCATCCCCACAAGCACCCGCACTCGCACGCACACCCCCACGACCACGCTCACGACCACCATCACCACCACAACCACGAGCACTCGGCCGATCTGCTCCTGTGCTGTGAGGACCTGGTCGTCGGCTACAACGGCAAGCCGATGCTGCCGGGCATCAACCTGCAGATCCGCCGCGGCACCTTCCTGTCGGTGATCGGCCGCAACGGCTCGGGCAAGAGCACCTGGTTCAAGACGCTGCTGGGCATGCTGCCCCCGGTGTCCGGCTGCGTGGAGCGCACCAGCGAGCGCGTGAAGAGCGCCTACGTGCCCCAGACCTCCGGCATCGACGCCCTGCTGCCGGTGCGCTCGAGCGAGCTGGTGCAGTGGGGTCGGCTGAACGGGTGGAACTTCCTGTGGCCCTTCGCCAAGAAGCAGGATCGGCACACGGTGAGGGCGGCGCTGGAGTCCGCCGGGGCCACCATCATCGCCAACCGTCCCTACCGCGATCTGTCCGAGGGCCAGAAGCAGCGCGCCCTGCTGGCGCGGGTGCTGGCCACCGAGGCGGACTTCGTGCTGCTGGACGAGCCCACCGCCTCCATGGACGCCGTGGCCGAGCGCGAGACGATGCAGCGCCTCTCGGAGCTGACGAAGGGACCGCGCAAGCTCGCGGTGGTGGTGGTGAGCCACGACCTGGAAGTGGCCGCCGAGTTCTCCGATCAGATCCTCTTCGTGGACAAGGACGCCCCGGCCATCGTTCTGGGGGACCCGAAGACGGTCTTCTGCCATCCTGCCTTCCGACACAAGTACGGCGATGACTACTGCCCTGTCCACCCTCGCGCCCATCCTCCCCTCCCCGGAAATCCGCTTGGACCCACTGCCGGTTGAGACCTCCTCCTGGGCACAGTTCTGGGACGCCTACGAGCTGTTCCGGGACCCGATGCTGTGCGCCCTCATCGCCGGGTGCGTGCTGGGGTTCCTCAGCATGTACGTGGTGCTGCGGCGCATGGTGTTCGTCAGCGCCGCGGTGACGCAGTCGGCCGGCCTGGGCGTGGCACTGGCCTTCTTCGCGCAGATCCACCTGGGCTTCCACGTGGAGCCCACGCTGGGCGCCGCGGGCATGGCGCTGGTGTCCACGGTGCTGCTGATGATGGACCCGACGCGGATGCGGCTCACCCGCGAGAGCGTCCTGGGCCTTGCCTACGCCCTCACGGGTGGCGCGGCCATCCTCGTGGGCGACCGCATCTCGCAGGAGGCCCATGACATCCAGGGCATCCTCTTCGGCACGGCGGTGCTGGTGGAGCGGCCCCAGCTCATCGCGGTGGCCGTGGTGGGCGGCGCCACCCTCTTCATCCACCTGTGGTGGTTCCGCGGCCTCACCTTCGCCAGCTTCGATCGCATCGGCGCCATGGTGCAGGGGCTGCCGGTGCGCCTGCTCGACGCGGTGGTGATGATCTCCATCGGCCTGATGGTGGGCGTGTCGGCGCGAGCCCTGGGCGCGCTGCCGGTGTTCGCCTTCTCCACCCTGTCGGCCATCGCCGCGCTGATGTTGGATCTGCGGCTGCCGTGGACCTTCCTGGTGGCCACCTTCGTCGGAGCCGTGTCGGGGCTGGGCGGCTACCTCTTCGCCTACTTCTACAACTTCCCCGTGGGTGGCTCGCAGACGGTGCTCGCCAGCGTGCTGGTGCTGCTGGCGCTGCTGGTGAGGACCGTGCGGCAGCTCGTCACCCACGGCACGGCGCGCTGAGCCAAGGTCCCAGCGCCTCTACCGGACCGCGGCGGAGACCTTCTTGAACTCGGGTGTGCCCGCGCACCCGAGCAGGTCGAAGAGCGCGGCCTCCACCGTGACGATGTGCGCGCCCGCCTCGCGGCACATCTTCAAGCCCACGCGGCGATCCTCGGGGTTGCGCGACATCACCGCGTCGGCGCAGAGGAACGGGGTGAAGCCCTTCTCGGTCAGGTCGCGCACCGTCTGGAAGACACAGACGTGCGTCTCCATGCCGAGGAGGAGGACCTGCTTGCGGTTGCCCAGCCGCGTGACCACGTCCGGCACACAGGCGCTGAACTCGAGCTTCTCCACCGCCGAGTAGTTGCCCAGCCGCATCTTCACCAGCGAGTGCGTGGGCCCCAGGCCCTTGGGGTACTGCTCGGTGACGAGCACGGGCAACTCGAGCGCCTTCGCTCCCTCGATGGCGGCGTTGGCGCGGTTGAGCACCCGGTCGAGCGCGTCCCGCTCCATGGCGGCGCACAGGCGCTCCTGGATGTCCACGACGAGCAGCGAGGCCTGGTCTCTCTTGAGTCGGAAGGTGGGCATGGAGGCCATTCCTCCCAAGCCGTGCCCGCGCGTCAAGCGCTCCGCACTCGGGGCCCGAGAGGTGCCGGGAGGTGGACGCACCGAACGGCGGGAGATTGACGCTTTCCCGCCCCCCCATCGAAGCTCGGCGGCATGAAGGGACACGCCCGCAACCTGATGACCGCACCGGTGAAGTCCGTCTCCCCGGAGACTCCGCTCTCGGAGATCGCCCAGCTGCTGGCCGAGGAGCGCATCGGCGGCGTGCCCGTGACGAACGCCGAGGAGCGCGTGCTGGGCTTCGTGAGCGAGGCCGACATCATGAACGCCCTGCTCGCGGGCCGCTCGCTGCGCACCTTCGCGCGAGAGGTGATGTCCTCGCCCGTGCACACGGTGGACGAGTTCGATCTCACCGACGAGGTGATGGCGCTCTTCCGCGAGCACCGCATCCACCACCTGCCCGTGGTGCGTGAGGAGAAGCTGCTCGGCATCATCACGCCCTCGGACGTCATCCGCTTCCTGGCGAGCACCCTGCCCGACACCCCTCGGGCGGGCTGACGGAGGAAGACACCCGGGGCCGCGTGGGGTATGCGGAGCGCGATGAGCGACCCCCTGCACCTGGAGGACTGGGGCGGTACCGGCCCGGTGCTGCACCTCGCCCACGCCAACGGCTTCCCGCCGGCCACCTACCGCCGGC
>NZ_DASVSO010000672.1:0-2886 GCF_036388035.1 Archangium sp.
GCCATCGAGCGCAGGGCAGGGGAGGTGGGTGCGCCCGTCCTCCTCGAGGGCCGCGACTTCTCAGCGGTCGCCCGCCCGGAGGGGGGCCTCGCCTACGAGGGGCCGGGGCTCTCCCTGGAGGGCCTCACCCTGGGCCTGCGCGGGCCGCACCAGCTCCAGAATGCGGCGGTGGCGCTCGCGGCGCTGCAACTGCTGTCCTCGAGGGGAGTGCCTGTCTCGCCGGAGGCCCTGCGGACGGGCGTCGCGAGGGCTCGCTGGCCCGGGAGATTGGAAGAGCTGGGTGGCCAGCCCCCCGTGCTGCTGGACGGCGCTCACAACCCGGCGGGCGTGGAAGTGCTGCTCGCGGGCCTGCGCTCCCTCTACCCGGGACGTCGCCTCCACTGCGTCTTCGGCGTGGTGGCCGACAAGGAGCGCGGACCGATGCTGCGCGCGCTCTTGCCAACCTGTACCTCGGTACACCTCACGCCGCTCGACACCCCCCGCTCCCTTGGCCCGGAGTCCTACGTCCACGAGGCACGTGCCCTGTGCGCGGACGTGAGTGCGTATCCGTCCTTGGATGATGCGCTGGCCGGTGCGCGGGGGCGAGCAGCGCCCGGAGACGTCATCCTGTGCACGGGTTCGCTGTTTCTGGTGGGTTCCGTACGCGCGAGGCTCGGTGGAAACCTTGGCGCATTGCATCACAGTCCGTAGATTCAAGACATGCGTTTGCCGGATTGGAGAGCAGCGACTCCCACTGGGCCTCACACCCCGACAGTCGATGAGCTCGACTTCCGATCGCTGTATCAGAAGACGAAGTACGTGGTGGAGACGGCCGATGGCTGGTCTCTCGTCATCACCCGCTACCGGCCGGTGAAGCAGCCCTTCGCGCAGCCCCTCTTCGGGGAGCCGCTGCTGCTGGTGCATGGCTTCTCGCAGAACCGCCACGCCTGGACGAGCGGCCAGTTCGTCAAGAACCTGCTCTTCTTCGGGGTGGACATCCACATCCTGGAGCTGCGCGGGCACGGCAAGAGCTCCATCGAGTTCCAGAAGGAGCGCGCCGCGCGCTTCCGCCGGCCCCTGCCGCCGGACCTGGACTACGGCTGGGACATCGACAGCTACTTTCTCTACGACCTGCCCGCCGCGGTGTCGGGGGTGAAGCGCATCACCCGGCGCGAGCGCATCTTCTACTGCGGCCACTCCATGGGCGGGATGCTCGGCTACGGCTACGCCGGCATCCACGACGACTTCGAGGGCCTCATCACCATCGGCTCGCCGGCGGACCTGGGCCGCGGCGTCATGCTGCTGCGGATGCTCGCCCTGTGGACTCCGGCGCTGGGGTCGACGATCGACCTCGCGATCGCCGGCCTCAACCTGGAGGAGCGGCTGGGGCACACGGGGCGGATGCTGCTCGCCCGGGGCGCCTCCGCGCTCAACGAGAGTCTGGCCCGGTGGCTGGAGCCCAAGGAGGGGCCTCAACGCCGCCAGTTCCACTACATCCCCGTGGATGACTGGCTGAAGTTCGCCGAGCGACAGCTCGCCCGCGCCGAGGAGCATCCGCTCTTCAACCGCATCGCCACCCGCGTCAACCGGTTGAGCAACCCGGCCCGCGTCAGCTCCAAGGATGTCCGCTGGCTGCTGCGCGAGGGCGGTGAGCGCGAGCCGCGCAAGGTGGTGGAGCAGTTCGCCCGCTGGGTGCGCCGCGGGGAGATGGTCTGCTACCGCACCGGGTTCGACTTCAAGCGGGGCTTCTCGAAGATCCACATCCCCATGGCCATCATCTTCGGGGACATGGATCCGCTGGCGTCCGTGGAGTCCACCCGGAGCGTGTACCACGCGGCCCAGAGCGAGTACCTGCTGTGGCGGCCGGTGAAGGGCAACAGCCACATCGAGCTGACGATGGGGCACGACATCCGGCAGATCTGCTACGACATCAAGAACCTCATCGAGTATTCGCGCACCCACCGCACCCGAAAGCCGGCCCTGCCCCGGTTGCGGTGAGCAAAGCCCTCCAGTCGAAAATCAGCTCCTGGCGGGCTTCACTTGTAGACGTCTACAAGTGAAGGTGCACATTGCACCACATCTCCGGGTGCCGACTCTCCGGCATGGCCGTCGAGGTCGCGCTCGCTGGCCTGCTGCCGCGGAGCGGGCGCGAGGCCACTTTCAGCGCATCAACACCTGGGCTCGCAGCGGGGACGCTGGAAAGTTGGAGCCCGAGTACCCCGTGCTACCTTGACGCTTTAATGCGTCCGTTCAGAGGGAAGTCGCCGATGAAAGCCGTTGCGGTTTCGTTGCTCGCCTGCGTGCTGGTGCCCTTGCTGGCGCTCGCGCAAGAGGGGCAGGCCCCGGGCAATCTCAACACCATCACGAGCGTGAGCGTGCGGGGCGGCACGGTGGAGATCGTCGGGACGAAGAAGCCCAACTTCACCACCTTCACGATGACGGATCCGCCCCGCCTGGTCATCGACATCTCCGAGGCCGTCTTCTCGGGGGTGAAGGAGGACCAGACCGTCGGCAACGGCACCATCAGCGGCATCCGGACGGCCAGCTACGGCTCGGATGAGTCCGCCATCGCCCGCGTGCTCATCGGCTACGAGCGCGAGGTGGAGACGGACATCCAGGCCACCGGCAACTCGCTGGTGGTGAACGTGGTGGGCGGTGCGGGCGCGGCCGTGGCGGCCCGGCCCACCGCTCCGGCGGACGCGGCTCCCACGGCCACGGGGCCGGCCACGACTCCGGCCACGACGCCCGGTGGCACCGCGGAGCAGGCCGCCGTGGCGGCCCAGGCGGACCGCAAGCAGCAGGAGCGCGCGGCGGCGGATGCGGCCGCGGCGGCCCAGGCGGACCAGAAGCAGCAGGAGCGCGCGGTGGCGGCCGCGGCCGCGGCGGCCCAGGCGGACCAGAAGCAGC
>NZ_DASVSO010000673.1:0-10279 GCF_036388035.1 Archangium sp.
GCAGGCTGGTGGGATCAATGACGGTGTAGAGCGGCGTGCCCGGCTGGACGATGTCACCCGCGCTGGCGTGGCGCTCGCTCACGACTCCGTCGAAGGGAGCGCGGAGGCGGGTGCGGCCCACCTGCTCGCGCGAGAGCGCCATGCGGGCCCGGGCCTCGGAGAGCTGCGCCTCGGCCTGTCGGCGCGCGAGCTCCGCCCGCTCGTAGTCGCGCCGGGTGATGACGCCCGCGTCGACCAGCTTGCGGGTGCGCTCCTCCTCGGCACGGGCCACCTCCACGCCGTTGCGCGCCACCTGCACCGCCGTGCGCGCGGCGAGGTACTGGTCCCTCAGGGAGAGCGCCTCGATGCGCGCGAGGGACTGGCCCTTCTTCACCTGCTGGCCCTGCTCGACGCTCATCTCCAGCACGGCGCCTGGGACCTCGGCGCGCATGGTGGCGGCGCGCCGGGCCTGGAGCGTGCCGGAGAGGACGGGCCCGTTCCGCAGCTCGCGTGGCTCCACGCGCACCACGTCCTCGGGCCCGAGCACCACCGGTGCCTGCTCCTGGGGTTGGGGTGCCGGCCCGTCTTGCTTGCACCCCGCGAGCACCGCCAGGCCCAGCACCGCGAGGAGCTTGCCTACTCTCCCCCCGCGCGAGGCCACACGTCTCCCCGTCTTCTGGAACCTCGTGCTCACGCTCACGCCACCCCACCTCCTGATACGCTGAGGTGGGATGTGCATGATGCGGTGCGTTTGCATCCCGGAGCCCCCCGGGTGTCACACATCCACCGATGCTGGACGCCTGTCTGCCTGGTTGGGGCCGTCCTGGGATGGACGCTCGAATGTGACACGCTCGGCGCCTGTGCATCCAAGGGGGCGCCGCTCATGGCGAAGAAGAATCGCACGCTCGTGAACGGGAGAGACCCCGTGACGAGGGAGGGTAGCTGCTCGGTCTTATTGGCCGTGCTGGCTCTGTTGCTGCTGGGAGGGTGCGCCACGGGTCATCCGCGAGGAGGGCTGACGAGGTCCTTCGGCCTCCACTCGCGTTCCTCATTGTTTCGCGACAGCTCCGGCCCTCAGCCGCCGGCCGCCTCTCCCGTATCAGCCGAGGCAGAGGGCGGAGCGGGTGGCTTCCCCGAGCAGACAGCAGACCCTTTTCAACAGGTGCAGGAGGCGAGCGGTCTGGAGGAAGAGGCACGGCACCCCGCGGGTGGCGCGCTTTACATGGAGCAGGCTCGTCAGCTCCTGGCCCTGTTGGCGAAGACACGCGTGACCCAGAAGAGCTTCGCTCCACGGCGCGTCCTCTATGCGCTCCTGGGCGAGGTGCTCGAGGGCGGCGAGCGTGTGGAGTACGCGGAACTGCGGCGGCGGACGAGACGCTTCTGGCCCCTGGTGCTGGTGCGCCCGGACGGCTACCTGGTGGCAGCGCTCACAGGGGAGCCCCTCCAGCGCCTGGGGCAGGTGACGTTGGAGAAGGGCGAGTGGAGGGTGGGGCGCCTCGTCGTGGGCGACTTCTACTTCTCGCGCGGCGGCGTGCTCTACCCGGTGAACGACGTCTTGCGGCGTGTGGACACCCCGCCCTGGGCCGAGCTGGGCCTGGGACGAGACTGGCTCAACGCCGCGCTGGATGGGGCCCAGGACGCCATGGGGGAGATGGCGGTGGCGCTGGCCCAGTCCATCCTCCACCCCATTCGCAGCGTGGAGGAGCTCGCCCAGCTTCCCACCACGGTGGCGCTCCTCATCGCCTCCTCGCCCGAATACTTCGCGCGCTTCGGTGCCATGTCCCGCGAGGACCAGATACGCGAGGCGGCGCGCCTGTCCACGCACGTGGTGATGCTGCTCGGGGGCGGAGAGGCCACGGTGGGGCGCATGGGCGGGCTGGGGGCGGAGCTGCCGGTGCTGTCACTCACGGCCCAAGGCGAGCTCACACTGAGCAGGGTGGTGGTGTCCGGTGGCACCATGACGACCACGCTCGGCGTGGAACTCGGCGCCCTCTCCATCCTCCACATGGCCAGTAGCGGCCAGGGCAGCGCTGGCGGCGGGAGCGGCAAGACGAGCAAGGCGTCTTCGACGAAAGGGCCCGGCAAATGGGTCTACAAGACCCCCACCACCAGGTCAGAAGATGCCCTGGATTATCAGGAGCAGGTGACGGGCCAACCCGCCTGGCGGGTGTATGACATTGACGGGCTGGAGTTCGATGGCTTCAACGGCAAGGAACTTCAAGAAGCCAAGGGCCCCGGTTACGCCTCCTTTTTCGAGAAGGATGGCAGCCCAAAGGATTGGTACGTGAGGTCGGGCAAGTTCGATCAGCTGATGAAGCAGGCAGAGGACCAGTCGCAGCTGGCCAATCGTCTCAACCTGCCGCTGACATGGTACGTGGCCGATGCCCAGGTCGCGGAGTTCCTCCGCGAGTTCTTCAGGGTCAACAAGCGGATCCATATCAAGGTCCGCCACATGAGACCCGCACGATAGGGGAAACGGATGAATGAGGGTTATTACGTGAGCGCGTACTGGGGACCGCGCAAGGAAACCGCGCTGGAGTGTGCCCGACGCGCGGAACTCTTCTTCTCCATGCTGGCACGGTGTGACCCAGGATTTACCCAGTGGTACAGCGCAGGTCGTGGCGCGCCCCGTGAGCTGCCAGGCTGGCCTGTCCGCCCGGAAGTGACGGAACTGGAGGCATTGTTCCTTCGCAACAGGCATCGCACGGATATTGGCAAGAAGGTCATCGAGGACGCGGGCTTCAGCACGATTGTGTGGAATGCGGAGAAGCCCATGACCCGTCTCCATCTTTCTTGCGGTGGATATTCTCCGTGGGGGGGGCCCAACCTGTGCCTGCTAGCGCTGGCCAGGAAGGGCATCCTGCGAGAGCGCCTGCTGCACGCCCCGGTGCTGGCCGGGGTGCTCACCAGCATGGCCACGGCATGGGATCCCGACTTCGCCGTGGCGACCTCGGGCAAAATGAGGGATCTTGTTCGAAAGAAGGAGCAAGAGGTAGACGTGGGCTGGCTGACGTACCTATCGCGCCGCCTTGGGAAGTTGCCGCCGTTGCCCGCGCCCGTGCGCATCGAGCCGGTGGGTGCGCTGGGCTGGCTCCTCATCCTCTCCCCCGAGCCCATGACGGCCAGCAACCCCGAGCACGTGGCGTTCACCGCGCGCGTGCGCGAGCTGCTCGACCGGGCGGGACTCATCGAGCGCCCCGAGCCCGCACCAGCCGAGGAGTGACGCGAGCAGCACCCTCCTCGCGGAGGGCGCTCTCTTACCGCTCACTTCCTTCAACAGCCGGTCCGCGAAGCTCCTCGGGTGGCTACTCGTGGCTCAGCGCGAGCCGGTGGAGGGGCCGGGGCCGCCCGGACGGCCTCCGTCATGCCCCCCGCGCCCGTGGTGGCCACCCCCTCGCAGCTCGTATGCCGCGCCATCGAGCGTGGCCGTGCCGCACTCGGGGCCGAAGCCCAGCACGTGCTCGGTGCCATCCGCCTGGCTCTGCGTCACCGTGCCGGCGATCGGCCAGCGGCAGCCCCGCGTCCGGCGCAGCTCCTCCACGGTGATGACCGAGGTGGTGCCATCCGCGAGCGCCGCATCGAACTTACCGCTCAGGATGCGCACCGGTGCCTCGCCCGAGCCGTCGAAGGTGACGGAGAGCGAGCCGGAGAGGTGCAGACCGCGCACCACATTGCCCTCCGCGTCCTTGACCTGGCGCGTGGTGTCGAGCGTGCCAGTGCGGGTGAAGATCGTCTCGCTGACCAGGCGGTTCCCCTGTGAGGTGGTCGTGCCCTGGAAGGTCACCACGCGCCCGTCCGGCCCGGTGTGCGTGCTGGAGAATGTCGCGCTCTGCAGGCTGTCGAGGCGCGTCTCCGGACCGCAGGTGCCCTCCGGCACCACGGTGACGTCGTTGACGAGCTCCACCGTGCCGCTGGAGCTGGTGGGAGCGCCCTCGCCCGGCGCGTGCGGTCCACCGCCCCGCCTCGGGCCCTGCCCTTCCTGCCCCACGGGCCGGGCCGGCGGCGTCCACTGTCCATCCTGCCCCGGGCCCTCGGGAGGGCGATGGAACGGCGCGCGGGTGCACTCCGTCCACTCGAAGCGCATCCGCGAGGGGACCGTCTCGCCGCACACCTGAACCTCGGTGACCTCCGGCTCCGGATCGCACCGGAAGGCCTCGTGCTGCTCCCGCTTCAAGTCTCCGTCCAGCCCCGCGATCAGCCGCTCCAGCTCCACCGAGTGGGCGGAGTCACTCGCCGCGCCCAGGGCCTCACTCGCCTCGACGGCGGGCGTCTCCTCCTCGCTCGACGCGCCGCCACAGCCGGTGCCCAGCGCCGCCGCGAGCAGCACCGTGCCCAACAACTTGCCTTGCCCCCTCTTCGACTCCAGCCAAGACCTCATGTCATCGCTCCTCGACACCCTGGGTGTCAGAATGGCGGAGCCCGGCCAGCCCCGCCGAGTCTCAAGCTAGAAGCCATGTCTTAAGATTCTCTTACGACGCTTCCGATACGACAGCGCACATGTAGGGGTGGAGCCACCCGGAGGGGGTGGCCCACGACTTCTGGAGAGGACAGGGCCATGGGTGAGCGCATCCTGCTCATCGAGGATGATCGGCAGCTGGGAGCACAAATCGTCGACCACCTGGGACGGGCGGGCTTCGAGCCCACCTGGTGGACCGAGGGGCGCGCGCTGCGCCCGGACGAGGCGGCCGCCTGGCGGCTCATCATCCTCGACCTGATGCTCCCCGGTACCTATGGGATGGACATCCTCAAGCAGCTGCGGGACGGCTCGGACGTGCCGGTGCTCATCCTCAGCGCGCGCAATGACACCGCGGACAAGGTGCGGGCGCTGAAGCTGGGGGCCGACGACTACATGACCAAGCCCTTCTGGCCCGAGGAGCTGGTGGAACGCGTGCGCGCACGGCTGCGCCGGCCGGTGATGCAGCGGCAGGACAGCGGCGTCGACATCGGCGCGCTGCACGTGGACCTCCAGGCCCGCGAGGTGCGCGTCCACGGAGCGCCGGTGGAGCTCACCCGCGTGGAGTTCGATCTGCTGGCCGCGCTCGCCCGTCGGCCCGGGGCGGCGGTGACGCGCCAGTGGCTGGTGGAGAACGTGTTGGATCCGGACCGCGAGGGCACCGAGCGGACGCTGGACGTCCACGTGTCGCGGCTGCGGCGCAAGCTGGGCCCGGGCAAGCACATCGAGACGGTGTGGGGCATCGGCTACCGGCTCGGCGAGGGCGAGGACCCATGAAGCTGCGGATGCGGCTGGCGCTCACGACGGTAGCGGTGGCGCTCCCCGTCGCGCTGGCCCTGGCGTGGGTCCACTCGGCCGTCGAGCGGAGCGCGCGCGAAGCGGCCCTCGCCGAGTACGCCCTCACGCACATGCTCTCGGGAGGGCGCGAGCAGTGCGAGGCCTCCCCCGAGACCTGGAGCAACGAGCCCCCCGATCGGCCCCCGCACCGCGACCGCCCGCCTCCGCCATTCATGGGTTGGGGAGAGCCGCCCCCGCGTCCAGGCCGGCCGGGCGACGGCCCCCCGGGCAGAGGCCCTCCGCCGCGGGGAGGCGTCCGGCTGTTCGCCTACGACGCCCGCTTCTCGGCCCACAACCCCACCGCGCCCCCTCTGGCGGAAGGGCTCGTGGAGGACATGCGGCAGGGGAAGGAATCGGCCAGCCCGTCCTCCGGGTTCCCCGGCTTTGGGCCCCGCGAATCGCGCCAGGTGCTGGTGCGCATGCCCTGGTCCTCGGGTCCATGCGCCTTCGTGCTCGCCCGGCGGATGGAGCCTCCCGACCGGGGGCCCCGGCAGCCCCTGCTCCCGCCTCCCAACATCTGGCTGTTGCCCACGTTGATCGCCCTGGCGGGCGTGCTGCTCACGGTGGGGCCGGTGGTGCGTCGCCTCCGGCAGCTCACCCGCGAGGTGCGGGCCTCCGCTGGCAGCGCCTACCAGGGACCCATCACCCTTCGAGGCAACGATGAGATCTCCGAGCTGGCACGCGCCTTCGACGAGGCGGGGCACGAGGTGCGCTCGCAGATGGAGCTCAAGGAGAAGCGGGAGCAGGCGCTGCGCACCTTCCTGGCGAACACCACGCACGACGTGATGATCCCCCTGACGGTGCTCCAGGGCCACCTGGCCGAGTTGCAGCGGCGCGCGGCCCGGGGCGAGCCGGTGGAGGCTCCGGTGGTCGCGGCGGCCAGCCAGGAGGCGCACTACATGGCGGCGCTCCTCCACAACCTGGGGGCCGCGGCCCGGCTGGAGGCGGGTGAGCCGGGCGTGCAGCGTGGGCCGGTGGACCTCAACGCCCTGGTGGAGCGGTGCATGGGCCGCCACCGTCCCATCGCGCGCCAGTCGGGCGTGGCGCTCGAGTGCGCCGTCCCCGAGTCGCCCCTGGTGGTGGACGGGGACGTCACGCTCATCGAGCAGGCGGTGAGCAACGTCATCTACAACGCCGTGCGCTACAACTCGCGCGAGGGCCATGTCGCCGTGGTGCTCGAGCGCCAGCCTGGAGACACGTTCCGCCTGCGGGTGCTGGATGATGGACCGGGCATCCCCGAGAGTGAATTGCCGGGCATCCTCGAGCGGGGGGTCCGGGGCAACACGGCGCGCACGCGCGGGCTCGGCGGGCAGGGGCTGGGGCTGAACATCGCCTGGAGGGTGGCGGTGCTGCACGGGTGGCGCTTGGAGCTGGGCCGCTCGGAGTACGGCGGGCTCCAGGTGGACTTCCTGGGCAAGTCGCCGCCCCGCACCGAGCAAGGCGGAGCGCCCCCGGCCTCGGGCATCGGGTAGGCTCCGGGCCCCGTGCGTACCCTCGTCCTATCCTCCTGCACGTTGCTCGTCTGTCTTCTCGCCTGGACGCCCTCGCTCGCCGCCGACCCGCTGGTGATGGAAGGAGAGGTGCCCGCCGAGGGCAGCTTCTTCGACGTCCCCTTCCAGGTGCCCCCGGGCACCGTGGAGTTGGAGGTCCGCCACGACGACCTCGCCAGCGAGAACATCCTCGACTGGGGGCTGGAGGACCCCGCTGGCTTCCGCGGCTACGGCGGCGGCAACGAGGAGCCCGCCGTGGTGGGCGAGAAGGCCGCCTCGCGCTCCTACCTCGCGGGTCCGCTGCCGCCGGGCAGGTGGAAGGTGACGGTGGGCAAGGCGAAGATTGGCAAGACGCCCGCGCGCTACCGCATCGAGGTGCGCTTCCGGACGACGGCCACGCTCGCGCCCCAACCCGAGCGCCAGCCCTACCACCCCGCCGCGCTGTCCTCCGAGGCCCGCTGGTACGCGGGCGACTTCCACGTCCACTCGCGCGAGAGCGGCGATGCCCGGCCCGGGTTGGAGGAGATTGCCCGGTACGCGCGGGGCCGTGGGCTCGACTTCGTGGTGCTCACCGAGCACAACACCACTTCCACGCTCGACTTCCTCGTGGACGCCCAGTCGCGCCACCCCGAGCTGCTGCTGGTGCCGGGCATCGAGTACACCACCTATGCGGGCCATGCGAACGCCATTGGCGCCACCGGCTATGTGCCTCCGCGCGTGGGCGAGGGCCTCTCCCTGAAGGAGGCGGTGGACGCCTTCCACGGCCAGGGCGCCCTCTTCTCCATCAACCACCCCGTCTACGACGTGGGCGACCTGTGCATCGGCTGCGCGTGGCAGCACACCGTACCGCCAGGAGGCGTGGACGCGGTGGAGGTGGGCAACCCCGAATGGGAGAAGCTGGGGAGGTTCTTCTCCGAGGGCGCCATCGGCTACTGGGACTGGTTGCTCTCGCAGGGGCACCACGCCGCGGCGCTCGGCGGCAGCGATGACCACCGCGCCGGGGTGGACCTGGACTTCAAGCAGAGCCCCATCGGCAACCCCACCACCCTGGTGTACGCGCGCGGGCTGAGTGTACGGGCGCTGCTGGAGGGCATTCGCGAGGGCCGCACCGTGGTGAAGCTCCAGGGGCCGACGGACCCCATGGTGGAGCTGACGAGCGGCGTGGCGCCCACGGGGGACACCGTGCTCGCCGAGGGCACGCGGCTGAGCGCTCGCGTCACCGGCGCGCGGGGCCAGCAGGTGCGCTTCGTCCACAACGGCGTGCGCCTGCCGCTCGTGGACGTGACGTCGGACGACTTCGTGGTGGAGCGGGACGTCACCGCGCCCGAGCACGGCGAGGATCGCTTCCGCGTGGAGGTGTGGAGGGAGGGCCGGCCGCGCACCGTCACCAGTCACCTGTGGGTGGCGCGGACCGCGGAGATGCGCGGCGTGCCCGGCCCCGTGCCCCCGCTCACCGAGCCCACGCGCTGTGGGTGTGGCTCGGCGCCGGGCTGGGGCCTGGGAGTGCTCGCGCTGGCCGCGCTGGCACTCAGGCGCGGGCGGCGTCCGTAGCGCCGCCCGGAAGCCCGCGAAGGCTCAGTAACAGGCGACGCGGGTGAAGGTGTAATACGAGGTCTTCGTCCCCCAGTTGCGCGTCGTGCCGTCGCAGTCGCAGCGCCAGTCGCCCACCTGGGTCGTCTTGCTGGAGTTGCTGTAGTACGTGTACGTCCACATCTGGGTGCCGTCGCACGGGTAGATGATGGAGTCCTCGCGGCTGCTCAGCTCGGACTCGGACACGGTCTCCTCGACCTCGGTCCCACCACAGCCCGTGGCCACCATTCCCACCGCCAACAGCAGACCAGCGACGAAGTGCTTTCCGTTCACGCGCTTCTCCTTTGGGGGGCGGGGCCTCTCGACCTCGCTCGGTGCTGCCCCGAGGATAGCAGAGTTTCCCCGGAATCCCAGAACGCATCTCCGCTCCCATGCGCTGGACAACCGCCCAGCGCCCCGTGCGACCCTCGCGCGCCATGTTTCGCCCCCCCGCCCTGTGCCTGCTGCTGCTGGTGCCGCTCCTGGCCCGAGCAGCACCACCCGAAGTCGAATCGCGGCTCGCGCTGCTGGAGACCGTGGTGGTGAGCGCGCATCCCAGCGCCACAGACGGTCGCGGGCTCAAACTCACCTTCAAGCTGCTCCGTCCAGACCCAACCCTGGCGCGATTCACCCTGGAGGAGGCGCGGGAAGTGGTGGCGGCGCTGGAGGAGCGCAAGGCGACGCGCTCGAGGCCCGGAGCGAGACTCCTCGTAACAGGCTCATGGGCTCTGCCGCCGACGACAGCCCTGCCCTCCGACCTGGAGAAGCGAGTGCGCGAGCAGTACGAGGCGCTCTATGGACCTTCCTCGGTACCGCTACCCGTTACCTTGGAGGGCGCCCGGTGGTTCCAGGCGCTCAAACTCTCGCCGCGCTACATGCACGAGGGTGTGCGGGAGGCCGCCGTGGAGATGTTCAGCTCTCCCACCGTGGTGCTCTCCGTGGCCATGTCCATGATGCTCTACATGAGCGCGTGGGCGGCGCCCGAGCCCCTCTTCTCCAAGGCGTTGGCCGCTGCGGTGACCATCGGGTTGCTGATGACCTACACCGCGACGGAACTCTACAACGTCGGGCTGGCATGCCTGAATCTCTACCGGGAGGCGGAGGCGGCGAGGACCGTCGAGCAATTGGAGATGGCGGCCGAGCGCTTCGGCAAGACGATAGGGGGAGTAGGACTGCGGGTGCTGGTGACAGTGGCAGGCGCCAAGCTGACCAAGGGGTTGCCAGAGGTGCCCAAGGGAGGAATATGGGCGCGCCTCTCGCCTCCGCGATTCAGCTTCGCGGGAGGAGGCTCGCAGGGTGGTTTTGTCATCGGAGCAGGAGCACGCGCGCAGGTGACCGTGGCGGATGGCACGGTGGTGCTGATGGGCGTGTCCGCGAATACAACGGTCTCCGCGACCTCCGCGGCAGTTGCCTCGGCACGGATGACAGGAGCGTGCCGGGATGCCTCGGACAAGGCTGATGCCAAAGGCCACCACATCGCTACCGACAAGAACGACAAGTCGGATGCCAGCGGCGGGCCCTGGACACCTCGGTTCGAGGAGCTCTTCGAGCGGGCGGGGGTGAGCCTCAACGACCCAGCGAACATGGTCTATCTCATCGACCATCAGGGGCCACATCCCGAGGCGTATCATCGGGAGATCTACCGCAGGCTGGAGGATGCGCTTGGGACTTGCCAGACCCAGGCCGACTGCCGGCCCAAGCTCGTCGAAGAGCTCGACAGGCTCGCGGCGGACATCTGCAAGCCCGGCTCACGGCTCAACAGACTGGCCACGAGAAAGCCATGACGGGGTATTACGACCTCTGGGATGACATGCGCATTCCGGGGCGCTGGCATCTGAGGAGTCCGGTGGATGAGCAAGGTCAAGAGCTGGACCCCTGGCAGTTCAAGGCTGGCCGCGTTCTCGAGCTGGAGGGCATGCCGGTCTTCCGTCTGGCCCGCCCTGGGACGGCG
>NZ_DASVSO010000674.1:0-2760 GCF_036388035.1 Archangium sp.
GCTTCCGCCACCACGTCAAGCGGGCCTCCTGGTCATCCGAGGAGGCCCGCTGGACGGTCGAGGTCGAGCGCGGGCCCGAGAAGGAGCGCGTCCGCTTCACCTGCGACTTCCTGCTCATGTGCAGCGGCTACTACAACTACGCCGAGGGCCACCGGCCCGAGTTCCCCGGCGAGGCGCGCTTCCAGGGCACCCTCGTCCATCCGCAGTTCTGGCCGGAGCGCCTGGACTACCAGAACAAGCGCGTCGTGGTGATCGGCAGCGGCGCGACCGCCGTCACCCTCGTGCCCGAGATGAGCAAGACGGCCGCGCACGTCACCATGCTTCAGCGCTCGCCGACCTATGTCATGTCGCGCCCGGCCGAGGACCCCATCGCCAATGGGCTGCGCCGCTACCTGCCGGTGAAGCTCGCCTATGCGATCACGCGGTGGAAGAACGTGCTCCTCAGCATGCTCTTCTACAACCTGGCGCGGAAGCGGCCCGAGCGGATCAAGGAGTTCCTCATCCGCCTGGTGCGCGAGCAGCTCGGTCCCGACTACGACGTCGCGACCCACTTCACGCCGCGTTACAACCCGTGGGACCAGCGCGTCTGCCTCGTCCCCGACGCCGACCTGTTCAGCGCGATCAAGCAGGGCCGCGCCTCGGTCGTCACCGATCACATCGAGACGTTCACGGAGAAGGGGCTCGAGCTCCGCTCTGGCCAGGAGCTCGAGGCGGATGTCATCGTGACCGCCACGGGACTCAAGTTGCAGCTGCTGAGCGACATCGAGTTCAGCGTCGACGGTGAGCGGCGCGACCTGTCGAAGAGCCTCTGTTACAAGGCCATGATGTTCAGCGGCGTGCCGAACCTCGCCTACTCGTTCGGCTACACCAACGCGTCGTGGACGCTGAAGGTGGACCTCACCTCCGAGTATGTCTGCCGGCTGCTCAACCACATGGAGCGGCACGGCGACACGACCTGTACGCCGCGCCATGATCCCACGGTCGAGGAGCAGCCGTTCCTCGACTTCTCGTCGGGCTACGTCCAGCGGGCGCTCGAGCTGATGCCGAAGCAGGGCTCGAAGCGGCCGTGGCGGCTCTACCAGAACTACGTGCTCGATCTGCTCACGCTGCGCTTCGGCAAGGTCGACGATGGCACGATGGAGTTCTCCCGCGCGCCGAGGTCGGCGACGACGGGAGTCGGAAAGGCCCAGCGCGAGGCGACGGGGTCTCGCGAGGCCGCCTGACGCGCACCGAGGCCCCGCTCATGCGCTGCGGGCCTCGCGCTCGGCACGGTACTCCTCGATGCTGAGGTTGCGGACCTTGGAGCTCTGCCCCGCGTCGTTGTGCACGAAGCCCACGCTCGCCACGTACGGCTCGATGACGCGAATCTTCTGCAGGGGTGTCACGATGAGCAGCTGCAGGTTGAGCTGGCGGAAGAGCTCCAGCCCGTAGGCCGCCGATTCATCCGAGCCACGGCCGAAGGCCTCGTCGATGACGACGAAGCGGAACGAGCGCGAGCGCGTCTCCCCCCACTGCAAGCCGAACTGGTAGGACAGGCTCGCGGCCAGCACCGTGTAGGCGAGCTTCTCCTTCTGGCCGCCGGACTTGCCACCCGAGTCCGTGTAGTGCTCGTGCTCGACGTCATCCTCGCGCCAGCGCTCCGAGGCCGAGAAGCTGAACCAGTTGCGGACGTCCGTCACCCGGCGGGTCCACCGAGCGTCCAGCTCCGTGTTTCCCTCGCGTCCCCGGAAGCGCTCGATGATGCGTTTGACGTCGAGGAACTTCTTCTCCGAGTACGCGTCATCCTCCGAGCCCGTGAGCGCGCCTTCCGTGCACGCGCGCAGGTCATGTTGGAAGTCCCGCACGTCCGGGTCCGCGCTCGCGGCGGGCTCCAGGACGATGTAGCGACCGGGATTGTAGTCGATGGCCCGCAGCGAGCGGTTGATGGTCTCGATGCGCTCGCGGATGTCCTGGCGCTCGCGATGAAGCTGGGCCTGGAAGTTGGCCACCTCGCGGATGGTGTTCTCGTTCAGCAGGCTCTTGAAGCGCGCCTCGAAGCCGGGCAGGCCGTCCTTGCACAGTGAGTCCAGCATGGCCCAGTACTCGCCCGCGGCGTCCAGGCTCGCGTCCACCTCCTGCGTCTCCAGTGGGAAGTCCGCCCGGTAGGACTGCATGGCGCGGATGATGGCGTCCCGCATCCGCTCGAGCTGCTTGCTCTCGGTGTCGACACGCCGCTGGAGCTCCTCCCGCACCTGCCGCTCGCGCTCGTCGCAGGCCTCGACATCGAGGGGAGCGCTCCCCCACTTCTCGGCGCACAGGGCCGCCACACGCGGGTAGCACGCCCGCAGCGCCTCGGTGGCCTCCCGCTGGGCCTGCTCGCCTCGGGCCAGCACCTTGCGTGCGCTCTCCTCCTGCACGTCCAGGCGTGTCTGGAGCTTCTCCACCTCCTTCAGCTGCTCCTCCGTCCGCTTCAGCTCGCGCTCGAGCTTGCCGAGCTGTTGCTCGAGCGTGCGCAGCACGTTGGAAGCGGACTCCAGCTCGCGCAGCTGCTCCTCCAGGTGCTGGAGCTCGGTGGCGACGCTCCGCCAGTCCAGCTCGCGGAAGGACTCGAAGACGGCGAGCTGGCTCAGCGACTCGCCGCGGCTCTGCAACGCCTTGCGCTGGGACTCCAGCGCCTGCCAGCGCGCGGCGGCCTCCCGGGTGCGCACCTCCACCGCGTGCACCTCGGCCTTCAGCGCGGCCCGCTTCTGCTCGTTCGTCCAGCCGAGCACCCACTGGGAG
>NZ_DASVSO010000675.1:0-11796 GCF_036388035.1 Archangium sp.
CTGTGCCCAGGGCCGGTACTCCTCCAGCGCCCACAGCACCATCAACCACGCCTGGGTGTCGCGGTAGACGCCTCCCGCGTCGTCCACCACCACCAGCTCCTCCTTGGTGCCCGAGCGGCGCAGCTCGGGAAAGCGCCGCGCCGCCGTCTGGCCTCCCGCCGCGAGGCACTCGAGTCCCACCAACGTGCGCTGCTGCCGCAACCACCGGGCACAGCTCACGCAGAAGCCACACGTCTCGTCATACAGCACGGTGAGGGCGCGCATGGCTCACCTCAGACTCCCTCGGCCACGGGGACCGACGGCGACACCCGGGTGAACTCACGCGGCAGCACCGGGGGAGGCTGGTTGCGCAGCTGGCCCGTGCGGCGGATGCGGTTGAAGACGTAGAGGTTGAAGAAGTGCATGCCGCCCAGCACCACCATCACCCAGCCCACCTTCGTGCAGACCAGCTCGATGACCTCCTGCACCGACCAGATGGTGCGCTGCTCCTTGAGCGACAGGGCCACGTACCCGATGTTCATCAGGTAGAAGCCCACCACCAGCAGGTGGTTCACCGAGTCCGCCAGCCGCTCCTTGCCCAGGAAGGCATCGTGGAGGAAGTGCGCCCCGTTGCGCTGCAGCGTCTTGGCCACCCACACCGTCAGCCCGATGCTCACGAGCAGGTAGAGCAGGTACGCGGCCACCATGAAGCTGCTCGACTCGGGATACACCGGGGTCGTCGGATCCATGACACATCTCCCTCGGGGGAGCGCGGTCGCCCGGGGCTCCAGTGCCCTCGGTGGTGACGCCGCCCTCCCCTTCCACGGGGAAATACCGGAAGGGAAATTCGCGGTTGCGGGGCACCCGCTGATTCATGGTTCGGACGTGCGCAGAACCTCCGTCACGTGCTCGCGGCCCGGAGCTTCGCAATCCACTCCCGGATCTCCTCGTTGACCCTCCGAGCCTCGACTCCCTCCTGGAACATCAGGAAGTCGAAGCGACCTTCCAGGATCATGCCCATCAGCGTCCGGTCGGTGGCGATGATCTCCGGCACGTGCCAGGGAAAGACGGGCCATGTACCGCGATCCTCACTGAAATCGGGCATCTCGTAGACGAACTCCAGATAGCGGGCATAGGTGTCGAAGAAGCGGTCCACATTGGAGGCAATGGGGAGCGCGTAGATGTCCTCGTAGGGGTCGACCTCGACGACCGGTTGGAAGCCCTGCGTATCCGCCAAGCTCGGCACCGTGGCGTAGGTATAGGCCGAGCCCTCCTTGCCCCCGAAGACGAGGAGGGACCGGAACGGCTCGGGCCAGTACGGCTGAACCTCCTCGTTCGCCATGAGGATACCGTTCACCTGCGCATCACATGCATTGACATAGAGGTCGAGGTCGAGCAGGAGCCCGCCCAGTCGTGAATAGAAGGCGGCCAGCATCGGGTCCAAGGGCCTACCCAAGATGAGCGAGCCCGCGGTTGGAGCACCTCCCCAGGGCTTTCGCAGCTTGGCTTGGACGGGGTACTTCTCGCAGGCCGCCAGCAGCCGCTCAAGTCCGGGCAATGAGATTTCATTTGTCATGCGTACCTTCCCTCTCACCTCGCAACCAGGGCATTGACGTCATGCAGCGCAGAGCCCACCTGCCCTTCTCCGCTGGCCGCTGCCCACATCTGGGCCAGCGCCCACTCGACCTCGGCCCGCCGAGCCCCGGCTTCGGCTCTCCATTCGTCAGCGGATGACGAGGCGCTCGGGTTGACGGAGACGCGGGTGGCCTCACCCGGAAATGACGCACTGGCCGGCAGGGAGAATCCACTCCCACCCTCGTGCCGCACCGTGGCGCAGCCCTGCACCAGCAGCACCGCGAGCCCCGTCGCCACGACACGCCAACCCTGCCTGCCCCTATTCATCCGAGATGCTCAGGGCCGCCAGCGCCACAGGTACATGCCGAATTCCAGCACCGGCGGGGTGAGCATCAGAAACACCCCGACCCACAGGGCGGGCTCGCGGGAGAGCGGACGCTGGCGCCGCCACGCCTCCAGGGTGGAGACGCACAGGAGGTAGAGCGCGGACAGCTCGAGCAGGCCCCCGAGCAGCGGCATGAAGGGAGGCATGGAGATGCCCACCAGCCCCTCCATCACGCCCCGCAGGGCGAACAGGCCCGAGCATGCCGCCGCCACTCCCAGGAAGGCACGGGCCTCGCGCAACGGCACCTCGGGGGCGGGCGCGTCCAGCCCCTCGTGGCGCCAGTGCCTCCGCAGCAGCCCGTACGCCGCGAGCGCCACCGCGAGCCCCGCCACCGCACCGAGGATGGGGCCCGTCTCGAAGCGCGCCCGCGTCACCCACCGGCCATCGGCGAGCTGGGCCGCGGGCTGCATGGTGAGCGGCACCAGCTCGCTCGACGCCAGCACCCGAGGCGTCACCGACACGACGAGCGCCCACAGCACCAGGGCACAGGCCACCGCCTGCAGCACCGCCACCGCGCGCATCCAGATGACCTCGTCCGGAGGCAATGACGCCTCCGCCGCCCCATCCGCGAGCCGTCGCAGGTCCAGGCCGAGCGCCTGCGCGCTGGCGTAGCGCCGGGAGGGCTCGAGCATCACGGCCCGCCGCACCACCGCCCCGAGCGCTCCCGTCAACGAGGGCGAGCCCGCCACCGGAGGTCGGCCCGTCACCATCTCGTGCAGCAGCACGCCCACCGCGTACACGTCCATGCGCGGGTCGGGCGGGGCTCCGACGAGCGCCTCGGGGGCCATGTACTCGGGGGTACCCACCACGGTGTGCGCGGCGGTGAGGGTGTCGCGAGGCCCCTCCTGCCGCACGATGCGGGCAATCCCGAAGTCCGTCACCTTCACCCGGCCCGCGCCGTCCACGAGGATGTTGGCGGGCTTGATGTCCCGGTGCACCACCCCACGCGCGTGCGCGTAGGCCAGCGCGTCGCACACCTGGAGGGCCATGCGCACGGCCTCGGCCGGGGGCAGCGGCAGCAGCTCCGCGAGCGAGCGGCCCTCCACCAGCTCCATCACCAGGAAGCGCTCCCCCTCCTCGTCCCCGAAGTCGTGCACCCGGACGATGTTCGGATGGTCCAGCAGCGCCAGCGCCCGAGCCTCCCGCGCGAAGCGGGCCTGGGCCTCGGGACTGGAGGCGGCCTCTCCGGCGAGGAACTTCACCGCCACCGCACGGTCCAGCCGCACGTGGCGCGCGCGGAAGACGCGGCCCATGCCGCCCCGGCCAATCTCCTCCTCCAGCTCCAGGGAGCCGATGCGCCCCGGGTCCTCCACGTCCTCGCCCAGGAGGCAGCCTGGACACACCGCCAGGCGCTCGGCGGCCACCGGAGTCCCGCAGCGGGAGCAGCGGGCGCTCATCGCTTCAACACCCGGAGCAGCTCGACCAGCTCGGCCTCCGCCTCCTCGGGCCCGCCCACCGTGTCCGCCACCTCCTCGCGCACCAGCTCGCGGTAGCGCACCCGCGCGCGGTGGAGGAACGTCTTGAGCTGCGGCAGCGACATGCCGTGCTCCGCCGCGGCGTCCCGGTAGCTCGGCGGCTCGCCGGGGCGGAAGAACTGGAGCACCAGGGCGAAGGGGCCTCTGCGCGCGCCACTGTCGAACTCGGCCTTCAGCCGCTCCAGGGCGCGCTCCATGACACTCGCGGCCCACTCCCGCTCGAAGGCCTCGTCCGGGCCCTGCGCGTCCTCGGCCGCGAGCCGCTCCGCCAGGGCGAAGTCCAGCGGCATCGGAGCGACCCCACCCCCGCGCCGCGCCGCGCTCTCGCGCTCATGACGGTGGATGAGGTGGTTGCGCGCGGCCGTCAGCAGGTAGCCGCGCAGCCGGCCCTTCTCGGGGCTCAACCGGTCGAGGAAGTCGTGCTCCAGCAGCCGCACGAGCAGGTCCTGCACCGCGTCGCGCGCGGCCTCGGCGTCCAGCCCCTGGCGGCGCATGAAGACGTAGAGGGGGCGCCAGTAGGTGCGCAGCAGCGACTCGATCGCCGCGCGGCGCGCCTCCGGAGAGGCCTGGGCCGAGCGGATGAGGGTCCAGCGCGTGGGTGGGAAGGTACCCGGGCCCTCCTGTCGCGGATCTGCGCTCATGGGGGCGGTTCTAGCCCAAATCCGGGAGGCTCTCCTCGGCGCGTCCCGCTCGGAAGTGCACACCCGCTCCCGCCCACTGCCCGCTGCCTGACAGGTGCCTCCGCCCGCCGGGGCGGCCTCTCCGTTTCACTGGAGGAAACGCCCCCCTCGCGTTGTCCGGGGATCCTCCCCTCTCTACCTTCGCTTCCCGCGGTAACACCCCGAGTCCCACTCACGCCGTCACACGAGGATCGACCATGACCCCTGCCACCCAGATGAGCATGCCCATGCAGCCCGGAATGATGAACCCGATGATGGGCGGCTCGATGCCCATGCCGATGATGGGCGGGATGATGCCGATGATGGGCATGAATCAGATGCCGATGATGGGCATGAACCCGATGATGGGGATGAATCCCATGATGGGCGGGATGATGCCGATGATGGGGATGAACCCCATGATGGGCATGAACCCGATGATGGGCGGCATGATGGGCATGAACCCGATGATGGGCGGCATGCCGATGATGATGCCCATGATGATGCGCACGCCGATGATGGCCCGGATGACCTGCGAGATGGGCAAGGACGGCATGATGTGCCGGATGATGCCCATGGATCAGGGCCAGATGGAGATGATGAAGGACTGCTGCGACGCCATGAACTCCATGATGTCCATGGGGATGCCGATGATGATGATGTGCAACGGCATGCCGATGATGATGTGCTCGGCGAAGTAGCACCCGGCCCGTGAGGGCCTGAAACGCGAGAGCCGGCGAGAGCGCCCGAGGGGCCCGCCGGCTCTTCGTGTTTCCAGAGGACGCGCGCGAGGGCCCTAGCCGACCGTCTCCGCGTACGTCATCACCAGGAACATGATCGCGTCCACGTTGCCCACGTTGCGGTAGACGTGCGCCACGTCCGCCTCGAAGAGGATGGCGTCTCCCGCGGCCAGCACGTGACGCTCGTCCCCGCGGTCGATCTCCACCTGCCCCACCGTCACCACGAGGTTCTCCAGCGTCCCCGGCGGGTGCGGATCCGCTTTCTCCACCGCGCGCGCGGCCAGGTGCAGCTCGTAGAACTCGACGCGCCGGGGCTCGTCGAACGGGAAGAGCGCGCGCGACGTGAAGCTGCCGTCATGCGAGGCGAGCACCTTGGCCTGCGTGGCGCGCATCAACCGCGTGCCGCTCTGGGCGGTGGTGCTGATCAACGCCGAGAACGGGATGCCCAGCGACCGGGCGATCTTCCAGATGACGTTGATGGTGGGAGCGCTCTGCCCGAGCTCGATCTGCCCCAGCATGGCCCGGCTCACCCCGGACGCCTTGGCGAGCCGCTCCAGGGACAGGCCCCGCTGGGTGCGCAGGCGGCGGAGGTTGCGGCCGACGATGGGGGCCAGGTCCGCCGAGGCCTCCCCGTGCGCCACCTCGTAGGCCCACTCCTCCTCGGAGGCGGGGGCCGCGGGGGGAGCTTCCGGGGGAGCAACCGCCTTGCCAGCCGGCTCCCGCTTCCGTCCCCGACCCTTGGGGGCCACGGGTGCCTCTTCCTCCGACTTCTGCGGAGGGGTGTTTTCCCGAACCGATTTCACGTAGGCCAGACCATGACCCACACCCATACCGGCGTCCAGAGGGTCATGGGGGCGGGAGAGCGGGCGGCGGACGACGGCCTGGGCTCACGTCGCTTCCGGAACTCGTCGAGGTTGATGATTTCGGCGGCCTGGCTCATGGCGGATTGTTTCTCCGATGGCGGAAGCATGTCCGTCAAAACGGACAGACGCAATATCCGTTTTAACGGATGGCGTGTCAATCCCTCCCCCCCAGAGGAGGCGGAAGGACAGGCGCACGGCGCCCGCTCGCCGGGTAGGCTGCGGGGCCCCGAGGCGACGCGAGTGCCCATGGATCCCCGCGACCACATCCCCGACGTGCGAGACGGCCTCACCCGCGCCGAGCGCATCCTCCTCCACACCCTGCACCGGCTCCAGCGCGAGCGCGGGGACCGCTCCGTGCCCTCGGCCCTGCTCTATGGGAACGTCGTCGAGCACCTCGACATCGGCCCCGACGAGTTCCAGGAGCTGCTGACGCGCCTCGTCGGACGCCGGGTCAAGTGAGGCACACGCCCATGACGAAGCCAAAGGACAAGGACAGCCTCAACCACAACCCGTTCGCGCGGCTCCAGGGCCTGCGCGACACGCTGCCCTCCACCAGGCCCCAGGTGCGCCAGGAGGACTTCCCGGACACGCCGCCGCCCCAGGGACCCGAGCGCGCGGTGGTGCGGCTCGAGGCCGGACGCGGCGGCGAGGAGGTGACGGTGGTGGAGGGCCTGGGCCTTCCCGCGGCCGAGCTGGAGACATGGCTCCACGCGCTCCAGCGGGGCCTCGCCAGCCAGGGCTCGGTGGACGGGGAGCGACTGGTGCTGCGGGGCGATCACCGCTTCAAGCTGCCCGACCTGTTGCTGCGCCGGGGCGTCAAGCGCGTGGTCCACGGCTGAGCCGCCCCGGGGCGCCTCAGGCGGCGGGAGCCTTCGGCGCGTCCTCGGGTTTCCGCTCGGTGGACTCCGCGACGGGCTCGGCCGGGGCCGGGGCCTGCTCCGGAACGGGCAGGGACTGCACCGGAGCGCCCTGCCCCTCGGCGGTGCCGGCCTCGCGCTGGGCAATCTTCTCGCCCGCGCGCTCGGCGGCCTGGAGGAACTCGGCGTACTCGTCCTTCTTCTCGGCGGCCTGCTTCTGGGCCTGCTCCGCCTGCTTCCCGGCGTCGGCCCGTCCTCGCACCACGGCCTGCCGGGTGAGCACCACGCCCACGGCGAACATCCCCCAGTCCAGCAGGGTGATGAGCCAGCCCCGCTCCAGCAGGCCGTCGACGCCCCCGCGCACGAAGTCGAGCGCGAGGAGGAAGCCCTGGCCGGTGAAGGCGGCCCCGAGCGCGGTCGTCCCGGGGCGCAGCTCGATGATGCGGGCGGCGCCGTAGCACAGCAGGGGCAGCACGGCGAGCACCCACAGCTTCGAGAGCACCAGGGCGAAGCCGATGCGCAGGAAGTCGAAGGGCAGCGCCTGGAGCCGCTCCATGAGGCGCAGGGTGAGGGCCGCGCTCAGCACGGAGCCCGACACCAACGCCAGGAAGCCAATCCCCAGGGTGAACTGGAGACGGCGGATGCGGACGCGCAGCGGGTCGAGGATGGCCTGGGTGGAGCTCACGGGGTCCACAGCCTAGCGCAACCGCGGGCGCGGCACGCGGGGCGCCTCCTCACTCCTCGCCTTCCTCGTCCGCCGTGCCGCCCGGGGTGCGAGGAGGCGGGCCGTCTCCATAGAAGACCTCCTCCATGACGAGCCCCTGGGGCGGAGCGGTGGGACCGGCGCGCTTGCGGTCTCGCGAGGCGAGCACCTCGGCCACCCAGGCCTCGGGACGGCGCCCCTTGCCCACCTCCACCAGGGTGCCCACGAGGTTGCGCACCATGTGCTTGAGGAAGGCGGTGCCCTCGACGGTGAAGGACACCTCGTCCCGGGAGGTGCCCTGGACGTCTACCCGGCGCACCTCGCGCAGGGCGTGGGTGGCCTGGCAGTTGGAGGCCCGGAAGGCGGAGAAGTCGTGCCGGCCCACGAGGTGCGCGGCGGCGCGTTGCATGGCCTCCACCTGGAGGGGGGCGAACACCTCCCAGTGGGTGAAGCGGCGCAGGGGCGAGCGCGTGGGCTTGTTGCTCACCCGGTAGCGGTAGCGCTTGCCGTGGGACCAGCGACGCGGGTCGAACTCGGCGGGCACCTCCTCGGCGCGGACGACGGCGATGTCCTCCGGCAGCAAGCCGTTGAGCCCCATCCAGTACGCCTTGAGCGGCAGCGTGCGCGGCGTGTTGAAGCACACCACCTGCCCGGTGGCATGGACGCCGGCATCCGTGCGGCCGGCCGCCTCCACGGCTACCTGCTCGCCGAGGAGTTCCTCCAAGGCCCGCACCAGCCGGGCCTGGATGGAGGTGCCGTTGGGCTGCACCTGCCACCCCACATAGCGGGTGCCGTCGTACTCAATCGTCAGCTTCAGGCGGGGCATGTCAGCGGTACTTGAGCCAGGCCGAGAGGATGTCCCCGACCATGCGCTCCACTGGGACACCGTGCTTGCGGGCGAGCGCCTCCAGGGCCTCGAGCTGGGAGGCCGAGAGCGGCACCGGGAGGGTGCGCTCCTCGGAGGAGGGCTCCTCTTCGGGCAGGGCCGACTCCATCTCCAGCGTCGCTCCACCGAGGGGGGGCGTGGGCAGGGGCACCGCGGGCGTGGGACGGATCCGCAGGTGCTCCTCCTCCAATTCATCGAGGAAGAGTTGCTTGAGGAAGTTGGAGAGGTGGAGGTGGGTGGGGGTGAACTCGTACGCGTTGAGGAAGCGGTCGAGGTCCTGCTGGAAGTGCCAGGCCGTGGGGTAGCGCTTGTCGCGATCGCGCTCCAGGGCCTTCATGAGGATGGCCTCCACGGACTCGGGGATGTCGGCGCGGAAGTACGAGGGCGCATACACCTTGCCGTCGACGATGCTGCGCATGACGGCCACGTCGGACTCGCCCGTGAAGAGCTTGAAGCCGGTGAGCCACTCGTAGAGGACGACCCCCAGGGAGAAGACGTCGCTGCGATGGTCCAGCGGCTTGCCCAGACACTGCTCGGGGCTGAGGTAGCTGAGCTTGCCGCGCAGCTCGCCCGCGCGCGTGTGCTCCACCCGGTTGGCCGCCTTGGCGATGCCGAAGTCCAGCACCTTCACCGTGCCGTCGAAGCACACGAAGATGTTCTCCGGCGTCACGTCCCGGTGGACGATGTTCAGCGGCGCCCCGTACAGGTCCACCTTCTGGTGCGCGTAGTGGAGGCCCTCGCACACGGACGAGGCGATCTTCAGCGCGTACACCATGGGGAAGGGAATCCCCAGCGACTCGGCCTTGGGGACGACCCGTCGCATGTCCCGACCGAAGAGGTACTCCATGCCGATGTAGTAGCTGTCACCCACCTTCCCCAGGTCGTGGATCTGCACGATGTTGGGGTGGTTGAGCTGGGCGGCCAGCCGCGCCTCGTTGAGGAACATCCGCACGAAGTTGGACTGCCGGGACAGGTGCGGCCGGATGCGCTTGATGACGACGGGCTTCTCGAAGCCGTCCGGGCCGGGCTGATGGGCGAGGAACACCTCCGCCATCCCGCCCACGGCGAGACGGTCGATGAGCTTGTACTGGCCGAACGGCACGGGTGCGCGGGGGGCGGCTGCTTGGGACATCGGGAGCGGCAGGATAGCGCCCCGGACGCTCCCTCTTGCACCGTTTCCGAGGCACATATAAATTATCCGCGTTCGGTCCTCGGGGCTTATAAAAATAAGGTCTCTCGACTTCCATGGATGAGCTCGACTCCCGCATCGTCGATCTGCTGCAGCGCGATGGCCGCGCCACGCAGCTGGAGATCTCCCGCACGGTGGGGATGTCCCAGCCGGCGGTGGCCGAGCGCATCCGCAAGCTCGAGGAGAAGGGCGTCATCACCGGCTACACGGCGCGCGTGGACGCGGCGAAGCTGGGCAAGGACATCACCGCCTTCATCGGGGTGAGCATCGAGCACCCGAAGTACTTCGAGGGCTTCGCCCGGAAGGTGCTCGCGATGTCCGAGGTGCTCGAGGCCCACCGCGTCGCCGGTCAGGACTCGTACATCCTCAAGGTGCGGACGTCGAACACGAAGACGCTGGACACCCTGCTCGTGGAGACGCTGCGGACCATCTCCGGCGTCACCCGGACCCACACCACCATCGTGCTCTCCTCCATCAAGGAAGAGACGTACGTCTCGCCTGAAGTGCCGAAAGGAGACTGACCATGGCCGTGGCCGTCATTCCCCCGCTCCCCGCGTTCCCCCTGGCGCAGCGCATGTCGCGGATGAAGGCCTCCGCCGTGCGGGAGATCCTTAAGGTGGCCGAGCGCCCCGACGTGCTCTCCTTCGCGGGCGGGCTGCCGGCGCCCGAGCTCTTCCCGGTGGAGGCCATCGCCCAGGCGCACGCCGAGGTCTTCGCGGACGAGGGCCGCGCCGCGATGCAGTACAGCACCACCGAGGGCTACGGGCCGCTGCGCGAGTGGATCAGCTCGCACCTGGGCAAGAGCGGCCTGCGGGTGGCGACGGAGCAGGTGCTCATCACCAACGGCTCGCAGCAGGGCATCGACCTGGTGGCCAAGGTGATGTTGGACCCGGGCGACCTGGTGCTGGTGGAGAACCCCAGCTACCTCGCCGCGCTGCAGGTCTTCAGCGGGTACGAGGCCTCGTTCGCCGTGGTGGGCAGTGACAACGACGGCATGAAGGTGGACGAGCTGGAGCGCATGGTGGCCGAGCGCAAGCCCAAGCTCATCTACCTGGTGCCCAACTTCCAGAACCCGAAGGGCACCACGCTGTCGCTGGAGCGCCGGCACGCCCTGGTGCGCTTCGCCCAGCGGCACCGCATCCTCATCCTGGAGGACAACCCGTACGGCGAGCTGCGCTTCCGGGGCGAGCACCTGCCCTCGCTGGCCTCGCTCGACGACGAGGGCGTGGTCCTCAACCTGGGGACGTTCTCGAAGACGCTGGCGCCCGGGCTGCGCATCGGCTGGGCCGTGGGCCCGCGGGAGATCATCCGCGCCCTCACGGTGGCCAAGCAGTCGGCGGACCTGCACACGGCCACGGTGGCGCAGCGGGCCACGGCGCGGCTGCTGTCGCGCTTCGACTACAACGCCCACCTGGACGGACTGCGCGTCGTCTACGGGGAGCGGTGCCTGGCGATGCTCGGCTCGCTGGAGCGACACATGCCGGCGGGCACGCGGTGGACGCAGCCGGACGGCGGCATGTTCCTCTGGGTGGAGCTGCCGCGCGGCATGAGCGCGGACACCCTCTTCCCGCTGGCGCTGGAGAAGCGCGTGGCCTTCGTGCCCGGCTCCCCCTTCTTCGCCTCC
Organism: Archangium sp.; assembly: GCF_036388035.1. Lineage (GTDB taxonomy): Bacteria > Myxococcota > Myxococcia > Myxococcales > Myxococcaceae > Archangium. The sequence goes on from NZ_DASVSO010000675.1 coordinate 10,936, forward strand.
GAGCCGCGCGGCGAGTTCATGCGCCTGAACTACTCCAACCGCCCGCCCGAGCTCATCGAAGAGGGCATGCGCCGGCTCGGCGCGGTCATCGCCGCGCAGCAGTGAGTCAGTCCTTCCCGGGGGTATAGGCACGACGAGGCGCGGGAAGCCGCACCTCGCGCACCTGCTCGACGAGCGGTGCCAGCCCCTCGGCGGACAGGGGCTTCTCGGCGAGCACACGCGACAGCCCCCGCTGGCCCAGGACGAGCTTGATGGGCGTCGTCAGGTTCCACAGGCGTTGGCCCGCCGGTGCCCCGGTGGAGTAGCGCTCACCCACGCCATCCAGCTCGGCCCAGTGACGTGAGCAGGCCTCGAGGAACGGCAGTTGCCGCTCCCCTCTCGACACGAAGAAGGAGGCGTGCTGCCCCATGAAGCAGAGCAGGCTCCAGGGGCTGTCGAGCGCCGAGCGGAAGGCCCGCTCATTCACCTCGTCCGAGGGTGCCGCGGCCAGCCCCTCGAGGAGCGCCCGTCCCAGGTCGAAGAGCTGAAAGTGCGGCTGCTTCCCCATCAGGGGGCTGGGGCCCTCGAGGACGAGCAGGTCAGCAACCTCCGAGGTGTCCAGCCAGTCGCTCGAGAGTTCCTCCCACGTGGCTCCTTCCACCAGGGCCTTGGCCTTCTTGCGACAGCGGGGCTTCACGGTCGCATGGGTGCCATGGACGAACGCGGGCAGCTTCAACGGAGGACTCCTGGGGCAATGGGAGGCGGCGCTGGCGCGATCATCGCCGCCCGGGCACAGGACGGGCGAGGCCAACAAACGGGGCGGCCTCGCTTCACTTGTAGACGTCTACAAGCGGTGTGGCATAAACACACACACCGCTTGTA